>NZ_JCALDL010000005.1:0-267398 GCF_059812855.1 Mycobacterium sp. NGS35
CAAAGGCCGTGGAACACCCCACCACCAAAACACAACCCAATAAAGTTACGGCGGCCACAGCGGCAGGGAAACGCCCGGACCCATCCCGAACCCGGAAGCTAAGCCTGCCAGCGCCGATGATACTACCCACCCCGGGTGGAAAAGTAGGACACCGCCGAACACCCATTAAGAAATGCCCCCCGATACATTCGGGGGGCATTTCTCTATCCGAACCGTTTCATTCCAACTATTAATAGGCTCATTGGCACTGCCGTTGTGCAAAAACGCCCACCCGGTTGAGTGGCTGTAACGTACTCCCGTCACTGCTCGCGCCGGACCGTATCCTGACACGGGTTACTGCGAAAGGTTTCAGTGGTCGACAACAGAGCAGGCGGCGAACGTCGTCACATCCCCGGCAACGGTCCCGACGTCAACGGCACCGGCGGAGGCGGTCCGCGGAGCACGCAGCGGCGGGACAAGCGTTCGCAACCGCCGATGCGCTCGGGGCCGAATCGAGCCCGCCGGGCGCAGCCGCAACCGGACGACGCCGGCAGCCCTCAGGACGCGCGGTCGGCGGCACCACCACTGCCCGCCGACGTCGACGCCAGGCAGCTGTCGCCCGAAATCCGGCGCGAATTAACCACTTTGGACCGCGTCAACGCGGACATGGTGGCCAAGCACCTCGTCGCCGCGGGGCAGCTTCTCGACGACGATCCCGAAGCGGCGCTGGCCCACGCCCGCGCCGCCCGGGCGCGTTCGGGACGGATCGCTGCGGTCCGCGAAGCGGTCGGTCTCGCGGCCTACCGCTGCGGTGACTGGGCTCAGGCGCTCGCGGAACTGCGTGCGGCCCGACGCCTTGGCAGCAAGTCGACGCTGCTGCCGTTGATCGCCGACTGCGAGCGCGGTGTCGGCCGTCCCGAGCGCGCGATCGAGCTGGCCCGCAGCCCGGAGGCTGCCCAACTCACCGGTGACGACGCCGACGAGATGCGGATCGTCGCCGCCGGCGCCCGCGCTGATCTGGGTCAACTCGAGCAGGCGCTGGCCACGCTGTCGTCACCGCCGATCGACCCGGCCCGCCAGGGGCAGACCGCCGCCCGACTCTGCTACGCCTACGCGGACACGCTCCTCGCACTCGGCCGCGGGGAAGAGGCATTGCAGTGGTTTCTGCATGCGGCGGCCGCCGACGTCGACGGTGTCACCGACGCCGAGGATCGCGTTGCGGAGCTGGCCTGATACATGACATCCCCTGCGCGGCAACATGATTGCCTGCTTCTCGACCTCGACGGCACTCTGTTTCGGGGAGCGTCACCCACCGTCGGCGCCGTCGCAACTCTCGCAGCCGTCGATGCGCGGGTCTTGTTCGTCACGAACAACGCTTCGCGGTCAGCGGCCGAAGTCGCCGACCATCTCCGCGACATCGGGTTCACCGCAAAACCCGACGACGTCGTCACCAGCGCTCAGACAGCCGCGCGACTGCTCGCCGCAGAACTGGCGGCCGACGCGGCGGTGCTGATCGTCGGCACCGAGGCGCTCGCCGCAGAGGTCGCTGCGGTCGGTCTGCGGCCGGTCCGGCAGTGGGCCGACGCACCGGTCGCGGTTGTGCAGGGACACTCGCCGCACACCTGCTGGCCCAACCTCGCCGAAGCGGCGCTGGCGATCCGCGGTGGCGCACTATGGCTCGCGGCGAACGTCGATCTCACGCTTCCGACTGAACGCGGACTGCTGCCCGGCAACGGCGCAATGGTCGCCGCACTTCGCGCTGCCACCGAGCAGGAGCCCAGAGTTGCGGGCAAACCCCAGCCGACCCTGTTCCGAGATGCCTTGAGCCGCGGTAGTTTTCGTAGTCCCCTCGTGGTCGGCGACAGGCTGGACACCGACATCGCAGGCGCCAACGCAGCCCAGTTACCCAGCATGATGGTGCTCACAGGGGTGAGCACGGCCGAGCAGGCAGTGTTTGCCGCGGAGCATGAGCGCCCGACGTACATCGCCAACGATCTTCGCGGACTGACGGATTCAGCCGAGCGGCTTCGCGTCGTCACCCAACCGGCGTGGCACGTCGAAAGCGGTCCTGACAACATCACGGTCACCGCCCGGGACGACCCGGCCGACGACGACGGACTCTCGGTCATTCGTGCGGTCGCCGATGCGGTGTGGCGGGAAGCCGACTACCCCCGCGCGCGGCCGATCGTCGCCGGGGACCAACGAGCGCATCAGGCGCTGCGCCGCGCCGTCGCCGCCGGGGTCCTGGCATCGGATAGCGTGAAGGCGTCATGACTGCAGACCCAGACCGAATCCGCGCGGACATCGCTGCGCTACTGGCCGACCTGCCCGACGTTGCGGCCGAAAGCGCCGACCTGAGTGCTTTGGATATCGAGGGCATCGCGGCACGGCTCGAACAGGCGCACGACGTGCTGGTCCGCGCCTTGGAATCGGTGGAAAAGGGTTGACCACCGGTGGCCCGGCGTGCACGCGTTGACGTCGAACTGGTGAGGCGCGGGCTGGCGCGCTCGCGGCAGCAGGCGGCCGAACTCATCGGCGCCGGCCGAGTCACCATCGACGGAATGCCGGCCGCCAAGCCGGCTACCGCCGTCGCCACCACTGCTCGCCTGGCTGTCGCAGACGACGGCGCCCGAAGTTGGGTGTCACGCGGTGCGCACAAGCTGATCGGCGCCCTCGATGCGTTCTCGATATCGGTAACGGATCGGCGCTGCCTCGATGCCGGCGCCTCCACAGGTGGGTTCACCGAAGTGTTGCTCGACCGCAGGGCACGCGAGGTGATTGCCGTCGACGTGGGGTATGGGCAGTTGGCCTGGTCGCTGCGGTCGGATCCTCGAGTGCGGGTGCTGGACCGCACGAATGTGCGCGAGCTTTCCGTGCAAGACATCGGCGGCCCAGCGGATCTGGTGGTCGCCGATCTGTCGTTCATTTCGCTGACCACGGTGCTCGCATCGCTGACGTCATGTGCGACCGCGGAGGCGGATATCGTTCCGATGGTGAAGCCTCAGTTCGAGGTGGGGAAGGACCATGTAAGCCGGGGCGGCGTGGTCAGCGACCCGGCTCTGCGCAGCCGCGCCGTGCTGGCCGTCGCGCGCCGCGCAGCGGAACTCGGCTGGAAGCCCGTCGACGTCGTCGCAAGCCCGCTGCCGGGACCGTCGGGCAACGTCGAGTACTTCTTGCATCTGCGGTCCCGCACCGACCATGGCCTTACAGGTGACGAGTTGGCGCAAGCGGTGGCGCGCGCGGTCGCGGAGGGTCCGCAGTGACCAGCGAACGCGCGGTACTTCTGGTGGTTCACACCGGCCGTGACGAAGCCACCGACACCGCCCGCCGTGTCCATAAAGTGTTGGGCGACAACGGAATCAGTCTGCGCGTCTTGTCCGCCGAGGCCGTCGACCGCGGCAGGCTGCACCTGTCACCGGACGACATACGTGCGCTGGGCGTCGACATCGAGGTCGTCGAGCCGACGCACGACGCGGCCGTCGGCTGCGAGCTCGTCCTCGTGCTGGGCGGCGACGGCACCTTCCTGCGTGCCGCTGAGCTGGCCCGAAACGCGGCCGTACCGGTGCTCGGCGTGAACCTCGGCCGCATCGGGTTCCTGGCCGAAGCCGAGGCAGAGGCGATCGACCGCGTGCTGCACCACATCATCGACCGGGACTACCGCGTCGAGGATCGCATGACGCTCGATGTTTCGGTGCGTGCCGACGGCGAAGTCGTCGGCCAGGGTTGGGCGATCAACGAGGCCAGCCTGGAGAAAGGCACGCACCTGGGCGTGCTGGGCGTGGTGCTGGAAGTCGACGGACGGCCGGTGTCGTCGTTCGGCTGCGACGGCGTGCTGGTCTCCACGCCGACCGGCTCCACGGCGTACGCGTTTTCGGCCGGCGGCCCGATCTTGTGGCCGGACCTCGAGGCCATTCTCGTGGTGCCCAACAACGCCCATGCGTTGTTCGCGCGTCCCATGGTCACCAGCCCGGCGGCGTGCATCGCGATCGAAGTGGAGAACGACGGCAATGACGCCGTCGTGGTGTGCGACGGCCGCCGTCAAATGCTGGTGCCCGCCGGCGCACGACTGGAAGTGACCAGGTGCGCCACGCCCGTGCGCTGGGTGCGCCTCGACAGCGCGCCGTTCACCGACCGGCTGGTGCGCAAGTTCCGGTTGCCGGTCACCGGGTGGCGCGGCCCGACGACGGCGGGGCACTGATGAGCGCTTGCGCGAAGAAGAGAATGAACTGATGAGCGCTTGCGCGAAGAACAGAAGGAACTGAGTGCTCTGCGAAATCCGGATCGAATCGCTGGGCGCGATCGGCTCGGCGGTGGCCGAGTTCGACCGCGGGTTCACGGTGCTCACCGGCGAGACCGGCGCCGGCAAGACGATGGTGGTGACCGGCCTGCATTTGCTCGGTGGCGCCCGCGCCGACGCTACCCGCGTCCGCTCCGGAGCCGAACGCGCTGTGGTCGAAGGCCGTTTCATCACAAGCGATCTCGACGAAACCGCGGCGACTGACATCGTCGGGATACTCGACTCCTGCGGCGCCGAGCGTGACGACGACGGCAGCGTCATCGCCAGTCGGTCGGTCACCAGCGACGGCCGGTCCCGCGCCTATCTGGGCGGTCGCAGCGTGCCGGCGAAGTCGCTGAGCGCCTTCACCACCGAATTGCTGACGTTGCACGGCCAAAACGACCAACTGCGGCTGATGCGGCCTGACGAGCAACGCGCCGCCCTCGACCGGTACGCCGGAGTGGGGCCGAAGCTCGACCGCTACCGCAAGCTGCGCAATGACTGGCTGCAAGCGCGCCGCGATCTCGCCGAGCGGACCGAGCATGCGCGTGAATTGGTGCAGGAGGCCGATCGGCTCAAGTTCGCGATCGACGAGATCAACTCGATCGACCCGTTGCCCGGGGAAGACGAGTCGATTGTCGCCGACATCCGCCGTCTGTCCGAACTCGATGCGCTGCGAGAAGCCGCGCAGACCGCCCGCGCCGCGTTGGCGGGCACCCGCGACGAAATCGGTGATAACGACGGTTCGGCGACCGACCTCATCGGTCGAGCCATGTCAGCGTTGGAAACCGGCGACAGCGCGTTGGCAGCACTGTCCACTCAGCTAGGGGAGGCGCTGACACTGGTCACCGACGTGGCCAGTGAATTGGCGGCTTATCTCGACGAATTACCAACGGACGCAAGCGCTTTGGAAACCAAGCTGGCACGCCAGGCCCAGCTTCGCACGTTGACCAGAAAGTACGCGGCAGACATCGACGGCGTGCTGGCCTGGGCGGGGCAGGCGCGAGAGCGGCTGGCTCAGATCGACGTTTCGGAGGAGGCGCTGACGGCGCTGTCCCGTACCGTTGAGGACCTCGCGGGCCAGGTGGCCACCGCGGCCGCCGACCTGACGAAGGCGCGGACCAAGGCGGCGAAGGGTCTGGCCAAGGCCGTCACCGCGGAGTTGTCGGGACTTGCGATGGGCGCCGCGGAGTTCACGGTCGAGGTGCAGCCGTTGCCGGCCCGTCCCGACGACTCCGCGCCGCTGATCGTGCCACCGGGGACCACCGTGCACGCGGGATCGTCGGGCACCGACCTCGTCGAGTTCGGCTTCAGCGCGCACAAGGGCGGCGCAGTGCTGCCGGTCCACAAGAGCGCGTCGGGAGGTGAGCTGTCCCGGCTGATGCTCGCCCTCGAGGTTGTGCTTGCGGCATCGGCCGAGGGCACGACGATGGTGTTCGACGAGGTCGACGCCGGCGTCGGCGGGCGGGCCGCGGTTCAGATCGGGCGACGGCTGGCACGGCTGGCGCGGACTCATCAGGTGATCGTCGTGACGCACCTGCCTCAGGTCGCGGCGTATGCGGATGTGCATCTGGTGGTCGACGCGGGGGGCCGCAACGGCACCAGCGTGGTACGTCGCCTCGACGACGACGGTCGCGTCGCCGAGCTGGCCCGCATGCTGGCGGGTCTGGGCGAGTCCGATACCGCCAGGGCGCACGCCCGCGAGCTGCTGGAAACGGCCGCCGCTGAGCGCGCGTCCATCTAACCGTGAGCGTGCGCTGCCGTACGCCAACATGCGGCGTGTCGTGTACACACACGCTCGCTCGCGGGGCAACCCGGGTGTGACGAAAGTTAACTTGTGTGGCTGTTGTTACGGCGCGCCTCCCGGGCCTCGGCGGCATCCGTGGCCAGAATCGCCGCATGAAGATGTCTTCGCTGCTGTCCCGAAATACGTCCTCGCGCCCCGGAATCGTCGGCACCGCTGTGGTGGACAAAGACATCGACCGGCTGTTGCGGCGCGTCGGGCCCGGAGACATCGTCGTGCTCGACGCCCGAGACTTGGACCGCGTGACCGCCGACGCGCTGGTGGACTCCGGGGTCGCAGCGGTGATCAACGCGTCGCCGTCGATCACCGGCCGCTATCCCAATCTTGGCCCCGAGGTGCTGGTGGCCAACGGCGTGACGCTGATCGACGACACTGGCCCGGACGTCTTCAAGAAGGTGAAAGACGGCGCCCGGGTGCGCGTGCACAACGGCGCGGTGTACTCCGGCGACCGCCGACTGGTCGTCGGATCGCAACGCAGCGACGAAGAAATCGCCGACCTGATGCACGAAGCCAAGAGTGGGCTCGTCGCACACCTGGAGGCGTTCGCCGGCAACACGATTGAATTCATCCGCAGCGAAAGCCCGTTGCTCATCGACGGAATCGGTATCCCGGACATCGACGTGGACCTCAACCGTCGCCACGTCGTGGTCGTCGGCGAAGAAGACTCTGCCGCAGACGATCTGAAGAGTCTCAAGCCGTTCATCAAGGAGTACCAGCCGGTGCTCGTCGGTGTCGGAGCCGGTGCGGATGTGCTACGCAAGGCCGGTTATCGGCCGCAGCTGATCGTCGGCGACCCGGAGAAGATGACCGCCGACGTGTTGCGCTGCGGTGCGCAGGTGGTCCTGCCGGCCGATGCCGACGGCCACGCGCCCGGCCTGGACCGAATCCAGGATCTTGGCGTGGGCGCCATGACGTTCCCGGCGGCCGGCTCGGCGATGGACCTTGCGCTGCTGCTGACCGACCACCACGGCGCGGCGCTGATCGTCACCGCCGGCCACAGCGCGACCATCGAGGAGTTCTTCGATCGCAGTCGCGCTCAAAGCAATCCGTCGACGTTCCTCACGCGGCTGAAAGTCGGGCAGAAGCTGGTCGACGCCAAGGCCGTCGCCACCCTGTACCGCAACCGGATTTCCGGCGGCGCGATCGCCATGCTGGTGTTGGCGATGCTCATCGCGATCATTGTGGCGTTGTGGGTGTCGCGCAGCGAGCATGCGGTGCTGGATTGGGTTCTCGTGTACTGGAACCGATTCTCGTTGTGGGTCCAGGGACTGGTCGCCTAGGACGCTGCCCGTGATTTCGCTTCGTCAGCACGCGATTTCGCTTGCCGCCGTGTTCCTTGCACTGGCTGTCGGCGTGGTGTTGGGTTCCGGGCTGTTGTCGGACACGCTGGTGTCGGGATTGCGTGACGACAAGAAGCAGCTGCAGGACAAGATCAGCGAGCTCGAACGACACAACAATGCGCTCAACGAAAAGCTGAATGCGGCAGGCGAATTCGATGCAGCGATGGCCGGGCGGATGGTCAACGGTGCGTTGGGCGGCAAGTCGGTGGTCATCTTCCGCACCCCGGACGCCTCCGACGACACCGTCACCTCGCTGTCCAGACTCGTGGGGGATGCGGGCGGCACGCTGAGCGGGACCGTCACGCTCACCCAACAATTCGTCGGCGGCAACGCCGCGGACAAACTGCTCTCGGTGGTGAACTCGTCGATATTGCCGGCGGGGTCACAGTTGAACACCGCATCGGTGGACCAGGGTGCCCAAGCCGGAGACCTGCTGGGCATTGTGCTTCAACTCAACAAGAACCCAGCCACGCCGCCCGTCGACGACACCCAGCGCGAAACCGTCCTGGCGGCCTTGCGCCAGACCGGCTTCATCACCTATCAGGGCAAAGTCGGTGCGGCCAATACCGCGATCGTGGTAACCGGCGGCGCGCTCAAAGAGGACGCCGGCAACAGCGGCCCCACCGTTGCACGGTTTGCCGCGGCGCTGGCGCCGCACGGCGCGGGGACCGTGCTGGCAGGAGCTGACGGTTCGGCGTCGGGGACGGCCGCGGTGGCTGTGGTGCGGGCCGATTCGGGCATGGCGGGTGCCGTCACCACCGTCGACAACGTCGACATGGAATCGGGTCGTATCACGACCATCTTGGCCTTGCATGACCTGCTCAGCGGAGCCCGCGCCACGCAATACGGCAGCGGCGAAGGGGCCCAAGCACTCACCGTGCCGCAGTAGACGCTTCCTGCGGGCCGGGCGTGTTAGCGCCGCGTTGTCGGCGGCGGTGTTAAGGTGAAATTCCGTGGGTCGGCAGGCCCCAGCTAGGTGAAACTGCCTGGAAAAGACAAAGCCCTGCGCCGTCGTCACGGGAGTCGCTCTTGCCAGCGTTACGCAAGCACCCGCAAACCGCTACCAAGCATCTGTTCGTCAGCGGCGGGGTGGCGTCGTCGCTCGGCAAGGGCTTGACCGCTTCGAGCCTGGGTCAGCTCCTCACCGCGCGCGGGTTGCAGGTGACCATGCAAAAGCTGGACCCGTATCTCAACGTGGATCCGGGCACCATGAACCCGTTTCAGCACGGGGAGGTGTTCGTCACCGAGGACGGCGCCGAAACCGACCTCGACGTCGGCCACTACGAGCGGTTCCTGGACCGCAACTTGTCGGCGCAAGCGAATGTGACCACCGGCCAAGTGTATTCGTCGGTCATCGCCAAAGAGCGCCGCGGCGAATACCTGGGTGACACCGTGCAGGTGATTCCGCACATCACCGACGAGATCAAGAGCCGCATCCTCGCGATGGCCGAACCGGATGCCGACGGCAACCGGCCAGACGTGGTGATCACAGAGATCGGCGGTACCGTCGGCGACATCGAATCGCAGCCCTTCCTCGAGGCGGCCCGGCAGGTCCGTCACGACGTCGGGCGGGAAAACGTGTTCTTCCTGCACGTGTCGCTGGTGCCATACCTGGCGCCGTCAGGCGAGCTGAAAACCAAGCCCACCCAGCATTCGGTGGCCGCGTTGCGCAGCATCGGTATTCAGCCGGACGCATTGATCCTGCGCTGTGACCGCGATGTCCCCGAGCCGCTCAAGAACAAAATCGCGCTGATGTGCGACGTGGACATCGACGGCGTGATCTCCACACCCGATGCGCCGTCGATCTACGACATCCCCAAGGTGCTGCACCGCGAAGAACTCGACGCGTTCGTGGTCCGCCGGCTGAACCTGCCGTTCCGCGACGTCGACTGGACCGAATGGGACGACTTGCTGCGGCGGGTACATGAACCGCGCGAAACCGTGCGGATTGCGCTGGTAGGCAAGTACGTTGACCTGTCCGACGCGTATCTGTCGGTGGCCGAGGCACTGCGGGCGGGGGGATTCAAGCATCGCGCCCGGGTCGAAATGCGTTGGGTCGCTTCCGATGACTGTCAGACGACGAGCGGGGCGGCCGCTGCGCTTGGCGACGTGCACGGGGTGCTGATCCCGGGTGGCTTCGGCATCCGCGGCATCGAGGGCAAGATCGGCGCGATACGTTACGCGCGCACCCATGGATTACCGGTGCTGGGGTTGTGCTTGGGGTTGCAGTGCATCGTGATAGAGGCAGCGCGCTCCGTCGGACTGACCCAAGCCAATTCGGCCGAGTTCGATCCGGATACCCCCGACCCGGTGATATCCACGATGGCCGATCAACAGCATGTGGTCGCCGGGCAAGCGGACATGGGCGGCACGATGCGGCTGGGCGCGTACCCCGCCGTGCTGGAGCCGGGATCCATTGTGGCAGAGGCTTATGAGGCCACCGAGGTGTCGGAGCGGCACCGGCACCGCTACGAGGTGAACAACGAGTACCGCGATCGCATCGCGGCCAGCGGTCTGCGGTTCTCCGGGACATCGCCCGACGGCCGGCTGGTCGAGTTCGTCGAGTATCCGCGGGACGTGCACCCGTTCATCGTCGGCACCCAAGCGCATCCGGAGTTGAAGAGCCGGCCCACCCGACCGCACCCGCTGTTCGTCTCGTTCGTCGGCGCGGCACTGGAATACAAAGCGGCAGAACGGCTTCCGGTGGAGATCCCGGAAGCGCCGCCGAACGGCAGCGAACACCCGACAGGAGTGACGGGGCTGCTGCACCAGCCAGTGGCGCGTCCATGACGGCTTGCGCGAAGAGCACCCGACATGGCTGAGCACGTCTTCGAGACCGTCTCGTCGGAAACGGTCTACCAGGGCAGCATTGTGGCGCTGCGCGTCGATCAGGTCAGCATGCCCGGCGGTGGCACCGCGAAGCGCGAGGTGGTCGAGCACTACGGTGCGGTGGCGATCGCCGCGGTGGACGACCGTCGACAAATCGCAATGGTCTACCAGTATCGGCACCCGCTGGGGCGCCGGCTGTGGGAACTGCCCGCGGGTCTACTGGACACCGCCCATGAAGAACCACTCGCGACCGCCAAACGCGAACTGCAGGAAGAAGCCGGGCTCGCCGCCGACCAGTGGCGGGTGCTGCTGGACACCGCATCCTCGCCCGGGTTCTCCGACGAATCGGTACGCACGTACCTGGCCACTGGTCTTTCCCACGTGGGGCGGCCGAAGGCAGAGGACGAGGAGGCGGACCTGAGCGTGCACTGGTTTCCGCTGGAGACCGCGGCCGACATGGTGCTCGCCGGCGAGATCGTCAACGCATCCGCGGCCGCGGGGGTATTGGCCGCTTACGCGGTCGTGGTCGACGGTAAGCCGAGCCGTCCGGTCGACGCCCCGTGGCCCGACCGGCCCACCGCGTTCGCCCGCCGGCTGGGTCGCGAATGACCGCGGTCGCGCCCGCGCTCACTGGCCAGCTGCAGGATTACCTCGATCACCTGACCATCGAACGCGGCGTCGCGGCCAACACGTTGAGCTCCTATCGGCGGGACCTGCGCCGCTACCTGGACCACTTGGTGCTGCGCGGCGTGCACGACCTCGCTGACGTCACCGAGAACGACGTCAGCGAATTCTTGGTGGCGTTGCGCCGAGGTGACCCGGACACCGGCGTCCCCGCATTGTCGGCCGTATCGGCCGCGCGGGCGTTGATCGCAGTGCGCGGTTGGCACCGATTCGCCACCGCGGAAGGGCTGACCGACATCGACGTCGCGAGGGCGGTCAAGCCGCCGACGCCGACTCGGCGATTGCCGAAGAGTCTTACAGTCGACGAGGTATTGGCGCTACTCACGGGCGCCGGGGGCGACAGCCCGTCCGATGGCCCGCTGGCCTTGCGCAACCGAGCGCTGCTGGAACTGCTGTATTCGACCGGCGCGCGGATTTCCGAGGCAGTCGGGCTCGACGTCGACGACGTCGACACCCACGCCCGCTCGGTGCTGCTGCGGGGCAAGGGCGGCAAGCATCGGCTCGTGCCGGTAGGCCGACCGGCGATCGAAGCGCTCGACACCTACTTCGTGCGGGGCCGGCCGGATCTGGCAAGGCGCGGACGCGGCACCCCGGCGATCTTTCTCAACGCGCGCGGCGGCCGGCTCTCGCGGCAGAGCGCATGGCAGGTGCTGCAGGACGCGGCCGAGCGCGCCGGGATCAGTTCCGGGGTGTCGCCGCACACGCTGCGGCACTCATTCGCCACCCATTTGCTCGACGGCGGCGCCGACGTGCGTGTCGTGCAGGAGCTGCTGGGGCACGCGTCGGTGACCACCACGCAGATCTACACGCTGGTGACGATGAACGCGCTGCGCGAGGTCTGGGCAGGAGCACACCCGCGGGCGCACTAGCCCGCTATCCGACGTATTCGGATTCCAGCACGAGGTCCGGGACCAGGCTCTGGTATTCAGCGTGCGTCTTGTGCTCGACCGTGGCGAACCGCTTGCCCTGTTGCTCAGCCATGTACTTGCGGTATTTGGGCGCACCGGGGACCAGCACGTTGTCGGCCACCACGATCGACCCGGGATGCAACCAGCCGCGGGCCAGGATGCTCTGCAAGTCGTCGAGGTACACGCTTTTTTCGTGGTCGATGAACAGGAAATCCAGGTTGCCGGCGTCAAATCCGTAGGCGGCAAGCGCATCGAGGGTGCGGCCGCCGTCACCGATCATGCCGACGACGCAGGTGATGCGGTCGGCGACGCCCGCATGCGCCCAGACTCGCCGCGCGATCGCAGCGTTTGCCGCCGATGCCTCGACCGAATAGACCTTCGCCTGCGGCGCCGCCCGGGCGATTCGCAACGAGCCGTATCCGACGTAGGTGCCGAGCTCCAGGCACAGACGGGGCTGCGCCCGCGTCACAGCCGCGTCGAGCAGCAGTCCTTTCTCGTCGCCGATGTTGATGAGGAATGACTGGTCGTAGGCGAACCTGTCGATGGTGTTCAGGACGTCGTCGATGTCGCCTCGTCGGGCGTGGCTTTCGACGTAGTCGGCGACGGCCGATTCACGTCCGTCACCCCACTGCCCAGTCCGCGAGAAATGGCGGGCACCGAGTCCCATGCGGATCACCGACCACCGCAACATTCCCAGCCGTCGCTTCACACTCATGCTTCACAGCCTATGGAGCGTGTTGCCGCAGCGGGGGCCTACGCAGACCGCGGGTCTGCCCGTTTCGGGGTCGCCACGTCGCTAAACTTGCCCGGATGTCCGCCACCCCTACAGTGAACGGCCCGGCGTGACCGACGAGCCGGAAGGCTCCGGCGTCGGCCTCACCGGCCGTCCGCCGCGGGCCATCCCAGAGCCCCAGCCCAAGACCGCTCACGGTCCGGCGAAGGTCATCGCGATGTGCAACCAGAAGGGCGGCGTCGGCAAGACCACGTCGACCATCAACCTCGGTGCAGCGCTGGCCGAGTACGGCCGGCGGGTGCTGCTGGTCGACCTCGACCCGCAGGGGGCGTTATCCGCCGGACTGGGCGTGCCGCACTACGAGCTGGACGCGACGATTCACAACGTGCTGATCGAGTCGCGGGTATCGATCGACGACGTGATGGTGCACACCAAGGTCAAGCATCTGGATCTGGTGCCCAGCAACATCGACCTGTCGGCCGCCGAGATCCAGCTCGTCAACGAAGTCGGCCGCGAGCAGACGCTAGGCCGCGCCCTGTACCCGGTGCTCGACCGCTACGACTATGTGCTCGTCGACTGTCAGCCGTCGCTGGGACTGCTGACAGTGAATGCGCTGGCATGCGCCGACGGTGTGGTGATTCCCACCGAATGCGAATACTTCTCGCTGCGCGGGCTCGCGTTGTTGACCGACACCGTGGACAAGGTGCACGACCGGTTGAATCCGAAGCTGCACATCACCGGAATTCTGATCACACGGTTCGACACCCGCACCATCAACGCCCGCGAAGTCATGGCGCGGGTGGTCGAGCGGTTCGGCGACCTGGTGTTCGACACCGTGATCACTCGCACGGTTCGATTCCCGGAGACCAGCGTGGCCGGTGAGCCGATAACCACGTGGGCACCGAAATCTGCTGGCGCAGAAGCATATCGGTCACTGGCCCGAGAGGTGATCGACCGGTTCGGCGGCGCGTGACGTCGACGGAGTCCGCGCCGGCCTTTCACGTTCGGCTCAGCAATTTCGAGGGGCCGTTCGACCTTCTCCTGCAACTGATCTTCGCGCATCGCCTCGACGTCACCGAGGTAGCGCTGCACCAAGTCACCGACGAATTCATCGCCTACACGAAAGCCATTGGCGCGCAACTCGAATTGGAGGAGACGACGGCGTTTCTGGTGGTGGCTGCGACACTGCTGGACCTGAAGGCAGCTCGGTTGTTGCCGGCCGGCGAGGTGGAAGACGCGGAGGATCTCGCGCTGCTGGAAGTGCGCGACCTGCTGTTCGCGCGGCTGCTGCAGTATCGGGCGTTCAAGCACGTCGCCGAGATGTTCGCCGAGCTGGAGGCCGCAGCGTTGCGCAGCTACCCGCGATCGGTATCGCTGGAGGATCGCTTCGCCGACCTCCTGCCCGAAGTGATGCTGGGCGTCGACGCAACCGCGTTCGCCCAAATCGCCGCGACCGCGTTGACGCCGCGGCCGGTGCCTACGGTGGCCACCGAGCATCTGCACCAGACGATCGTGTCGATACCCGAGCAGGCCGGCCGCGTCCTCGACGAGCTGGCGCGTCGCGGGGTGGGGCGGTGGACGACGTTCACCGAGCTGGTGGCGGACTGCGGCGAAGCGATCGAGATCGTGGGGCGGTTCCTGGCGCTGCTCGAGCTGTACCGGCTGCGAGCGGTAGCATTCGACCAGTCAGAACCACTTGGTGTGCTGCAGGTTTCATGGACCGGAGACCGGCCGACCGACGACGACTTGGTGAAAGCCACTGCGGACGCGAGGAGCGAAACGGCCTCTGATGAGTGAACAGGTCCCAGACCTCGATCTGGGGGTCGAGCTGCAGCCTCGAAGCGAGCTCGACGACGCCGAGCTGACGGCCGTGCTGGAGGCACTGCTGTTGGTAGTCGACACTCCCGTGCCGGTGGAGACGTTGGCGACGGTGACGCAGCAGACCACCGATCGGGTGGCGGGCGCGTTGGAGCGGATGGCCGCCGAGCTGGCCGACCGCGGCAGCGGGATCGACCTGCGAGAAGCCGGCGGCGGGTGGCGGATGTACACGCGGGCGCGGTTCGCGCCGTATGTGGAGAAGCTGCTGCTCGACGGAGCCCGCTCGAAGCTGACCCGCGCCGCGCTGGAGACGCTCGCGGTCGTGGCATACCGCCAGCCGGTCACCCGGGCGCGGGTGAGCGCGGTGCGTGGCGTGAACGTCGACGCCGTGATGCGAACGCTACTGGCCCGGGGGCTGATCACTGAGGCCGGCACAGATCCCGACACCGGCGCCGTGACATTCGCGACCACGGAATTGTTCCTGGAGCGGCTCGGGCTTTCGTCGCTGGCGGACCTGCCCGACATTGCACCGCTGCTACCGGACATCGACGTCATCGACGACATCACCGAAACCCTCGACAGCGAGCCGCGATTCGCCCGTTTGAATCGCGTTTCCGCTGACGATCCGGTGCCGGAGATCAACGTGGATCAGGACTGACGTGTCGTCTTCTGAAGGTGTCCGGCTGCAAAAAGTGTTGTCACAGGCCGGTTTTGCGTCTAGGCGGGTCGCGGAGCGGATGATCCTCGACGGCCGTGTCGAGATCGACGGACACGTGGTCACCGAGTTGGGCACCAGGGTGGACCCGAGTGTGTCGGTGATTCGAGTGGACGGTGCACGGGTGATGCTGGACGACACATTGGTGCACCTGGCCTTGAACAAGCCGCGCGGAGTGCATTCGACGATGTCCGACGAGCGTGGGCGCCCGTGTATCGGCGACTTGATCGAGCACCGGGTTCGGGGCAACAAGAAGCTATTTCACGTCGGGCGCCTGGACGCGGACACCGAAGGCCTGATCCTGTTGACCAACGACGGCGAATTGGCGCACCGGCTGATGCACCCGTCGTATGAAGTGCCGAAAACCTATGTGGCCACGGTGAACGGGACGGTGCCTCGCGGCCTCGGCAAGACACTGCGCGACGGTGTGGAACTGGAGGACGGTCCGGTGGCTGTCGACGACTTCGCTGTGGTGGATTCAGTTCCGGGCAAGACGATGGTGCGGGTGACGCTGCACGAGGGCCGCAAACGGATTGTCCGCCGGTTGCTGGCGGCGGTCGGCTATCCGGTGCAGTCACTTGTGCGCACCGACATCGGCGCGGTGTCGCTGGGCAATCAGCGGCCGGGGAGTTTGCGACCACTCAGACGGGACGAGATCGGGCTACTGTACAAGGCGGTGGGGTTGTGAGCGGGTCGCTCGCAATAGCGATCGACGGTCCCGCTGGTACCGGAAAGTCCTCTGTATCAAAGGGATTGGCCCGTGCTCTCGGCGCTCGGTATCTCGATACGGGCGCTATGTACCGAATCATGACACTGCACATGCTCCGCTCCGGCGTCGACGTGACTGACCCCGACGCCGTCGGCGCAGCGGCGGCCGACGTGCCCCTGTCGGTGGGATATGACCCAGACGAGGAGCGGTGTTTTCTTGCGGGCGAGAATGTCTCGCGGATGATCCGCACGGACGAGGTGACACGTGCGGTGTCGGCAGTCTCGGCGGTGCCCGCCGTGCGGCAACAGTTGGTGCGACTACAGCGCGAGCTTGCGACTGGAGAGGGCAGCGTGGTGGTGGAGGGCCGCGACATCGGCACAGTGGTGCTTCCCGACGCCGACGTCAAGTTCTTCCTGACGGCATCGCCAGAGACGCGGGCGCGTCGGCGCAACGATCAGAACATCGCCAACGGGCTGGGGGATGACTATGACAGCGTCCTCGCGGACGTGCGCCGCCGCGATCATCTGGATTCGACGCGGGCGGTGTCGCCGCTGCGGCCGGCCGACGACGCGATCGTCGTCGACACAAGCAACATGACCGAGGCCGAGGTGGTTGCGCATCTGGTCGACGTCGTCGAGCAACGGGCGCGGGCGCGGCGATGAGCGACGGTACCTGGGTCGACGAAAGTGACTGGAACATAGGCGAAGCCGGTGCCGAGGAGGCCTCGGTGCAGTCGGTTTCGCCGCCGGTCGTGGCGGTGGTCGGCCGGCCGAATGTCGGAAAGTCGACGTTGGTCAACAGGATCCTGGGTCGTCGCGAGGCGGTGGTGCAGGACGTGCCGGGCGTGACCCGCGATCGGGTGTCCTATGACGCGCTGTGGACCGGCCGCCGGTTCGTCGTTCAAGACACTGGCGGCTGGGAGCCGGACGCAAAAGGATTGCAGCAGTTGGTCGCCGAACAGGCATCGGTGGCCATGCGGACCGCGGATGCCGTCATTCTGGTGGTCGACGCCGTCGTCGGCGCCACCGCGGGTGACGAAGCAGCCGCCAAAACGCTGCGACGATCCGGGAAGCCAGTCTTTCTGGCGGCCAACAAAGTCGACACCGAACGCGGCGAGGCCGACACCGCCCAGCTGTGGTCACTAGGGCTCGGCCGGCCGTATCCAATCAGCGCGATGCACGGGCGAGGCGTGGCGGATCTGCTCGACGACGTGGTGGGCGCGCTGCCTGAAGTCTCGGAAACCGTTGCGGCAGTGGGAGGTCCGCGCCGCGTGGCGCTGGTGGGTAAGCCGAATGTGGGAAAGAGTTCGCTGCTGAACAAGCTGTCGGGGGACCAGCGCTCGGTGGTGCATGAGGTGGCCGGCACCACCGTCGACCCAGTGGATTCGCTGATCGAGCTCGGCGGAAAGGTGTGGCGGTTCGTCGACACGGCGGGCTTGCGGCGCAAGGTCGGCCAGGCCAGAGGTCACGAGTTCTATGCGTCGGTACGCACCCACGGCGCGATCGACGCCGCAGAGGTGGTGATCGTGCTCATCGACGCGTCACAGCCGCTGACCGAACAAGACCAACGTGTGCTGTCGATGGTGATCGAGGCTGGGCGTGCGTTGGTGCTGGCGTTCAACAAGTGGGATCTGGTGGACGAAGACCGCCGCGAGGTGTTGGAGCGCGAAATCGACCGCGAACTCGTGCAGGTGCAGTGGGCTCCGCGGGTGAACATTTCGGCGAGGACGGGCCGCGCGGTGCAGAGGCTGGTGCCCGCTCTGGAGACCGCGCTGGCGTCCTGGGATACGCGCATTTCGACCGGACGGCTGAACACGTGGCTCAAGGAGGTGGTGGCGGCGACGCCGCCGCCGGTGCGCGGCGGTAAACAGCCGAGAATTCTGTTCGCTACTCAGGCCACGGCTCGGCCGCCGACGTTCGTGTTGTTCACCACGGGTTTCCTCGAAGCCGGATACCGGCGTTTCCTGGAGCGGCGGTTGCGTGAGACGTTCGGCTTCGAGGGCAGCCCGATCCGGATCAACGTGCGCGTGCGCGAGAAACGCAAGGCGCGGTCGCGGTAAGCGGTGTCCGTTTTTCACATGAGCCTGATCGCGCTCGCGGGTGTCGCGGCGGGCGCGATCAACGCAATTGTGGGGTCGGGCACGTTGGTCACATTCCCCACGCTCGTCACGCTCGGAATCCCGCCGGTGACGTCGACGATGTCCAACGCCGTCGGATTGGTCGCCGGCAGCGTGTCGGGGACCTGGGGCTACCGACGCGAGCTGCATGGTCAGTGGCTGCGACTCCGGTGGCAGCTGCTCGCGTCCCTGACGGGGGCCGCACTGGGGTCGTGGCTGTTGCTGCATCTGCCTGCGAAGGTGTTCGAGCAGGTGGTGCCGGTGCTGTTGGTGGCCGCACTGGTGCTCGTTGTGGTGGGGCCGCGAATACAAACCTGGGCACGCCGGCGAGCGGAGGAGGCGGGCCGGGCGCCGGACCAACTGCCGACGGGACGCCTTGCAGCGTTGGTGACTCTCACGTTCGCCGTCGGCGTGTACGGCGGCTACTTCACCGCCGCGCAGGGGATCCTGCTGATGGGGGTGATGGGCGCGCTCCTGCCCGAGGACGTGCAGCGGATGAATGCCGCCAAGAACCTGCTGGCGTTGGTGGTCAATGTTGTTGCCGCCCTTGCTTATACGGTGGTCGCGTTCGACCGGATCAACTGGCTGGCGGCAGCGCTGATCGCGGTCGGCTCACTGGTGGGCGGTTTCGTCGGCGCGCACTTCGGGCGCCGGCTGCCGCCGAATGCGCTGCGTGCGGCGATCGTGGTCGTGGGCCTGATCGGGCTGTACCGGCTGGTGACCCTGTGACGGGGTGATTGGTAGGCTTTCGTCCGGCTGTCGGGTTGCTCGACGGCGACGGGCTGTGGCGCAGTTTGGTAGCGCACTTGACTGGGGGTCAAGTGGTCGCAGGTTCAAATCCTGTCAGCCCGACTCTTTTTCTTGCAGGTCAAGAACCTGTTTTCGTCTCACCGGCCTAAGCCATGGAATCCGTGCGCGGCAAACGCGACCATCGATAGCAATACGATCGCCACTGATTGCTTATACGAGTGCCAGAAGTCCCCCTCGATCGATCGTTTCCTGCGCTACTGAGCAACGCCGGCGTCGGCGCGCGAAGACCGGCGATGAATGGAGTATTTCGTCCCTTCACTCTGGCGAGGTGGCATGTCAGAGTGGAGCGAAGCCATGTCGGCCAATCACACCAGTCATCGGGGAGGAGCCGGTCATGGACTCGACAGCAAATCTGTATCAGAAGTCTCCGGCGGAGCGGTTCGAGTACACGTTGACCTTGTGGGCTCCGGCGCACCCGCAACGTCGCGACGACGGCGGGGCGGCTCGCGTCTCGACCACCGCGCGCACTCAAACGCGTCCCGCTGAGTCGGCACACCGTCCGCCGCTGCAATACGCCCGCTACATCGCCCGCATTGGCTTGCTGGCCGCTGCCCTGGGAATCGGCGCGGCCATCGCGTGCCCACCGGGCATCGCTTGGGCCAAGCCCACCGACACCGACTCTTCCACCTCGGGTTCCGACAAGACCTCGTCCAATGGCCAACCCGACTCGTCAAGCCAACGCGGCACAGCCACACCGCCGTCGACATCGGGCACCACCGGCGGCCCGTCGGTGTCGGGCAGCGACTCGGGACAATCAAAGACCTCGGACTCCGTCTCGGGTTCCAACAGCACCGGCCCGTCCGTGGTCGTGCGCAGCCCCGGCGGAATGCGCAACCCTGCTCCCGCCCGCGTGCCGAGCCTCAGCGACATCGCCGACCGACTGTCTGCCATCGGCCGCCCTCGTGCCCCAACCCCCGACGAATCGGCCGGCCGAGCCTCCGAGCCCGCTGACTCCAGTACGTCTGCCAGCTGGGACCAGAAGCCGGCAGTGACGACGCGACCGCACCGCAACAACAACTTCGAGCCGACGGGTCCGGCCCGCACGCTGGCGACCGCGGGAACCGACAAGCCGACCTCCCTCTCGGCCGATACCGCCCGCATCGCCGCCCGAAATGACGCAGTCGCCAGCGCGGGCACCCTTGCGTCCGCGGAGCGCCAGATCACCTTCGCAGCGACGTCGCCGATGCGCTCTTGGGTTGACGACGCCGCCGCGGCCTTGCGCCAGCCCGGCGAAGCTCTGGTGCGCAAGCCGCTGACCGTGACCGCGGTGCCGCCTGCGAACCCGATCGCCAAGGTGGTCTCGAGTCTGCTCGCCGCGGTCGGCATCACGTCGTCGGGCGTGGGCACCGGCGATGTTCCGGTCGCCCCTGCGCCCGTTGTTCTGGGCGCGCTGCAGCTGATTCGCCGTGAGATCGAACAGATCTCCCTCACTCAAGCTTCGACTGCGGCGCCGAGCACCGTGGCGCCGCGCAGTCTTGTCGCCGCCGCCGCGGAAACGGCGAACCCACAACCCGGCGATGTGGCCTCAACTCCATTCGGAAGCCTCGGTAAATGGATGCTGAAATCCGATGGGCAGGTGTCGAATTGGGGCGGGCAGGTCCCTGCAGAGCCGATCAACGTCGTCATCGTCGACCCGACGTCGACCAGCGAAGCGGAATCCGCCGCGAAACTGAACCGGGCCATGAAAGTGGCCGGCTTCCCGGCTCAGGGCTTGCACAGCACCGGCTATCAGGCCGAAATCAACGGCAGCACCTACAGTCAACAGCCCACCGGCTTATTGCAGGCCTTCGCCGACGGGAGCGATCACGGCCGGATGTTCGGGCCCGCGTTCGTGGAAGGCCAAGGTTATGTGTGGACCGGCGCGTTCAGCACCGAAGGATCCGTGCACCAATACGTCTCCTTCAACACGGCGCGTAATGACCTGGCACAGCAGCTCGTCGAGAACCGCGTCGCCGAGCGGCTCGACGACGTTGATCTGGCCAACGGTGGCACCGGCGATCACAACGGTCAGGCCGTCGTCCTCCGGCTGAAACCGGGGATGCCCGACACGGCGCCCAAAATCACCAACGTCAGCCAGAGCAAGCCGAGCACGACGACCGGCAAGGTCACGGGCAAGGTGACGGCGTCCGACGCCGAGGGCGACAAGCTCACCTACTCCGCCACGTACTCAGACAAGGGCACCGTCACGGTGACGCCGACGGGTTCGTACACGTACACGCCGACCGCGGCCGCCCGCCACGCCGCCGCCGCGACCACCGCGACCGAGGCGGAGAGGAAAGACACCTTCACGATCGCGGTCGACGACGGCTTCGAGGGCACAGACACGCGGGAGACAACCGTCGACGTCGTACCGAAGAACGCCGCGCCCTCGGCCAAGGCAGCGGTGAAAAAGCCGGACCCCGTTGCCGGAACGGTCACCGGCTCAGTCGCGGTCGCCGACGCCGACAACGACGGGGTCACTTACAGCAAGACAGATCCCGCCTCCGGGTCGGTGACGCTGAATTCGGACGGAACATTCACCTACACCCCGACGGACGAAGCGCGCCAAAAGGCCCGCGACACGTGGAACACGGACACCGACAAATTCACCGTCACCGTCGACGACGGGCACGGCGGAGTGAAGACAGTGAGCGTGACAGCCACGATTGCACCGTCTGATCAGGCGCCGATCGCAGGGACAGCCATCAAAGGTGACCCCGCGGCGAATGGGGCCATCAAGGGCTCGTTGCCCGCCTCTGATCCGGACCAGGACCCTTACTCATTCTCCGTGTCGAAGAAGCCGACGTCCGGCACCGTGTCCTTGTCGTCGAGCAAGGGCACGTTCACGTACACCCCGACTTCTGCCGCGCGCCGCGCCGCGGCCTCGGGTGGACCCACGACGGACACCTTCGACATCACGGTCACCGACAAGTACGGTGCCACCACAACACAATCGGTGGAAGTGGACATCCTTCCTCAGCCCTGAGGTCGCCGCGCGCAGCGTGGAAGCGCAGAAGTCAGCAGTGCGATCCGGCTCGACGGTCAGAAGAACGGATTGCTGTTGGCCTGCCACTTCGCGTCTTCCGGGCGCGGTCCAAAGCGCCGGATGTAGTCCTCGTGTTTTTGTGCTTCCCGTTCACGCTTGAGCACGTCGACCAAATTCGGATCCAACCCGTGCTGGGCCAGCCGGTGCCGTCTCCACACTTTGTTCAGGGCAAGTGAAATCAAAAGCGCCCAGATGTAGATCGGCAGCGTCATCTCGATGTGCACGTACAGCGAGGCAGGCAACAACCAGAACGGCGCGAGAACGACGAACGGCGGTATCGCCGCCAGAATCATGAACCGGCGCACGGCTCCCTTGCCGGCGAGATCACGCGCGACCCACTCCCGCATCGACTCGGGCAAGCGCATCAGCCCATACGAGTACGCGATGTACTGCAGAACATTAGGTCGTGCGGTTGCCATAGCGCTCCGTTGATGTGTCGTTTCTTGACGAATACCCGCCGCGGCGGCCGCCTACCCCATTGTCACCGAAATGGGAGGGACGTCGACACGTCACCGTTCGGTCACGGTCCGGAGACGATCTTCGTCCGAAAGCCGTTCGGCCAGAAGGCTGCTGGCACTATTGCGTTAAAGAAGTGGCTGCAGTGACTGCTGCGCAAATGCATGCAGCGCTCGATCAGAAAGGGTGTAGTTCCCATGAGGCGCATCTGGGCCGTTGCGGCCAGCCTGGCCATGCTGCTGGCGCTGCCCGGTACCGCGACCGCCGATACGTTGGCCGGACCCGTAACTCACCAACAACTGATCAACAATGTCATCGCGCGCGCCCTCTCACAGCGCGGCGTGCCCTTCGTCTACGGCGGCGGCAATGTCTCCGGTCCTAGCCGCGGTACCGACCCGGCCGTCCCGACAGTCGGATTCGACGCCTCCGGCCTGATCCAGTATGCCTTCGCCGGCGCGGGCCTGAAGATGCCGCGGTCGTCCGGTCAGCAGTACCTGGTCGGCCGTAAGATCCTGCCCACTCAGGCACTGCCCGGCGACCTCCTCTTCTACGGTCCGGAAGGCACCCAGAGTGTGGCGCTGTTCATCGGCAACGGCCAGATGATCGAGGCCACCGATCCCGTCGTCACGGTGTCTCCGGTACGTACGGCAGGCATGACGCCATACCTCGTCCGCGTGATCGAGTGGTGACTGTAGGCGCGAGTCACCCCCGCCAACAGCGCTTCAGTCCTCCTTGCGGATCAACCGCTGCAGCGCCTTCCGATCGGAAGCCAGCAGTTCTTCAATGCGAGGTTTGTTCACCTCGGCCACGATGATCTCGCCCACATCCTGATGGACGTCGCGGAAGATGCCGTGCGACTTCATCTTCTGCGTCTGATACTTGTTGTCCTCCGTAGGCGTCACGTAGTACACCGCCTCAGCCTTGAAGCGGTGCACCAGCCACAGGTGAACCAATGTCATCAACCGCTTCTGGCGTAGCTTCTCCGCGAACGTGTTCTGGTCGCGCACCGTCAGGATGCTGCGGCCGTAGCGGTCCTTGATCGGGTCGACGATCACGTTGGCCAGCTTTTCTTCCTCGCCGCCCTCGCGCTCGCCAAAGATGCCCAATTCCAACAGTTCTCCGCCTGCACGAAGAGGCCGCAGCTGCACCCGGAACTTCTCGCCGAGCTGATAATGCTCGCCCCAGATCGCGAGCCATTCCTCCAGCAGCTTCTTCGGCACCTCCGTCTGGACCAGGTGCTGGTGCTGCGTCGAGCCCTTACCCATCGCTTTGGTGGTCGCGGTGCGACCCGACGACGCCAGCAGCGCCGCATCACTGCGCGGGCCGCCGACGAGCGTTTGCGGTGTGCGATACGGGGATTCGATCAACCGCAGCTTCCGCTGCACCCGGGCCAGCGCCAGCATGCCGTCCTGGCGCAAGGCGGTGGCGAATTCCTCAGCCGCCACGCCGTCGATCTGATGGCCGCCGTAGGTGATGAAGTTGAAGACGAAGCCCATCTTGCCGAGTTCCTCAGGGAACGCCCGCATCTCGTCATCGGTCATGCCCGTGGTGTCCCAGTTGAACGACGGCGACAGGTTGTAAGCGAGCATCTTGTCCGGATACTGCTCGTGAATCGCCTCGGCGAACTGCCGCGCATCGGCCAGATCGGCGGTCTTGGTCTCCATCCACAACAGATCGGCGAACGGAGCAGCTGCCAATTGCTTGGCAATCGCATACGGAATGCCGCCCCGCAGTTGGTAATAACCTTCCGGGGTCTTGGCCAGTTCGCAGTCCCAGGCCACGCTGATGCCCAGTTCCTTTGCCTTCTGGCTCGCGGTATACAGCGAGGCCCGCTTGGCGAATTCCCGCCACTCGGCAGCGCTCATGCTCAGCGGTTCACCGTCGTTCTCGCCGAATGCGATGAGGTCTTCGACCGCCTCGCTGTAGGTCTTCAGGCCCGCGTCGTCCTCCCACGTCGCGACGAACTCCGACTCGACCTTGTCGTAAAGCGCGTCATTGGAGGGATCGCCGTCATGCCGCCACGCAGCGGCCGCCTCGGCGATGACATCCGAGATGCCATGGCTGTCAAGCCAAGCCTGCGCCGCGGCGTACTCGCCTTCGGGAAGCCAGTACAACAGGTGCCCGTTGAGCTCCCTGACTCCCAACTCGTAGAAATGCCGCATCATCGCGAGGAAACACGACTTGTACGAAGGGATTCGGAGGTTGGTGGCCCCGAGAATGAACGGCTGGTCACGCTCGTCGGCGCGGCTGTCGATCAGGTTGGCCGCCTCGGCGTCGGTTCGCGCGACGATGATGCCCGGCACGCGCATGATGTCAAGCTGGAAGCGGGCGGCGTTGAGCCGCTTGATCTGCTCGTCGGAGGGAACCAGCACCTTGCCGCCCTGATGGCCACACTTCTTCGTGCCGGGACGCTGGTCTTCGATGTGGTACCCGGGCACCCCGGCTTCCACGAAGCGGCGAATCAGGTTGCGCACGTGGGGATCTCCGCCGTGACCGGTGTCAGCGTCGGCGATGATGAACGGGCGATAGTCGTACGTCGTTGCCGCTGCACGTTGCTCCTCGCTCATGCGCAGCCTGAGGTACTCCTGGTTGCGATCGGCGGTCAGAAGCGCACGCACCAGTCCCGCGGCCTCGTCGGGCACCTGACTCAGCGGGTAGCTCGCGAGGTCTGGTCCGGGATCTTCGGTGGTGGAACCCTTGGCGGATGTCGCCCAGCCGCCGAGGTAAATGCCCTCGATGCCCATGCGTTTCATGGTCACGGCCTGCCCCGGCGAGTAGGGGCCGAAAGTGGTGATGCATTTGCGCTCGGCGAACAGTTCGCGGAGCCGGTCATAGAAGGCAGCCGCCGCCTCGCGGGCCACGGTGTAGTCGACGGGAATCGTGCCCCGCTGCTCGACCACTTGGCGCGCGGTGTAAAGCCGGGTGATGCCGTCGAAGCGAGGGCTCTCGAAGTACCGCTGCGTGGCGGCGACGTCCTGCTCGAACGGTGTGGGGGCCGACAGATCGGCCTCGATGATCGCCATAGTTCTACACACTCCTCGTTGAGCCCGGACTTCCCCCGACGACGCCATGCAGCGCGGCGGCCCCATGATTATCGCGAGCAAACGGCCGGCTGGGCCCCGGTTTGGACCCTTTCGGCGCCAACGCTACGCCGCGCTCGGGACGCCCGTGTGACCACGGTCACGGTGCGCCTGGGATTTATATAGGATACCAATGTAGTTACGTCCCCGAAACAAACGGAGGTAACGGCATGTGCGGCATCACCGGGTGGGTGGACTTTTCCCGAGACCTCTCGCGCGAGCGCGCGACCATCGACGCGATGACGCAGACCATGGCCTGCCGCGGGCCGGACGCCTCCGGCGTGTGGTCGGACCACAACGCCGCCCTCGGGCACCGGCGCCTTGCCGTGATCGACATCCCTGGTGGCGCGCAACCCATGTCGGTGACCACCCCGCAGGGTGACGTCGTCATGGTCTATTCAGGGGAGGCCTACAACTTCACCGAACTGCGCGACGAGCTGATCGCCAAGGGGGAGACGTTCCACACCTCCAGTGATACCGAGGTTGTGCTGCGCGGCTACCTTCAGTGGGGCGAAGCCGTGGCCGACCGACTCAACGGCATGTACGCGTTCGCGATCTGGGACTCCCGCGACCGCAAGCTCGTGATGATCCGCGACCGGATGGGCATCAAGCCGTTCTACTTCTATCCCACGCCGCACGGCGTGCTGTTCGGCAGCGAGCCGAAGGCGATCTTGGCGAACCCCCTTGCCAAACGGGTCGTCGACATCGACGGTCTGCGTGAGATCCTCGTCCCGGTCAAGACCCCCAAACACGCAGTGTGGAAAGGGATGCAGGAGGTCGAGCCCGGCAGCATCGTCACTGTGGACGAGCGCGGCGTGCGCGAACGCACCTACTGGCGCCTCGAATCCAAGGTTCACACCGACGACCGCGACACCACCGTTGGTAAGGTGCGCGAGCTGCTCGACGACATCGTCCGTCGCCAGCTCGTCGCCGACGTTCCGGAATGCGTCCTGCTGTCCGGCGGCTTGGATTCCAGCGCCATCACGGCACTGTCGGCACGCGAGCTCAGCGAGCCGGTGCGTACCTTCGCCGTCGACTTCGTCAACCAGGCCGAGAACTTCACGCCCACCGCGATGCGCCAGACCATGGATACGCCGTACGTGCACGACGTGGCCAAGCATGTCGGCTCTGACCACACCGACATCGTCCTCGATCACAACCAGCTCGCCGACATGGATCTCCGCCGCAAAGTTGTCGGCGCTCGGGACATGCCGCTCGGACTCGGCGACATGGACGCGTCACTTTACTTGCTGTTCAAGGCGATTCGTCAGAAGTCGACGGTGGCGCTGTCGGGGGAGTCGGCAGACGAGATCTTCGGCGGCTACCGGCAGTTCCACGATCCGCAGGTCCAGCAGACGGATGCTTTCCCGTGGATCGCGATCGGCGACGGCCCGATCGACACCAGCGGCGAGATCCTCACGCCGGCAGTGCGATCCGCCGTCGATCTCGACACGTTCATGCGCGACCGCTACACCCAAGCTGTCGGCGAAGTCCAGCGCCTCGACGAGGAGGACGATTTCACGCACCGGATGCGGGTGATGAGCTACCTGCACCTCACCCGGTTCGTGCGAATCCTGTTGGACCGCAAGGACCGGATGAGCATGGCCGTCGGGCTGGAGGTGCGGGTGCCGTTCTGCGACCACCGCCTCGTCGAATACGTGTACAACACACCATGGTCGTTGAAGACCTATGACGGCCGGGAGAAGAGCCTGCTGCGGGGCGCAACGCGCGACGTGCTGCCCGAGTCGGTGGTGAACCGCGTGAAGAGCCCGTACCCGTCGACCTCCGATCCGCAATATGGCGCCGCCATTCAGGCACACGCCAAGGACCTTCTGGGTTCCGGGGACGACGGGCTGTTCAACCTGGTCGACCGCGAGGCACTGGAGAACATCACCCGGTTGGATGCCGCGACGCTGCAGCCGGTGGACCGGACACGCATCGAACGGGTCCTGGACCTGGCGGTGTGGCTGGACCTGTACCGCCCGGAGATCGTGTTCTGATGCGTCAGCCGAGGAAGTTAAGCGTCACGTTGAACAGGTAGACCGCGGTGTCGCTGGGCAGGATCTCCATCAGCGTGCTGTCGGGATAGTCGCCGGTGGCGATGATGTGCTCGGGATTGGTCGGCGAGCACGGCACTCCGCTGCATCGCAGCCAAAAGCCTGGAGCTTTGAAGATTCCCGGCGCCGGGTCGACGCGGTAATGCCCGGGCGGGATCGACGCGGTGAGGCCCTCGACCGTCCGCCCGCCGACAGCGTAGATTCCGCTGCTGCCGTAGCGCGGGGGATAGATGACCGGGTCAGCTGACGCCGGTGCTGCTGCGGCACACAGCAGCGCCACGCCGGCCGCCATCAGCGCGAGCTTGCGCATGACTTGCCCTCCAACATTTCGCCGCGTCGAACCGAGCGTATCCGTCTGACCGGTGTGCCGCGGCGGAAAACTGGTCGAGACGAAGCGTGCGCTTTCATGCAGAAGCGAAGGCGTTGCGCGGAAGTGTCAGCGGCAGATCGAGCGAGCTGAGCAATCCCGGGGGCGCCTCGACCACGTGTGGAATTGCATTCACGACGCGCATCGCGGTGGCGACCATTGCCCCCGCGCCGGCGGCCATGCCCGAAATACCGGCGCGTTCACGATCCCGGAGGCTCACTGCCATCGTGCAGTCGATGTCCGGCTGGCCCTGGATCACCACTCGGTAGGACATGTCGCCGATGCCCTGCGGCCATTCCGGTGCGACATCGTGCGCCAGCCGAGTCACGTGTTCGATCACGATCGCTTCGCGCCCGTCGACGACGCCGATCGCCTGCATGCGCAGCGCGGCGCAGGTTCCGGCTTCCACGGTGCCGAACGCTACGTCGAAAGTCCGATCTGTCGTCCTACGGTCGAAGTTCTCGCGGATTTCCTCGACCTCGACACCCAATGCCTCGGCGACGAGCCGGATCTGGCCCTGCCACTCTCCGGCGATGGCACCGGGGAGGCTGACCCACGGCGTGTATTCGAGTGGCTGTCCGAAGCCCATGCCGTTGATCATGATGTCTGCGACCCCGTAGTCGTCGTACATTCCGATCTCGTATGCGTGAACCTTTTCGATCGAGGCCGACTGGGTCATCAGTACCAGCGGCAGATAGTCGGCGGCGAACCCCGGTTCGATTCCCGAGGCGTAGAGGGACGCCTGGCCCGTCTTCGCGGCGGCCGCCATCTGGTCTCGCCATTCCGCCGGCTCGTATGCCGACGGATTGACCAAGCGCGTCGTGCTCGTCGTGACGACGTTGATGCCTGATTCGAGGAGCCGTACATAGTCCGGGATTGCGATGGCGTCGCGCTCCGGTCCGCTTGCGGCATACACGACGCAGTCGGGCTTGAGCGCAATCAACGCATCGGCGTCGTTGGTCACGGCCACCCCGATAGATTCACCGCCGGCCAGTTCCCCGGCGTCCTTGCCGACCTTCTCGTCCGAGTGCACCCAGACCCCGATCAGCTCGAGATCAGGTCGGCGCGAAATGGCGCGGATCGCGATGGACCCGATGCCGCCCGTGGACCACACGACTACTCGCTTCGCGGCTGACGCCATAGCTCTCCTTCGATTGATCACTAGACCGGTCCGGACTCGCCGACTGGTGCAGCGGAGCCGGTCACTCTGGGCTCACACTAGACCAAACATCTGTTCCGGCGTAGAGTCGCGGCCCGGATGATCACGCTGCGGTTCGACATGCGCGCCCCGGCCATCGGCGCCTCGGCCCCCGAGCTCTATAGCGCCGCCATCGAGATGTGCGCGTGGGCGGAGACGAGGGGCGCAGTCGTGGCGGTGCTGTCCGAGCACCATGGCGCCGAGGACGGCCATCTACCCGCGCCGACGATCCTGGCATCCGCGATCGCCGCGCGCACCGAACGGTTGGCGATTCTGCTCGCCGCCGTGGTGATTCCATTCTGGGACCCAGTGCGCCTCGCCGAAGAGATCAGTGTGCTGGACAACATCAGCAAGGGGCGGGTCCTCTACGCGTTTGGCATCGGGCACCGCGCGCAGGAGTATGAACACTTCGGCGTCGACATCCCCCGACGCGGCATGCTCGCCGACGAGAAATTGGGACTGCTGCTGGCGCTGCTCAAAGGTCAGCCGGTCGACCACGATGGCCGCCGCATCCACGTAACCCCGCCGTGCGTGACCCCCGGTGGTCCGCTGATCATGATCGCAGGCGGCAGTGCTGCGGCTGCGAAACGGGCGGCCCGCTATGGGCTTGGGTTCATCTCCCAAGTAAATTCGCCTGCGCTCAAGGACTTTTACGAAGCGCAGTGCCGCGCAAACGGCCGCCATCCGGGTATGGTCCAGTTCCCCGATAGCAATGCCCCCACGGCGGTGTTCGTCGCCGACGACGTCGATCGCGCGTGGGACGAACTCGGCCAATATCTGCTCCACGATGCGGTGACCGCCGCCGCGTACCGGCACGGCGACGAGACAGTGGCCAGCATTTCGCGTGCCCGAAGCGTCGACGAACTTCGGGCGGGCCCGAGTCCGTACCGCATTTTCACGGTCGACGAAGCGAGCGCTTACGTCGCCGGTGGGCGGGGGTTGCAGCTGCTGCCACTGTGCGGCGGACTACCGCCACAGCTGGCATGGCCCTACCTCGAACGTGCAGCGAGCGCCCTCGAGCGGGCTCAGGTATCCAGAACCGGCTGAGGAGAACTGTTCGTGACCAAGCCAATTCGCGTCGTCGTCTGGTCGACCGGTGGTGTGGGTTCTATCGCTGTCGATGCGGTCCGGCACCGGCCGGACCTCGAATTGGTGGGCGTGTGGGTGCATTCACCGGACAAGGTCGGCCGCGATGCCGGCGAGCTCGCGGGTGGGGAACCCGTCGGGATCGCGGCGAGCAACGACGCCGAGGCGCTGATCGCGCTGCAGCCCGACTGCGTCGTGTATGCCGCGAGCGGCCCGGAGCGTGACGCCGCCGCGGTTCCCGACTATCTGCGGTTGCTCGAGGCCGGCATCAACGTGGTGTCGACGACGTCCACCAGCCTGGTCTACCCGCCCGCCTACTTCGCGAAGGAATGGCACGATCAACTCGAGGCCGCATCGAAGTCTGCCAACGTCTCGTTCTACGTCTCAGGCATCTTTCCGGGCTTTGCGTCAGATCACCTCGCGCTGCTGCTGTCGACACAGTCCAAGACCATCCGGACATTGACCGTCACCGAAGTCGCGCTCAACGACCACTATCCCGTCGCCGAGGTGATGATGGACGGGATGGGGTTCGGCCGGCCGCTGAATTTCGAGCCGATGCTCAAGACACCCGGATTCATGCAAATGGCTTGGGGCGCACCAATTTACCTTATTGCGGACGGTCTCGGCGTCGACATTTGCGAGGTCACGGGCTCGCTGGACCGTCGGGTCACAGACAGAGACATCGAAGTCGCATTCGGCACGATCAAAGCCGGCACATGCGGAGCAGTACGCACGCGAGTCGCCGGAGTCGTCGACGGAAAGGACGCGATCGTCGTCGAGCACATCATCCGGATGGCCCGCGATGTCGCCCCGGACTGGCCCGATTCGGAATACGACGCGACCTATCGCGTGGACATCGAGGGCGATCCCGACATCCACTGTTCGATGACCATGGGCGCCGCGGAGGGCCGCGCTGCGGGCCGGGCCGCAATGACCGGCACCGCCATGCGCGTCGTCAACGCCATCCCTTATGTCGTGAAAGCGCCTGCGGGACTTCTGAGTTCACTTGACCTGCCGATGACGCTGCCCCGGCACGCTTTCGGATGAATTAGCCCGCCGCGGTCAGCCGAGCGAGACCTTGCCCATGATCAAGTCGAGGATCGGCTTGCCGGGGGCGTAGGAGCCGGTGATCGACGCCATCGCGTGCCCGTTGTCCACGAGAAGATTGATGCCGCTGACGGCCCTGGCCGCGTCGCTGTTGAGGAAGATCATCGCGCTGGCCATCTCGTCGGGGGTGTGCACCTTGCATCCGGTGGCGTCACGGTAATCCTGAGCGAACGAAAGCCACAGATCTGCGTTGGCCTGCGCCAGCGGAGTATCGGTGGGACCCGGGCAGATCGCGTTGATCCGAACGCCCCGCTTGATGAACGGGTAGGACTGAATCGCCACGTACGCGTTGATCACCTGCTTGGAAAAGCCGTAGTGAAGGAAACCTTCGGATTCGTGCGCGGCTACCCACTGCTGCGCCGCCTCGTAATCGGGTGTCGCCAAGAACTCCTGGATGCGCGGAAGGTCGTTCTCCCAGCCCAGCCCCGCCAGCGACGAGATGAAACAGATGGCCGAGCCGCGGGGGAGTTGGTCATTGGCGAAGAGCTGGTCGATCAGGTGGCGATGGCCGATGAAGTTGATGCGCATGAGGTCCGGTCCGTCGGCCACACCGGCGGCAGAGAAGACCGCATGCACCGGGCCACCCACTTCCCTGAGCGCGGCGTCGATCGATGCCGGGTCGCGGAGGTCGACGGAAATCGCCTTGTCGACCGGATAGCTGATTGGGGCGTAATCCATCACGACCACTTCTGCGCCGAGCTCCTTGGCCTGCTTGGCGGCCGCGGCTCCCATACCGGTGGCACCACCCACCACGAGTGCCCGCTTGTTGTCGTAGCGGAATTGCTCGATTCCAGTCATGTCATCCTCTCCAAGAGCCCGCCGCTGCAGGGGAAACATCGTTACCATACGAGGAACATATCTTTGGTTCCAGATGTGGTCGACCCGAGGATTCAGTGTGGCAGGTTCCAGCCGGCAACGCGGCGAAAGCGCACACCGCAAGCGTCCGAGGGTGGGCCCGGCTGCCCGTCAAACTGTCCTAACTGCGCTCGGCAACCCCGCGCACGACGGTGTCGCGCGCCAGGATGAGCGCCGCCCGCGTTCCCAGACCACGCACGATGTTCTCGGGCATCCACAAGACGTCCATCACGCAACGCGACAGCAGCTCTATGGATGGGCAGTCGACCCGTATCTCCTTGGACTTGATCCCTTGGGATAGAAGCGATTTCAGTTGACGCATCCGCTCGGTGAACAACAGCCCCGGATTAGGAGTGTCGGGCGGCGACTGGCGCATCCACGCCAGTTGGATCTTCCACTCGTCGGGAAATTGGTCCAGCGCGTTGATGAAGACCCAGCTCAGCGCGTCGAGCTTCTCGATCGGAGACGAATCCGAACCCAGCACAGCCGCAAATCCGCCGCCGACTTTGGTGCCGAACGACAACATGATGCTGGCCAGAAGCTGGTCTTTGGAGCCGATCAACCGATAGACCGTGCCGGTGCCCAGTCCCGCCGCCGAAGCGATGTCGCGGATCGTCGTCACCTCGTAACCCTTGCGGCCGAACTCTGCGCGCGCCACCGCACGCACGTGGGCGCCTTTGTCGTCAGCCTCGGCAGCCGTCTCCTCGATCCAGGTCTTGATGGCCTCCTCGGCAGCGGTGAAGGCGTTGGAGCGGTCCAGTTCGGCATCGCTGGGCGGGCGAGCTGCCAGACCCTGCAACATTATTCGGCACAGAACGGTAGCAACCCGGTCGGGTGAGAAGTTGTGGCGAATGACGTCGAGGCCGGCGTGCATGGTGTTCTGACAAATGCGATCGGCAAGCGTGGGAAGGTCGATCTCGGGTCGGATGTAGCCGCTCCACCTGCCGGCTCGCAGCGTCTGCAGCATCGCCTGCTGCACAGCAGTGGGTGGCTCGTCAAGCAGTTTGACGAGCTCCTGGTTGGAGCTGGGAGCCTCATAAAACGACATCTGCAGCGCTGCCCGGTGCTTGACCGCGCAACGTGCGATCGCCGAGCCCAATTCCACGATCTTTTCCGACGCGGAGCGCGAGTCCGGTTCGTCCAGTTTGTCGAGGGCTTGTCTGCCGATGCGATCCAAGTCGGCGTGGTACCGCCGAATGAGCTCGACGAGGATGGCTTCCTTGGATTCGAAGTGGTGGTACAAACTGCCGGGCAGGATTCCCGCGGCGTCAGCGATTTCCTGGAGGGAGGTGCGCAGACCGGAGGACGCGATCAGCGACGCCGCCGTTTCGAGCACCTCGGTGCGCCGGCTACCCTGGGCGTCGTCAGCGCCAGACGGATGTTCAAGCGCCACAACACCTCCCGGGACTTCGTTGGCTCCATTCCCGCGAGGAACCAAGAGTTTGGTACAGATTACCAGGTGGATGGTCCTTTCGGCGCGGGCACGACCAGGGCTGTGGACTGCGATAGATACGCCGCACGTTTGCGGCGGTGTCTCGGGCTACGTGGCGATGCCCAGCCGCTCGGACACCGCGAACACCTCTTCGTAGATCGACTCGGGGACCGTGAACGGCTCCGTCGCCGAAACTTCCGCCAGATGTGCTTCGATGTCGTCAGCTGTCGGATCGCTGCCGGGTTCGCTGAGCCATCCCTCGGCGAGGCCGACGAATACGCGGGCAAAGCGGCCGCCGAAAGCAGAATAATTACGATGACTGCATTCACAGGCTCGACTAGCGAGATAGACGACGATCGGCGTGACGAGCTCGGGATTGATTGCCTTCAGGAATCCCGACTCCTCAAGGGCTTTCGGATCGCCGAGCGTTTCCGTCACCATTCTGGAGAAGCCGAACGGTAGCACCGTGTTGGCGAGAATCCCGTGTGGTGCGCCCTCGAGGGCGATGACGTTGGCCAGCCCCACGAGACCTGCCTTGGCGGCGGCGTAGTGAGCCTCCAAGTGCTGACCGAACATTCCGGCCGACGACGAAATGAAGACGAAGCGGCCGTAGCCCTGCGACTTCATCACCCGGTACGCAGGCTGGCTCAGGTAGAACGCGCCGTCGAGATGAACGCCCAACATGCGCCGCCAGTCATTGTGCGAAAGATCCTCGAATGCAACGCAGTTGAAAATCCCTGCGTTGCTCACCACTGCGTCTAACCGCCCGAAGCGGTCTACGGCGGTGTCGACGATCGCTTCTGCGCCGGCGGGGCCGTCCACCGAGTCGTGCGATGCAACCGCGACGCCACCCGCACGTGCGATCTCGTCGACGACCTGCTCGGCGACACTGGGGTCTGACCCTTCGCCGTGCATGGTTGCACCGAGGTCGTTGACTACAACGCAAGCCCCGCGCCGCGCGAACTCGAGGGCATACAGTCGCCCGAGGCCGCGTCCCGCGCCGGTGACGATCGCAACCTGTCCGGTGAAGTCGATCATGTGTCCCTCGAATCACTGCGATTGACTGTGCCGTCATCGGACCCTACGGTGGAACAGATATTTGGTCAACGCGAGGAATGTCTTGACGAGCAACGACGCCGGCGACGACGGCTACGCGCGGTTGAACATGCTGGCGTCCGCGCTGTCCGGCCGTCCGCTGCAGGTTGCCTCCGCCGAGCACGGCGAATTGTCGTGGACGGACGGCACCACAGTGTTCATCGACCCGGGAATTGCGCCGCGCGATCAGCGCAATGCGCTCGCCGTGCAGGCCTCGTTGCTCGCGGCGGGCAGCCTCGAACCGGACATCGTCCGAAGGTTCAAGCGGCGGCCAGGTCTGGCACGACGGTATCTGGCCGTGGAAGGCCATCGGGCGCTGGCGGCCAACGACGATCTCTTGCCCCCTTTTGCCCGCTCGCTGGTTGCTCGGGACGCAGCGGCCCGCAGCGATTCACCTGCGGGGTCGCTCGCCGTGGCGCAAAGCCGAGAACCGATCGCCGACCCGCCCGAGATCTTCGGCGCGATCCAGACACGAAAGCTGTTGGCCAGCGAGGGAAATACTGAGAATCTGCAGCCAGGCGGCGAGTATTCCCCGCACCGCCAGCGCGAGAATCCGCTACCCGAACTCGACGAAGAGGACGACGACCGCCACGGCAAAGACACCATCGACCTCTTCTCGAGTCCGGTCGGCGGTGGCGGCGCGATCGGCCGGCTGCTGCAGAAGATGCTCGGCGTGGTCCGCCAACTCGGCGAGGGCGGTTCACCCGGCGCCGATGCGCCGACTCACCGCACCCGCTCCGGCACGCCAGGCAACGTCACCGCGGTGCTCTCGACCGGTCAAACAGATGTCGCCGACGACGGGAACGACGATCACGAAGGCACGAAGTATCACGAATGGGACGTACATCGACGGCGTTACCGCCCGAGGTGGTGCACGGTCGAGGAGGTCGAGCCCCACCCGAAGGCCGACGACACGTCGCTGGGATCAGCGGAGGCGTACGGATTACGCCGGCCGCTCGCGCGCCTGGGCATGGGCCTGGATCACTGTCACCGGCAGCCTCAGGGCGACGACATCGACATCGACGCGGCGGTGGAAGCACGCGTCGAGGTAATGGCCGGGTCGGCACCCGACGAAGCCGCCTACCTCGACAGCCTTCGGCTTCGGCGAGAGCTTTCCGTGATGATTCTGCTCGACATCTCCGGTTCGGTCGCCGAGCCCGGCGCCGTCGGTCAGACCGTCCACGAACAACAACGATCCGCGGCCGCCGCGCTGACCGTCGCACTCCACGACCTCGGAGACCGCGTGGCGCTCTACGCCTTTCACTCGCAGGGCCGCTCCGCCGTCCAAGTCATGCCGGTCAAACGCTTCGATGACGATGTCGACACGCTGATGATGCGGCGCCTGCGTGCCTTGACACCCGGCGCGTACTCACGGCTCGGCGCGGCGATCCGGCATGGCACGGCCGTGCTCGAGCAACAGGGCGGCACAGCGCGGCGGTTACTGGTCGTGCTGTCGGACGGGCTGGCATACGACCATGGCTACGAGCGCACATACGGCGCGGCTGATGCGCGCCGCGCCCTTGCCGAAGCCCGCCACAACGGCACGGGTTGTGTCTGCTTGACCATCGGAGCCGGCACAGATGCAGAGGAACTCAAGCGCGTTTTCGGCAGCGCCGCCCACGCGACCATCCATCGGCTCGACCAGCTCAACCGAATGGTCGGGCCGCTGTTCCGGATGGCATTGCAATCCGCCGACATCCGACGACGAGTCTCCAAGCAGCAGAAGGGAAATGATGCCTGACAATGCCGTTCGCCCCTACTACGTGCCGGTAGGCAACGAGGAGCCTGTCTTCAAGGCGGCCTATCGGCAAGGACTGTCGATTCTGCTGAAAGGGCCGACGGGATGCGGTAAGACGCGTTTCGTCGAGGCGATGGCGCACGACCTCGGGCGTCCGCTGATCACCGTTGCCTGCCACGACGATCTCACCACGGCCGATCTGGTCGGCAGGTTTCTGTTGCGCGGCGGTGAGACCGATTGGGTGGACGGCCCGTTGGCGCGAGCCGTCAGAGAAGGTGCGATCTGCTATCTCGACGAGGTGGTCGAGGCACGGCAGGACACCACGGTGGTGCTTCATCCCCTGGCCGACCATCGCCGCCAGCTGCCGATCGAGCGCCTGGGCGTCACGCTGGACGCTGCGCCGGAATTCTGCTTGGTGGTGTCGTACAACCCTGGCTATCAGAGTGTTCTGAAGGATCTCAAGGACTCGACCCGGCAACGGATGGTCGCCATCGAATTGGGATTCCCGGCATCGGACATCGAGGAGAAGATCGTCGCGTGTGAGGCCGGCGTCGACCACGACAAGGCGGCACAACTCGTGCGATTCGGGCATGCAATTCGTCGGCTCGACACTGCCGGACTGCGGGAAGTGGCCTCTACCAGAGTCTTGATCGCGGCGGGTCGGCTCATTGCCGAAGGGGTGAGCCCTCGAGAAGCCGCCCGGGCGGCGATCATCGGCCCGTTGACGGACGACTCGCTGGTGACCCGCGGACTAGTGGAGATGATCGACGCATACCTTTCCGACGAGCCGGCGTGATGACCGTGGCGCCCGCGAAAGCAACGTTTCACAGGGAAAGTTCGAGTGGGGACCTGCAAAACGTCGCTCTGGGCGACGCATCTGACGCGTGCCGACGATTGACGGTGCCGATCGCTGCCGCTAGGGTCTGAACAAATATTAGGTTTTCATCGCCGATCGGCGCTCGTGCGTCGCATACACGGAGGTCCCATGTCCTACGAGAGCACCGCCTTGCCGGTCAAGATCGGCTATCTCATGGACTTCAAACTGCCAGAAGGCTTTCCAGAGACCTACTTCCAAGACCTGACTCAACCGTTCGATCTGGTGTTCAAGCAGGGCGTCGAGCAAGGACTGATCGACCGGCCGATCGAGATCATCTACCGGGAGGTCGAGGGACTGCCGAAGGGTTCGGTCAAGGCCGTGATCGACGCCTACGGCGAACTGTGCGACGAGGGCTGCCTGGCCATCTTCGGTCCGCACATCACCGACAACTGCGTCCCCACGGTCGAAGCAATCAACGAACGTTTCAAAGTGCCGTGCATCAGCGTCACGGGGTCCGACGAGGCGCTGGGCGAGTGGTTCTTCTCGTTCCCGCAAGGATCGATGACTGACGAACCGATTTTCTGGACAGACCTGCTGGCCAAAGGCGGCCACAGGGAAGTCGGCGTGCTCTACGAGCGATCCTTGGTCGGCGAGACTTATCTGGGCTACTTCCGGAAAGCCTGTAAGCACAAAGGCATTCGCATCGTCGCCGAAGCGTCGATTGCGCAGACAGGTCAAGACGTCACCGATGCGGTCCGCGCGCTCTACGAAGCCAAGGCGCCCGCGATCGTGCACTGCGGCTTCGGGTTCGGAATCGTCTTCGTCAACCCTGCACTCGAAGCGCTCGACTGGGATCCGCCGCGGTTCTGCGGCACCGCCTTCCAGAACGCCTGGCTGAACCCGATCATGTGGAATGCGTTCATGGGGTGGGTCGGCGTCGACCAGTACGACGAAGGCAACCAAGTAGGGCAGAAGTTCCTCGACGACTACAACGAGGCATACGGCCGGCGCCCCGAGTGGTGTGTGACGGTGGTGAACCGTGACGTCGCGATGACGCTGCTTCGGGCGCTCAGTGACGCACATCCGTTGAGCCCGCGCGGCGTGAAGGAAGCCCTCGAAAGGGTGAAGATGATGCCGGCCGCATCCGGTGCGCCAGGAACCCGAGTCACGTTCGGAAATTGGATCCGCAGGGCATGGATGGGAGCGGGCTACCTCGTCGCACGCAAGCTCGACGCCGACGGCGTGAACTCACATCTGGTCGACCGATTCGGTGAGGAATAAGCAGATGACGACGACGCAAGCCACACCACCGCCCGAAACTCCGCCGGCCGAATCGAAGAAGACATCATGGATCGGCGCCGTGTGGATCGCCGTTGCCCTGATCCTGCTCGCGCTCATTGCCGTCAACGCACGAAAAGGCGCCGTATCACCGCGGATTCGCAACCCGGAGGTAGCGGGCGCTCCGCGCCCGGTGGAACCGCTGTTCGGCTTCCACCATTGGCTGGATCTCTTCCAGATCTTCACGATCGTCTCGATGTCGATCATCGTGATCGTGTACGTAGTGGCCTGGCGCCGACACGGAGCTCACCCGGTGCTGCTGATGGGCATCGTGACCACGTTGATCGTCTGGCAAGACCCGATCATGAACTGGTCACCGTACGCGGTGTACAACCCGGAACTGTGGCACTGGCCCGAAGATTGGCCGCTGGTGTCTTTGTCGCCGACGGTGGAACCGTTCCTGGTGATCGGCTACATCATGTTCTATCTGGGTCCGTACTTCCCCGCGATCTGGATTCTGCGCAAGATCCAGGCGCGCCGGCCCGTCGACTCGTTCGTGTGGCGCCATCCGCTGATCAGCCTGGCATTGATCATCTTGCCGATCGGCATCCTGATCGACGCCATGCTCGAGATCACGCTAGTACGCACCGGCTTCTACATCTACTCGCAAGTCATTCCGTTCGGCTCCGTTTTCGCCGGAGAGACATACCAATTCCCGTTCATCTGGGAAACCGTGATGGTGACGTTCGTGATGATCCCGGCCGGCGTGCTGCTGTACCGCGACGACACCGGCCGTACCGTGGCGGAGAAGCTTGCCCGGCGGGCCCGCATATTCCCGAATCGCCCGACGCTCGGGATGTTCGCGGTCATGTTCGTGATCGTCAACATCGCCTACTTCGCGTATGGAACCGGTTTCGCAATCATCAAGTGGACCCGGACCGCGACGTCCGTTGCCTGCCCATGGCCGTATCCGGAAGCCAAAGTCTATGACCCTCAAGGCTTTTACGAGGAGAACGGTCAACCGGGCCCCTATTCGGTGGGCATCTGGTCCACCTGGATGAGCGCGCAGCCCAACGGGCGGCCGGACGTGGAGCTGGGCGCCAAGAGCAATAGGTGTGCGCCCACACCATGACCCAACCGCGCAGCGTCGTCATCACCGGTGCCTCACGAGGACTCGGGCTCGCGTCGGCAACCCGCCTGTACAAGAGCGGATGGCAAGTGGTGGCGGCGATGCGCTCGGCCGAGGCCGGCTGGCAGCGGCTTCGGGACGCCACGGGTGCCGCCTCTGACGATCCACGGTTGATCTGCGTACCGCTCGACCTGACCGACCCCACGTCAGTGACCGCAGCGGCCAAAATGATCGAAGAGGCGGTCGGTGCGCCGTACGCGCTCGTGCACAATGCCGGCATCTCGGCCGCCGGCATGGTGGAGGAGACTCCGATCAGCCTGTGGGAAAAGATGTTTCAAACCACCATTTTCGGCCCCGTGGCGCTCACAACCGCATTGCTGCCTGCCATGCGCAAAGCAGGCCGGGGCCGGATCGTGCTGGTTTCCAGCCAAGGTGGTGTCCGCGGCATGCCGGCGATCGCGCCGTATTCGGCGGCCAAAGGCGCACTGGAACGGTGGGGTGAGTCGCTGGCCGCTGAGATAGCACCATTCGGCCTCGGCGTGACCGTTCTGGTGACCGGCACCTACGACACCGACATCATCACCGATGCGGGCACGTCTGATTGCCGCGACTTCGACGGACCGTATGCGCGTCATCACGCCACCATGGATCGCCGCGGACGATTCGCGATGAGGATCACCGCGCGCTCGCCCGAGCGTTTCGCCGCCGGACTGGAGAAGGCCTTGGACGCCACCGCGCCATTCGTCCGACGGCCGGTGGGACCGGATGCCCGGATGTTGTTGGCTGCCAATCGTTTACTGCCTGCGGCGGCGCTGCATCACATGATTCGGCTGATGATGGGCCTTCCGAGAACCGGCGGATTGAGAACCGACGAAAGTGAGCTGAGATGACGGTGCGCTTCGAATCGCGGATGATGATCGACGGCAAGCTCGTCGACGGACAAGCGGGCGCGTTCCCCAACATCAACCCGGCCACCGAAGAAGTCATCGGAGAGGTCGCAGACGCGTCGAAAGCCGACATGCATCGCGCCATCGATGCCGCACGGCGCGCTTTCGACGAGACCGACTGGTCGACGAACCGCGAACTGCGTAAGCGCTGCCTGCTGCAACTGCACGACGCGCTGGAGAAGGAAAAAGAAGAGCTGCGCGAGGAGCTGATCCAAGAGGTCGGATGCCCACGCGCGATCACGTTCGGTCCTCAGCTCGACGCTCCGCTGGAAGACGCCCTCAAATATCCCGCCCAGCTGATCGACGAATACCACTGGGAGACCGACCTCGGTGACAGGTTCGTGTCCCTCACCGGGCAAAACACCCGGCGCAAGGTGTGGCGGGAGCCGGTGGGCGTGGTCGGCGCGATCGTGCCGTGGAACTTCCCGTTCGAAGTCACTATTCACAAGCTGGCTCAGGCGCTGGCCACCGGCAACACGGTGGTGCTCAAACCCGCACCGAATACGCCGTTCAACGCGACACGAATCGGCCGGCTGATCGCCGAATTCACCGACATCCCAGCAGGAGTCGTCAACGTCGTCACCGCCTCGGATCACTTCGTGGGGGAGGAGCTGACACTCTCGCCCAAAGTGGACCTGATTTCGTTTACCGGCTCCACGGTCGTCGGGAAGCGCATCATGGAAAAGGGCGCCGCCACCATGAAGCGGCTGTTCTTGGAGCTCGGCGGCAAGTCGGCGACCATCGTGCTGGAAGATGCCGACCTCGGCATGGCGTGCGCAATCGGCATCGCTCCGTGTATGCACGCCGGCCAGGGCTGCGCCAATCCGACCCGACTGCTCCTGCCGCGCTCCCGCTACGACGAGGGGGTGGCGATGCTCAAGGCGATGTACGAGGGCGTGATGCCCGGCGATCCGCAGGACCCCGGCACGTTGTGCGGGCCGGTCATCTCGGACAAGCAGCGCCAGCGCGTGCTCGGCTACATCCAGAAGGGCATCGAGGAAGGCGCGACGTGCCTGGTGGGCGGACCCGATGCGCCCACCGGCTTCGACAAGGGATTCTTCGTCAGACCAACGCTTTTCACCGACGTCGACAACAAGATGACCATCGCCCAGGAGGAGATCTTCGGGCCGGTGCTCTGTGTGATCCCGTTCGACGACGAGGACGATGCGGTCCGCATCGCCAACGACAGCATGTACGGGTTGGCCGGCAACGTCATGTCCGGCTCGGTCGAGCACTCGATCGCGGTCGCACGGCGGATCCGCGCGGGCTTCATCGGCTTGAACGGCACGGCGGCCTATGGCGCCGACTCACCATTCGGCGGCTACAAGGAAAGCGGCGTCGGCCGCCAGAACGGCGTCGCCGGGTTCGACCAGTACACCGAAATCAAGACGGTCGCCTACCCGGCCAGCTAAGGGAGTCACCATGCAGCTTTTCGATGATCTCGAGGATTTTGGATCATTCGACGACTTCGTGTCGGGCGCGGTTCGTGACCCGTACACCGAGCTCGCGCGGTTGCGTCGCGAAGAACCGGTGCAGCGCATCGAGATCCCGGGAATGCCAGGCCAAGAAGGCAAGCCGATCTTCATGGTGTATCGCTACGAAGACGCCCAGCAGATGTTGCGCGACAACGAGACGTTCTCGTCGTCGATCATCATCCAAGCCTTCGGCGACGTGTTCGGCAAGCACGTCATGCTCGGCATGGACGAACCGGAGCACGGTCGGCACCGTGCGCTCGTCGCAAAGGCGTTCTCGCAGAAGGCATTGGCGCACTGGGAAGACGAATTGATCGCCAAGGTCGCCAACGAGTTGATCGACCGATTCGTCGGCCGGGGCAGCGCAGACCTGGTGAAGGAGTTCAACTTTCCCTATCCGACGCGGATCATCGCGGCGCTACTCGGTCTTCCCCAGGAGGACTATCCGCAGTTTCAGCGCTGGTCGATCTCGTTGCTGGCGTTCACCGTCAACGCCGAGCGTGGACGTCAAGCCTCGCAGGCGCTGGCCGAGTATTTCAGGCCGATCCTGGCCGCCCGCCGCGAGAAGCCCCGCGAAGACCTCATCAGTCGGTTGGCCGCAGCGGAGATCGACGGCGAGCGTCTCTCTGACGACGAGATCTTCTCGTTCCTGCGGTTGCTGCTTCCCGCCGGGGTCGAAACCACTTATCGCGCACTGGGAAACCTGCTGTTCGGTTTGTTGTCCAATCCCGACCAGCTCGACGCGGTGCGCAACGACCGCTCCTTGTTGGCGCAGGCGATTGAGGAGGGCGTGCGGTGGGAGCCGCCACTGATCATGATCACGCGGGTGGCGAGTCGCGATACTGAACTCGGTGGCGTGAAGATCCCGGCCGGCTGCTCGGTGATGCCCGTGCTGGGCGCGGCGAATCGGCAGGAGGAGCGATTCCCGGATCCCGACCGCTTCGACATCTTCCGCGAACCCAAGCCGAACATCGGATGGGGGCACGGCGTCCACGTTTGTCTCGGCATGCATCTCGCCCGCCTGGAGATGCGCGTGGCGTTGAACCTGCTGCTCGACCGCCTGCCGAACCTGCGGCTCGACCCTGCGGCCGACGATCCGCATATCCGTGGCCAAGCGTTTCGATCGCCGACGTCTGTGCCGATCCTCTTCGACGTCCCGCATGGCTGAACTGCGGTTCGACGGTCGGGTCGTGGCCGCGCGGAAGGAGTTTAAGTGAGCGATTTCGACTCGGTCGACTTCTTCTCGGACCAATCGTTGGTACCCAACCCGTATCCGTACTTCGACTACCTGCGGTCCAAATGCCCCGTGTCGCGCGAATCCCGTTACGGCGTCATGGCTGTCACCGGTCACAAGGAAGCGTGCACGGTGTACAAGGAGGATGCGTTCTCGGCCTGCGTATCGGTCGCCGGTCCGTTCGCCGGAGTCTCGTTCGAATCCGACAGCGACGACATCGGCGAATTGATCGCCAAGTATCGCGACAAGATCCCGATGAGCGAGCACATCGTCACTCAAGACCCGCCGGAACACACCCGCACTCGGGCACTGCTGAGCCGACTGCTGACTCCGAAGCGGCTCAAGGAGAACAAGACTTCATGTGGCGGCTGGCCGATCAGCAGCTCGACACATTCGTCGATCGCGGATCATGCGAGTTCCTCGAGGACTACGCCAGGCCGTTCTCCACCCTGGTCATCGCCGACCTGCTCGGTGTCCCGGAGAAGGACCACGAGGAATTCCGGGAAGCCATGATGGGCGAGATCGTCGGTGCGCTCGATGATGATTCGCCGGCGCACAACCCGCTGGTGTGGCTCGACGACACCTTCACCAAGCTGGTGGTCGACCGTCGGCGCGAACCGCGTGACGACGTGCTGACCGCTCTGGCGCTGGCCAAATACCCCGACGGATCGACACCCGACGTGATCGATGTCGTTCACCTGGCCACGTTCGTCTTCTCCGCCGGCCAGGAAACCACGACGAAACTGCTGAGCGCGGCACTACGGATACTCGGCGAGCGGCCCGATCTCCAAGACCTGCTCCGCACAGACAGAAGCCTGATTCCTACGTTCCTCGAGGAGACGCTGCGGCTGGAAAGCCCCGTCAAGAGCCACTTCCGGCTGGCGCGTCATTCCACGACGGTCGGTGACGTGCCGGTCGCCGCAGGCACCACGATGATGCTGTTGCCCGGCGCGTGCAACCGTGATCCGTCGAAATTCGAAGAGCCCCATGAGTTTCGGATCGACCGGCCGAACGTACGTGAGCACGTGGCGTTCGGTCGCGGCAGCCACTCGTGCCCAGGTGCACCGCTCGCCCGTGCCGAAGGCCGCATCTCGCTGAACCGCATCCTCGACCGAATGGCCGACATCACGATCGACGAGGCAGCGCATGGTCCGGCTGAGGGCCGCCGCTACGAATACGAGCCGACTTTCATCCTGCGCGGTATGACCGCACTGCACCTGGAGTTCACGCCTGTGCTGTGAAGTAGCCAAACTGCTCGTCGCCTCCGACTACCTTTTCGTTGCATGGTGCGTTTGAGGCGGGACCGCGGACTCGGCCGCACCGGCACGGTGCTGGCGGCGCAATACGCAGGCCGTCTCGCGCTGACGTACCTGATTTCCACGACGTTGGCCTTCCTGATCCTGGTACCGCTGCGAGGCTTGAACGTCAGCGCACCTGTCGCCTCGTGGACCGAGAAGAACTTGGTCACCATGGCGGTGAGCGTCGCTGTCGGAACGGCGGTGGTGTGCCTGGCCGGCGTGGCGAACATCGCGCCGGCACTGCGTTGGTTCGTGCCGGGCCAGACGCCCGATTCCGCACAACGCCGGACGGCGGTGCGGCTGATCAGCCGCCAGTCGGCGATTCTCGCGGCGACGTGGGGGGTCAGCGGAACCATCTTCTTCGTGGTCAATCTCGACGGCGGCGCCGCCGTCATGGTGCCCACAGTCTTGGGGGTGTTGTTCGGGGCGGCTGCGGCGGTAGCGACGGGTCTGTTGCTCACCCGGCCTGCCATTCAGCCGATCCTCATCGCCGCGACCCAAGGATCCGAAGGCGGTGTGACGGCACCGGGCGTACTGGCGCGGCTGATCAGCATGTGGGCGTTGTGCAGCGCACTTCCGTCCGGCGTGATCGTCGCAATCATCATGATCAGGGCCAACGGCTGGGTGATTTCGAAGAACGCGGCCATCGAGATACCGGTGGTGGTGGTGACCACTGCGGCGGTGCTCATCGGCCTGCCCGTGATGATTCTGACGTCGCGGTCGATCTCAGACCCGCTGCGCGAAGTGGTCGATGCGATGGCCGAGGTCGAACGTGGCCGGCTCGACACCTTCGTCGGGGTCTACGAGCGCTCCGAAATCGGCCAGCTGCAAAGGGGATTCAACCGAATGGTGACCGGCCTCGCTGAACGTGAACGGCTGCGCGACCTGTTCGGCCGGCACGTCGGGAGCAATGTGGCGCGCCGTGCGATGGATGAAGGCGTGTCCCTATCGGGAGACGTCCGGGAAGCGGCGATCCTGTTCATCGACCTCGTCGGGTCCACGCGGCTGGCGGCCACTCACCCGCCACAAGAGGTGGCCCACGTGCTCAACGAGTTCTTCCGGATCGTCGTCGACGCGGTCGACAAGCGCCAGGGGCTGATCAACAAGTTCGAAGGCGACGCAGCACTTGCCGTGTTCGGGGCACCGCTGAAGACGGACCTGCCGGCCTCGGCAGCCCTGGCTACCGCGCGTGAACTCAGGGCTGAATTACATGATCTGCCATTGGATTTCGGTATCGGCGTGTCGGCGGGCCAAGTCTTCGCTGGCAACATCGGTGCCGAGAACCGCTACGAGTACACCGTGATCGGCGACCCGGTCAACGAGGCCGCTCGGCTCGCCGATCTCGCCAAGACATCGGATCAGCGCATCCTGTGCTCGGCACGCGCACTCGACGGTGCCGACGACGACGAGCGCCACCACTGGGTCTCGCGGGGAAATGTCGTGCTGCGCGGACGCGCCGAACCGACCCACATCTTCGCCCCGGTGTCCCACAATGAGGTGCGGCCGCGCACCTGAACGGCGAGGGGGATCGAGGTGGCGAAGGGAAGACGCACTGCTGTTGCGATCTTGGCGTTCCTGGTCGCTGGTACCACCGGTTGTGCACAACATGAGATACGCAGCCAGACGAACGCCTCCGTGTCGATCGACGGCCGCGACCAAGGAAGAACCGACGACGTCAGATGCAACCAGTTCGAGTCGTCGTGGTTCATCGACATCCGCCAGGTAGCGGCCACGGCGAGCGCGATCGTCGACATCGAGGGCGACCGGGCGGCCGTTCAGAACGTCGACATCAAAGGCTTCGGCGGTTTCACCGGGACGTATTGGAAAGGCGGCAACACCACCGCCGACGCCAGCTACATGAATCGGACCTTCACGATCACCGGAACAGCGTCGGGCGTCAGGACCGGCAGCACCAAGCCGGTGAACGCACCATTCAAGATTGTCGTTCGGTGCTGATCGTCGCGGCTCACGCGGTTGAATGCGCATCAAGCGGGGTAGTCCGTCCAAGATCTGACAGGCAGGAGTGAGTGGGCGAGATGACGGCAATCGACAGCTGCCCCGGTTGCGGCTACCCGAAGTTCGGTCCCGGCCTGTGCGCCTATTGCAGCCCCGCTGTAGCGCAAGACCAGCTGCCACCAGCCACCCTGGACGTCGGCCGGTTCCGGCGCGCGGAGTGGTCGGATTCCGCACCGGCCGCCACAGCGGGCTGAAAAGGCGCCTCCGCTGCCGGCATGCACCGCTGGCTGCTTTACATTAGTTGCGAAAAACGTCACGCTCGAGCCAGCGGTGCGCGGGCGGCGGAACGGAGCAGCGAGTGGATCTTTCCCGGGTCGAGTTGTCCGACGACGACCAGGCTTTCCTCGACGACGTTCGAGCTTTCCTGGATAAACATGTGACCGACGAGGTACGCCGACGCGACCGCGAGACCGGCGAGAACTTCGACGAAACCGTTCATGTGGCCGCGGGTGCGGCCGGATTCCTGGCAGGCGAGGTCAAACCGGCCTCCGACGGCGGATTCAGCGCCGTGCGTCGGCGCATTTGGGAACTCGAGCGGTGCCGGGCGCGGATGCCGTGGTGGCACACCGGCACCACCGCGATGATCGCGCGGACGATCGAGCCGTTCGCCTCGCCGCAGATCAAGGAGGAGATCCTGTCCGGGGTGCTTTCCGGCGAGGTCCGCTTATGCCTGGGCTTCACGGAACCCGACGGCGGCTCCGACGTCGCGACCTGCAAAACCCGCTCGGTGCGCGACGGCGACGGCTGGGTGATCAACGGGTCGAAGATGTTCACGTCCAACGCGCAGAACAGCCAGTACGTCTTCCTGCTCACCAACTCTGATCCCGAGGCGCCCAAACACAAGAACCTCACGATGTTTCTGGTTCCGACGGACACTCCAGGCATCGAGATCCAGCCCATCCGCACCGTCGACGGCGACCGCACCAACATCACCTACTACAGCGACGTGCGCGTCGACGACAAGTATCGGGTAGGCGAGGTGAACGGCGGCTGGACCGTGCTGCGGGCCGCACTCAACGTCGAACACGGAATCGTCGACGCGGACGATGCGGGATTACAGAAGATCGCGGCCATGTCGGAGCACGGCTGCTTGATGGCCGAGGCCGTCGACCGCGTCGCAACGATCGCCGGGCAACCAGATGCCGGCGGGCACCGCCTGCTCGACGACCAGTCCGTCGCGTACCGGCTGGGCCGCAGTGTCGCGCGGATGGAAGCCGCGTTGAGCACACCGGAGATGTTCGGCCGCGTCGCGATCGCACAGACCATGCGCGACATCAGCCCGGATCTGATGGACATCCTCGGTACCGCATCGTGCTTGCCCCGCGACGCCGACGGCTCGCCTGACGACGGAGAAGTGGAATACCTTTTCCGACTGGCGTTGCCAACCGGAATCTACGGCGGCACGCTGGAGGTCTTCCGCAACATGATCGCCGAGCATGCGCTCGGTCTCGGCCGCCCGGCCTACGCTGCACCCAAGCGCTGAAGCCGTTGCGGCGCTAGGCTTCCGGACCGACCTGGTCCTTGACCGCGGGCTGTACCGGAGGAGCGGTCCGCCAGTTCAGTCCGTCCTCCTCCAAGCCGACCGGGAACCTGTTCTCATGGGCCCACGCCCAGTGCGCGTGGTTGAGCTCGTGCAGCGTGAAGCAGGCGTTGAGAGCGTTGTAGAAGCCCATGTTGTCGACGGTCTGGTTGACCGCCTCCTTCATCAGCAGCGCCGCCATTGTGGGCACCTGGGCGATCCGCCGTGCGAATTCCACTGTCTTGTCGGCTAAATCGCTCGCCGGGAAGATCTTCGACACCATGCCCATCTGGTAGGCATCCTCGACGGTCAGGGAATCGCCGGTCAGCATCAGTTCTTTGGTCTTTCGCGGCCCGAATTCCCATGGATGCGCGAAGTATTCGACGCCGCACATGCCCAACCGGGTCCCGACGACATCGGCGAACCTGGTGCCCTCCGCCGCGACGATGAGGTCGCAGGCCCACATCAACATCAGTGCGGCGGCATAGACTTCGCCGTGCACCTGCGCGATCGTGATCTTGCGCAGGTTGCGCCAACGACGCGTGTTGTCGAAGAAGTGGTGCCACTCCTGCAGCATCAGCATCTCGGCGGCCTTACGGGTGCCCCCGTTCACCCGGTAGCTGGGATGCTGATCGGGTCCGGGGGTGTATTCCGACTGCAGCACCTTCGATCCGAGGTCGTGACCGGACGAGAACATCGGGCCGTGCCCGCCGAGGATGACGACCCGCACCTCGTCGTCGGCTTCGGCGCGCAGAAACGCCTCGTGCAACTCGACGAGCATTCCGCGGTTCTGCGCGTTGCGGGCGTCCGGTCGGTTCAGCATGATGCGGGCGATGCGCCCGTCGTCGAGCAACTCATAGGTGATGAAGCGGTAGTCCTCTGCCATGCCCGCATCCTATGCGGGCGAGAATCACGTACTCGAAAAAGGAGCATCCCGTTCACCCGACCGAGCGCCGCGGCGCTACCGTCTAGCTGTGACTACTTCAGCGCTGGCAATCACCGATGAGCATCGCGACCTGGCCGATTCCGTCCACGGACAGCTGAACAGGGCAGGCAGTCGCGCGGCGGCCCGGGCGACACTTGACGGTGCCCCGGCGCAGTCAGCCGAGATCTGGGAGGCGGCGGGCCGGCTCGGCTGGCTCGGCTTGGCGCTGCCCGAAGAATACGGCGGATCGGGGTTCGGGCTCGCGGAGCTGGCGATCGTGCTCGAGGCCCAGGGCCGCGAGCTGAGTCCCGGCCCGTTCCTGCCCACGGCCGCGGCAGCGCTGGTCATCGACCGGTGCGGCCCGGACTCCCTTCGCGCACAACTGCTTTCAGGCCTAGCCAGCGGCCAGACGGTGGCCGCGCTGGGGTTGGCAGGCAACGTCACGCTGGATTCGGACACGACAGCGAGTGGCGAGAGCCCGGCCGTTCTCGGCGCCCCCGACGCGGCCGTGCTGGTCCTCGCCGCGGGCGACGACGTGGTCGTGGTCGACGCCGACGCCGACGGTGTCACCGTCACCGCGCTCGACGGGCTCGACACCACGCGGTCCATCGGCACCGTCGCATTACACGGCGTCGCGCTGGCTGATGGCCGCATCATTCGCGGCGCGGCGCAGCGGGCGCGCACGGTGCTGCGGCTTTTGGCGTCCGCCGAGGCCGTCGGCGTCAGTTGGGCCGCGCTGGAGATGGCACGCGATTACGCGAAAGTGCGCGAGCAGTTCGGCCGAACCATCGGCACCTTCCAGGCCGTCAAGCATCATCTGGCCGACATGCTGGTGAACGCCGAGGTGGCGACGGCCGCCGCATGGGATGCCGCCCGCGGCGACGACCTCGACAGCCTGTCGTTCGCCGCGGCGGTGGCCGCCGCTCAGGCAATCCGTGCACAAGTCTTCAACGCGGAGAAGAACATTCAGCTGCACGGCGGCATCGCGTTCACTTGGGAGCACGACGCGCACTTGTATCTGCGCCGGGCCCGGACGCTGGCCGCGGTGATGGCCGACGGCGCCGATCCGCTCTTCGACATCGTCGCCGCGCAGCGCAGCGGCCAGGCGCGCGGTGCGTCGTTCACCTTGCCGCCCGAGGCTGAGGAGTACCGCAAGCAAGCCCGCGAGGCCGCCGCGAAGATCCGCGCACTGCCGGCTGACCAGCAGCGCGACGCACTCGTCGACTCCGGTTATCTGGTTCCGCACTGGCCCAAGCCGTGGGGCAGAGGTGCCGACGTGGTGGAACAGCTGGTGATCGAGGAGGAGTTCCGCGGCATCGACATCCCTGACCTGGGCATCACCGGCTGGGTGACGCTGACGATCGCACAGGCCGGCACCGACGACCAACGCGAGCGCTGGGTAGAACCCGTACTGCGGGGCAAGGAGATGTGGTGCCAGCTGTTCTCCGAGCCGGGTGCCGGCTCGGACGCGGCAGCCGTGCGCACGTCCGCCAAGCGGGTCGAGGGCGGCTGGAAAGTAACCGGCCAGAAGGTGTGGACCAGCCTCGCGCGCCAATGTCAGTGGGGGCTGGCCACCGTGCGTACCGACCCTGATGCGCCCAAGCACGCCGGCGTCACCATGATGGCGATCGACATGACCGCGCCTGGCGTCGAGGTGAGGCCGCTACGTGAGATCACCGGCGAGTCGCATTTCAACGAGGTGTTCTTCGACGAGGTGTTCGTGCCGGACAGCGACGTGGTAGGCGACGTGAATCGCGGCTGGTTGGTGGCACGCGCGACGCTGGGCAACGAGCGCATCTCGATCGGCGGAGGCTCGTCGGGCACGCTGGCGTTCACAGTCGACGACTTGGTCAAGCTGCTCGACAGTGTGCCGAGGGACACCGCGACGGCCCATGTGCGACAGGCGGGTTCGGTGATCGCCGACTTCCACACCCTCCGGCTGCTCAATCTGCGCCGGGCCAGCCGCGCCATCGCCGGCGCCGAGCCCGGGCCTGAGGGCAACGTGACCAAGCTGGTGCTGGCCGAGCAGTCGCAACGCCTCACCGAACTGGGCATGGAGCTGGCCGGGACCGCGGCCGTCGTCGGGCAAGCGCCCCTGCTGTTGCGGTCGTATCTGGGTGGTCGCGCGATCACGATCGCGGGCGGCACGTCGGAGATCTCCCGCAACACGATCGCCGAACGCATCCTCGGGCTGCCGCGAGACCCCTTGCTCAAGTAGGGATTTCGGACGCAGGCAACTCGGCGACGACCTCGACGCGGGCAGGGTCGAAGCTGAGAAAGCCCTTGATCGGCACGGTCTCCGGCGGCGGATCGTCGTAGCTCCAGGCCGCATCTTCGACGATCGTGTCGCCTACGACGGCTGAGTAGTAGGTCGCATACCCCTTGTAGTTGCAGTAGGTCGACGTGTCGGTGCGCCGAAGCAAGTCCGTGCGCACCAACGCGGGATCAACGTACAGCCTTGGCTCGAGAGCGGTTTCGAAGACGATCGTCGTGGCGCCGGTGTCCACCAGCGTCGTGCCGTTCACCGCGACGCGTAAGCGGCGTTGCGTCGGGCGGCAGTCCACCCGGTGGTACGGGTTGGGCGGATAGTGGACGAGCTTGCGACCCTCTTCGAGCCACGTGTCGACCGCGTCCCACGGAACCTGGACATACCCAGGTGCTTCGGGTTCGGGCTGATTGGGCAGCTCGCCGACGTCATCGAGCGGGAAGGCGTAGCTCAGTGGGTGACCCCGACGGTGCACCAGCAGTGCACGCTCGGTGTCGATAACGTTGTGCCCGTTGATGCTCGCCTGGACGCGGCGGGGATGCGGCTCGACGTACACCACGCCCGCAGGGATCGGGGGAGCGAACCACCCCGCGGGATCGCTGCTCAGCGGTCCCCGTCCGGCGGCGAGGCTCATGTCGCGTTCGCCTCCACGCCGGCGCGGCGACGTGCCGGCGACGGCTCATGCAGCCACTGCAGCATGGGCGTCATGGTACGGCGGCCCACAAAGCTACTGCCCGTCGCAACGCTGAGAGCCACGCTTTACATCAATAGTGCTATCTGTAACGCTGGTTCCGGCCGAGCAGAGATAGGAGAGAGTTGGCACGGGCCCTGCCTTTCATGCGGCTGGCCGGACATGTCGGTCACGGCGTGCAGCGCCTCGTCACGGATGCGGCACTGGCCGGCGCACGACGGTTTCCCCGCAAGATCAGCGACCTCACCGCCGCGTCGTTGTCGACGATCATGAGGCGGCGCGTCTCGTCGGTGTCGCGTATCGACGGCGCGGCCGGCACGTCGTCAAGAGCCCGCTTGGCGCTCACTGGCGACGAGATACCCGCATCGGTGTTCGTCAAGATGTCCGCAGCCAGCGCCGCGATCCGGATGCTGGGGGAACTGGCGCGGCTCGGTGAAACAGAGGTGCGGTTCTACAGTCAGCTGGCTGTCGAACTCGCAGACGACGTGCCGCAGTGCTACGGAACCGCTTTCGACGCGCTGACCGGACGCTACGTCGTCGTCCTGGAAGACATGGCCACAAGCCCGTGCGAGTTTCCCGACACGCTGCATCCGCTCGACAACGACAAGATGGCACTACTGGTCGAAGTCCTCGGCCACGTGCACGGCAGGTTTTGGGGACGGCTGTCCGAAAGCGATGGTGGCTCAGGGCGATTCGGGTGGCTGTGGCCGCCGTCCGGCGATCCGACCATTCCGTTGACGCCTCATCTCATGCGACTTTCGGCTCGACGGCTGGCCGAGCGCACGTCGATTCCCGTCGAGACAGCGCGGTTCCTCTGGGAGAACTTCGCTGCGGCGACGGCGGTCGTGGACGAGGGGCCGCACACCGTTCTGCACGGTGACCCCCATCCAGGCAACACGTTCTTCCGCGAGGGCCGCGCCGGCTTGCTGGACTGGCAGGTGGTACGCCGCGGCCATGGTGCCAGGGACCTGGCTTATATGTTGGTGCTGGGCATGGACACCGAAGACCGCCGGGCCAACGAGCGCCAACTGCTCGACGTGTACCGCCGAGTGGTGTCGGCTGCTGGCGGCCCCGGCCTCGGCCGTGACGAATTGTGGATGCGTTACCGGCAGGCCGTCACCTATGCGTTCGTGTCGCCGCTCATCACCGCGGGCCTCGGCGGCATGCAATCTGACGCTGTCGCGCTGGAGGGCTTCAAGCGTGCCGTCGCGGCCCTGGACGATCTCGAAACCGTTGCGGCTCTTCGGCGCTCACTCTTAGGTGTCACATCTCGTCGGCGGAGTGCTTGATGCCCACGGCGTGCCGGAGCTGTGCAAGGAACTGGTCGGCGTCGTCGCTGGGTACCAGGTAGTGCGACACGGCGACGCGGATCGCCGTGGCCGCGGCGACCGCGCTGTTAGGCCCGGTGATCAGCCGTTGCAGCCGCTCCCGCATCGCTGGAATGACGCCCGACAGCTGCCGAATGACGTGAGCCGGTTCGATGTCGGCCATCCGGTACCCCGAGTAGGAGTGCTGGTATTGCACGATGAACCTCAGCGCCGCGTCCAGCTTCTCCTTGCCCTTCAGTCCCGCGGTCGCTTTCGCGATGCCGCGATCGAACATCTGCCGCTCCCAGGCGCTGAAGGCGTCGAGCAGCTCCTCCTTCGAGGCGAACCAGCGGTAGAGAGTCGGCCGGGACACACCGGCCTGCAGCGCGACCTCCGAGAGGCTCAGCTTGGTCATGCCTTTGCGCGCGAGGACCTCAGCGGTGGCCATCAGCAGCCGCTGACTTGTGGAGGATTCGTCGACGACGTGATCCTCGTGCGGCTGGGCGGGTGCTGACGGTGTCATCCGTATAGCTTTACAAAGGGTGGGCACAGTGTCACCCTCATTCGATGTCCGACTGGCGTGGCGGTAGAAATCAGGCATGCCAGGACCGCTAGAGGGCATCCGCGTCGTCGAACTCGGGGTATGGGTCGCCGGTCCGGCCGCCGGCGGAATCCTCGCCGACTGGGGCGCGGACGTAGTCAAGATCGAACCGCCCAGCGGTGATCCGGCCAGGATGTTCGGCCGGATGCTGGGATGTGACCTCGGGGTCAATCCGCCGTTCGAGATGGACAACCGCTCCAAGCGCAGCGTTGTCATCGACCTGGCTACCGATGACGGCCGCTCGACGGCATACGAAATGCTCAGCGCTGCGGACGTTTTCATCACCAATGTGCGTCCGGCCGGACTGCGCCGCCTCGGCTTGGATTTCCCGACGCTCACCACACGCAATCCTCGGCTGATCTATGGCTTGATCACCGGCTACGGCGAAACCGGGCCCGACGCCGACCGGCCCGCCTACGACGTCGCGGCGTTCTGGTCGCGCGCAGGCATCGCGGCGTTATTGACCCGCCCCGGCGACACACCGCCGTTCCAGCGCGGCGGCATGGGCGACCACATGGCCGGTATGACGCTGGCCGGGGCCGTGTGTGCGGCGCTGGTGTCGCGGAACCGCACCGGGACCGGACAGCTGGTGAGTACGTCGCTGTACCGGCAGGGCGCGTACACAATCAGCTTCGACCTCAACACTTATCTGCTAACGGGCCAGCCCATCGCGATCGGACAGCGCGAAACCATGGGCAATCCATGCATGAACAATTACGCGGCCGCCGACGGACGACGGTTCTGGATCGTCGGGTTGGAGGCCGGCCGGCACTGGCCCGCGCTGTGCAGAGTCGTCGGCCGCCCAGACTGGCTCAGCGAGCCGCGGTACGCCGACGCGCGCAGCCGGGCGGCCAACGCGGTGGAGCTGATCGCCGAGCTGGACGCCATCTTCGCGACGAAGCCGCTGCACGAATGGGCGACGATCTTCGCGTCCGAGCCGGAGTTCTTCTGGTCGCCGGTCAACTCGATCGAGGATGTTGTGGCGGACGAACAGTTCCACGCTGCCGGCGGGATCGTCGACGTCCCTGACGGCGAGTCGAGCGTGCCTATGGTCGCCACTCCGGCCGACTTCCACGGGACGCCTTGGGCGCCGCGCGCGCCTGCGCCAGCACTGGGCGAGCACACGAAAGAGATTCTGGCAGAACTTGATTCGCGCCGGAAGCGCTAACTCGCCCAAGCTTTGAGGCCGACCGCGTGCCGAAGCTGCGCCAAAAACTGGTCGGCGTCGTCGCTGCGTACCAGGTAGTGCGCCACCGCAACTCGCACCGCCGTCGCCGCAGCTTGGGCTCCGGCTTGGCCGGGTAGTAGCCGCTCGAGTCGCTCGCGCATCACCGGAATGATCTGCGACAGCCGGCGGATCACCAGGGCCGGCTCGACGTCGACCATGCGCAATCCGGGATACGACTGCTGATACTCGACGATGAACCTCAGTGCAGCATCGAGTCTTTCACGCGCCGGCAGGCCAGCCATGGCGTCGACGACGCCGCGCTCGTACATCTGTCTTTCCCAGACGGTGAACGCACTGATCAGCTCCTCCTTGGAGGCAAACCAGCGGTACAGCGTCGGACGGGATACGCCGGCCTGCAGCGCGACCTCAGACAGGCTGAGCTTGATCAGGCCGCGACGGCCCAGCACCTCCGCGGTGGCGGACAGGATCCGCTGGCGGGTGGCGCGGTCCGGGTCGGCAGATTGCTGCACACCGATAGCTTTACAAATTATCGACGTACTGTCACGCTGATCCCCGACGCCAGAACTGTCGCGAACCGTCGGAAGGGAGCCGGAGTGACCGTCGCCAGTTCGCCAACGGCGCGCGAATACAGTCCGTTCGACATCACGTCTGACGCCTTCTGGAGGCAGCCCTTCGAGGTTCGCGACCAGACCTTCGCCGAACTCCGCGCTGCCGACGGACTCAGTTGGCACCCGCCGATGTCCTCGTTGTTTCCCATGGAAGAGGACGGATTTTGGGCGCTGACCCGCCGCGCCGACATCATGTTCGCCAGCCAGCACCCTGAGCTGTTCACCTCTGCCCAAGGCGTCGCGCTGGATCCGATGCCGGCAGAGGTTCAACGCATCGCAACGTTCTTTTTGACCATGGACCCCCCACAGCACACGCTCTATCGCCGACTGATCAGTGCGGCGTTCACTCCCCGCAACGTGCGCCGCATCGAGGAACAGATCCACCGCAACGCGGTCGCCGTGGTGGACAACCTGGTGGGCGCCGGCGACGTCGACTTCGTCGAAGCATGCTCGGCTCGGCTGCCGATGATGACGATCTCCGAGATGCTCGGTGTGCCGCCCCGGGACCGGGAAGCCGTAGCCCATGCCGCCGAGAAACTGTTCAGCATGAGCGACGACGAGTACAGCTCGCTCGAGGACCGCGCGCAGAACACCATCAACGAGATCATGCTGTTGAGCAACACCGGGATCGAACTGGCCAGATTTCGGCGCCGCAACCCGGCCGACGACCTGATGACAAGCATCGTCAACGCCGAAGTCGACGGTCACCGGTTGACCGACGAGGAAATCGGCGCGTTTCTGATCCTGCTGGCGTCGGCGGGCAACGACACCACGAAACAGACGACATCGCACGTGATGTTGGCGCTGGCGAACCACCCGGCGCAGCGGGAGTGGTTGACGGACGACTTCGACGGTCGAATCGGCGTTGCGCTGGAGGAATTCGTACGCTGGGCCACGCCGGTGCTGCAATTCGCGCGATTCGCCGTGCAGGACACCGAAATCGCCGGGCAGCCCGTCAGCGCCGGCGACAAGGTGGCGCTGTTCTACTGCTCGGCCAACCGCGACGAAGCCGTGTTCACCGCACCGCACACGTTCGACCTCGTGCGCTCACCGAACCCGCATTTGGGCTTCGGCGGCGGTGGGCCGCATTTCTGCCTGGGCAACCAGCTGGCGAAGTGCGAGTTGCGAAACCTGTTCCGGGAGTTGCTGACTCGGCTTCGGCGCATCGAGTTCGGAGAACCGGACTTCCTGTTGAGCAGCTTCGTCCACGGCATCAAACGCCTTCCGGCATACATCGAGTGACGGGGACGCTCAGCCCTGCGGACGCCGGCGCACCAGCACCGACTGTGCAATAGCGCCCACCGCACCCTGCTCGTCGAACAGGGTCCCGATGGTGGTGCCGACGCCATCGGGGCCGTAACTGGTTTCCGCGCGAATGCCGGTCCACTCGCTGTCAGGGACCCGAAACACGTGCACGGACAGGTCCGTGTTCAGAAACGTCCACTTGGTGATGTCGAGTTTGGAGCCGATGCCGTTCGCGCAGTCGGCCACCGCGAAGAGCCGCTGCAGCGGAGTCATGGTTTCGCCGTGCACCAGATCCACAGTCGGTCTGATCCAGGACTCACCCGGCCCGTCATTCAGCGGTTTGGTCAGCCAGAGCCACTCCAGGCTGTGGAGGTAGTTGCGGTCCCACTTCTCGGCCAGGTTGCGGTTGCGGCCCTGCGCGACGGGGCGCAGCTCGGGTGGACCCGTTCGCACCGTCTCGCGAGTATCGAGGTACTGGAACCGCCAACCGCTGGCCTTTGCAACCGGTCGCAGTGCTCCTTGCGGGCCGGGTGCCAGCATCTCGGCGGTGACCAGTTCGATCTGCTTGCCCTGCCGGTCCAACGACGCATGCACTTCGAATTCGCCCTCGGTGGGTACGGGACCCAACAGGTCGACGACAACCCTGCTGAGTCGGGTGTCGTCGCGGTGAGCACAGCGCTCCAGTGCACGAACCAGCAGTGACGACACCGGTCCCGCGTGCTGGATCGCGGCCGTCCAGGTGCTACGCACCAAGTCGGTGGCGACGAATCTTGCCGTGTGCGAGGCGGATTCGTCGACAAGCTGGTAATACGCGTCGCTCATGGCAGGCCTGCTCCTGGGATGTCGACGGTCACCGCGTCGAGGCGTGACGACCTGGTGCCGATCAGCCGCTCGGGATATGCGTCGGTGCTGGACAGCAGAAACAGCGTGCGTCGCTCCGGTCCGCCGAGCGTGCAGGCGATCGCGGTGCGCTCACCGATGTCGAGGCGGTCAGTGACCTTGCCGCCCTGCACAATTCGCTGAAACTGGTGGGCCAGCGTCATCGAGGTCCAGATGCCACCACCGGCGTCCAGCGTGATCCCGTCGGGCGGTCCGTCGAGGCCGTCTGCGAAGATCCGGCGATCCGACAGCCCGCCGTCTTCGTCGATGGTGTAGGCGCTCAACCGCCGAGCGACCGACTCGGCCACGATCAGTGTCGCCCCGTCGGGTGTGATCACCATGCCGTTGGGGAAGTCCAGGTCGTCGGCGACGATTGTCGCGCTGGCGTCGCTGTCGATCCGGACGATCACGCCACCGCGTCGGGCCTGTGATCCGACGTAGGCGCGGCCGGTGTCGTCGACCACCATGTCACCGAGGTCGGCTGGCACCGCTGCGCTGAGATCGGCTATGCAGTCTACGTTTTCGCCGTCGTAGCGAAGGATCTGCCGATGTTGCGTGGAGGCGATCAGCAGTGAACCGTCGGGCCGGAAGCCCAATCCGGACGGAGCATGGCCGGCCAGCGGCAGGGTGCTCATCTCACCGGCCAGGGTGACAGTGTGGACTGCCTCGCCGAGCATGTCGGAGAACCACAGCAGGCCCTCGAACCAGCGTGGACCCTCGCCGAAACAGAAACCGTTGGCCAGCGGGGACAGCGTCATCCGGCAGGGGTCATTCGATGTCCCGTGCCGCCTTTACAAAACACGGCATAAGTGTCACGCTCGCTGGGTGCGACTGTCAACTTCCGGTGAGCGGTGATGCGCAAGTACTACAGCCACACGCTGCTCTATCTGCACGAGACCATCGCGTTGGGCTCCGCTGGAACCGACCGGTTCACGCAGGTGTTCGCCGATGTGTACCAGCCGATGATGGAGGAACTCGGCGCGCGGTTGTTTGCGATCTGGGAGACGACGCCTTACAACGGCCACTGGCCACAAGCCACCGTCATCTGGGAGATCGACGGGTTCTCCGACTATGCGCGAATCGGTCGTGCACAAGCCCGCGGGGGCAGCCACGCGGCGGCCGCGGCCAAGTGGACGGCGTTGTTGTCCGAAGCCGGCGCGTCGGGCGAGGGGCGGATCATGTACCCCGCTCCGAGCAACCGCACGCTCGCTCAACTCAAAGAAGCCGATGTCAAAGCCGGACTGGTGATCCAGGAGATCATGCAGACCAAGCCCGGCCGGCAAGACGACTACATCCGCGAGCTGGAGCGCCTCTACGTCCCGTGGTCTGAGCGGACAGGCAAGCGCTGGCTTGGTTCGTTCACCACCACCTTCCGCTTCAACGAAGTCATCCATTACTGGGCGCTAGAAGGCGACTGGGACTGCTTCGCCAACCACTACCCGTCCTGGAAGGACGACCCTCCCGCCGAGATCGTCACGTGGATGAGCGTCGCGCCCGCACTGCGCGACGGGTGGGAGGACTCCGTCCTCGCGGCCCTACCGCCGTCACCACTGCAATGAAAAGTGCGTTGATGCAAAAGTTTTCGTACGACCCGTTCGATCCTGCCGTCATGGCCGATCCGCTGTCGTACTACCGCGTGCTACGGGACAAGTATCCCGTGTACTACATCGAGAAGTGGGACACCTACGCGCTGTCGCGGTTCGACGACATCTGGCGGATGCTCGAGCTCATGGACGGCACCTTCGTGGCGTCCGAGGGAACCCTGCCCGCCGCAGCGGTTCTGGCACACCACAACGACGGGCCCGTGCCCGATCCGCCGCTGCACCCCATGCCGTTTCACGCCAACTTCGACGCACCGATCTACGACGGTGTCCGCAAGTGCACGTCGGCGCCGTTCCGGCCGAGATCGGTATCCGCACTCGCCAATCGGATTCGCAGCTTGGCCAATGAGCGCCTCGACGAGTTGACTGCGCGCGGACAATTCGATCTGACACAGGAATACGGCGGCATCGTCGCCGCCACGGTGGTGTGCGATCTGGTGGGTCTGCCCGCCGAGCTGGCGCCGGACGTGCTGGCGACCGTCAATGCCGGAAGCCTCGCGCAACCCGGCAGCGGGGTGGAGGTGGCCAACGCGCGGCCCGGATACCTCGAATATCTGATCCCGGTGGTGCAGCGCCGTCGCGCCGGCGTCGGCGAAAAGTTGCCGATCGTCGACAAGCTGTTGGCGTACCGGCTGCCCGACGGATCAGCGCTATCCGACGTGGAGGTCGCGACGCAGATGTTGGGCGTGTTCATCGGCGGCACCGAGACTGTGCCCAAGATCGTCGCGCACGGCTTGTGGGAACTGGCACGCCGGCCGCAGCAGATGGCGGAGGTGCGTTCCGACATCGAGGCCAACGTGCCCGTCGCGCGCGACGAGACCATCCGCTATTGCGCACCGGCGCAATGGTTTGCGCGCACGGTGCGCAAGCCGTTCACCCTCCACGACATCACGATGAGGCCGGGCCAGCGCGTGATCACGCTGATCGCCTCGGCCAACCGCGACGAACGCCAGTATCCCGACCCCGACGAATTCATCTGGGACCGGCGCATCGAGCGGTCCCTGGCCTTCGGCCGCGGCCAGCACTTCTGCCTCGGCTATCACCTCGCGCGGCTGGAGATCGCGATCTTGGTGGCCGAGTGGCTCAAGCGCGTACCGGAGTTCAATGTCGTCAGTGAAGCAGCGTCGCGCCCGCCGTCGAGCTTTCAGTGGGGCTGGAACAGCATCCCGGTGCAGGTGTGAGGATGTGGTCGTACCGGCTCGTCGCGCCCTATGCCTTCGAACGGAACTCCCTGCCGGACAAGACATCTCATGATCTCGTCGACGGCCAGGTGTTGCTGCGCTTCCTGGCCGCCGGCATCTGCGGCAGTGACATTCCGCCGTTTCGCGGTGTGCGAGGCAAGATCGCGGGCGACCGTGGTCTGTTCGCCGCCGAGAAGGACGGTTTTCCCGTCCACGAGGTCGTGGGTGAGGTGATCGCGACGCGCCATCCCGACCACCGCGTCGGCGACCGCGTGGTGGGCTGGGCGTCGGGGTTCGACGGCCTGATGGAGCGGGTGGCCACCGACGGCAACGGCGTGGCGGGCTACGACCCGGGCCTCGATCCGGGGCACGCAATCGCACTGCAACCACTGGCGTGCGTGCTGTACGCGGTCGAGCAACTGCGCGAGCTGAACGGACGCCACGTCGCGGTCATCGGTCAGGGCTCGATCGGGTTGTTGTTCTCGTACGTGGCCAAGGTGAAGGGGGCCCGACACGTCACCGGCGTCGACCCGGTCGATCGGGAAGTCGTCGGCAAGGAATTCGGTGTCGACACGGCGGTGCGCGCCACCAGCGACCGCTGGGTAAGCCATCTCTCACCGAATGACAAGCCCGACATAGTGATCGAAGCCGTCGGCCATCAAGTCGCGACGCTGGGCCACGCCCTCGACGCAGCCGCCTTCGGCGGCACCGTGCTCTACTTCGGCGTGGCCGACGACGACTGCTACCCGATCAGCATGCGCACGATGCTGCGCAACAATCTGACGCTGCAATCCGGCGTGACACTCGAGCGCAGCCGGATGCTGCGGTGTGCCGACGCGTTCGCGCGCGAACACCCCGAACTCCTGCCGAAATACGTCACGCACGTGTTCGGCATCGGCGACGTCCAGCCGGCGTTCGAACTCGCCTGCCGTCCCGTACCAGAACGCGTGAAGATTGCGATCGTCGCGTGAGCAGACTGCAGCAAACTCTCGACGCGAAATCACCGCTGTGGGGCGGATGGGTGGTCGGCCCGACGATCATGGGCCCCGAGGAATTCGCCCGCGCCGGATACGACTACGTCGGTTTCGACGTTCAGCACAGTTATCTCAGCGACGCCGACGTCGCGTTACTGCTGCGCCGGCTCGAACACGTCCCGATCGCCACCGCAGTGCGGCTGCCTTCGGCGAATGCTGCCCCGATCGGGCGGGTGCTGGACGCGGGCGCCGACGCGGTGATCATCGCGACGGTCGAGTCGGCCGAGCAGGCCGCCGCGGCGGTGTCCGCCAGCCGGTACCCACCGTCGGGAGTGCGCAGCTTCGGCCCTTTGGCGCCGCGCCTGGGCCGCGACACTGCCACGCTGGAATCGCGGGCCAGCGTATTTGCGATGGTGGAGACCGCCCGCGGACTCGCTGCTATAGCCGAGATATGCGCTGTCCCAGGGCTTTCCGGGATCTATGTCGGTCCGGTCGATCTTTCGCTGTCGATGGGGCACGGCGTCTCTGACGCATTCACTGAGCCGGCTGTCTGTGACGCCATCAGGCGGATCCATTCCACCGCCGCGGCGGTCAGCCTGGTGACAGGTGTGCACGCTGGAGACGGCAAAGCCGGCAATGTCATGGCAGGGCTGGGATTCCGGATGATCACGCTGGCCTCCGAATCGCAGGCATTGCGTCGCGGAGTGGCAGCGCATCTGAGGGAAGCCACGGGCCAGTGACCGGCGTGGCCATTGTGACCGGCGCCGCCCGCGGGCAGGGCGCCGCGATCACGCGGCGGTTGCGTGCAAACGGATTCGGCGTCGCAGCATGCGATCTCATGGTCGACGAACTGACCGCCACCGTCGACGCGCTCGAGGATCCCGACGTCATCGCGATCGAGTTGGACGTGACCGCCGAACATCAATGGGACGCCGCGGTCAAGACGGTGGTCGAGCGGTTCGGAACCCTGACCGCACTGGTCAACAATGCAGGCGTGCTGCACCGAGCAGCGCTGGACGAAGAAACGCCAGCGGGTTTCGAGCGCAGCTGGCGGGTCAACTGCCTGGGTCCGTTCTTGGGCATCCGAGCCACGCTGCAGCAGCTGCGCCGCGCGCAGGGTGCAGCGATCGTGAACACGTGCAGCACCGGTGCGCTTCGGCCGTTTCCCCATCACGCCGCGTACGGCTCGGCCAAGTGGGCGCTGCGCGGCCTCACTCAGATCACAGCGGCCGAACTGGGGCCGTCCGGTATCCGCGTGAACGCGGTGTTTCCCGGACCGATCCAGACACCGATGCTCGACGACGCCACCCAGGCCCGTCTTAGCGCGCGGGCCGTCATCGGGCGACTGGGCCGGCCCGCCGAGGTCGCTGATGCGGTCGCCTTCCTGCTCTCCGAGCAGGCGTCGTTCATCACCGGCGCTGAACTCGTCGTCGACGGCGGCCAATGCCTGCAGATCGGATGAGTACGACGAGCGGGCACGCCCTGTCGGTGGGAATCATCGGTGCCGGCCCAGGTGGACTGGCGCTCGGAATTCTCCTGCAAAAAGCCGGTTTTCGCGATTTCACGCTATTCGACCGCGAGGACGGTGTCGGCGGCACCTGGCGGATCAACACGTATCCGGGCCTTGCCTGCGATGTGAAGTCGCACCTGTACTCGTACTCGTTTCAGCTCAACCCGCATTGGTCGCGACTGTGGTCGGCCCAGCCCGAAATCCTGGAGTACTTCGAGCAGTGTGCTCGGCGCTACCGACTGGAGTCGCACCTGCGGCTCAACACGGAAATCGTTTCAGCGCAATGGGATCCCGTCGCCAACCGCTGGCGGCTGACCACCTCCACCGGTGAGCGGCACGACTTCGACGTCGTGGTATCGGCTGTCGGGATCTTCACTCAACCGGTGATGCCCACGCTGGTCGAGGAAGAGCCGTTCACCGGCGTCGTGATGCATTCGGCACGCTGGGACCATTCGGTCGACCTGACAGATACGCGAGTTGCGTTGCTGGGCACCGGTTCGACGGCGTCGCAACTGCTGCCGGAACTGGCGAAGGTGGCAAAGAGGGTGTATTCAGTGCAGCGTTCGGCGACGTGGATCCTGCCGAAGCCGGACCGCCCGTACACCAAGCGCGAGCGATGGATCCTCGCGCACGTCCCATTCGCCAAGAGGCTGTACCGCACGCGATTGTGGCTGCGCAGCGAGGCCAACATCTCGGTGATCGAGAACGGCAGCGACAAGACGCGGGAATTCAAGGCGCTCGCCGAGAAGATGCTCGACGAAGTCGTGGATGACGAGGAGCTGCGCCGCAAGCTGACTCCGGATCATCCGCTGGGGTGCAAGCGGTTGGTGTTCTCGTCCGATTTCATACCCGCGCTGACTCGACCGAACGTCGAGGTGGTGGCGAGCCCGGCTCGGGCGTTGCGCAGCCGCTCACTGGTCACGGAGGACGGCACCGAACTCGAGGTGGACGTCGTGGTGTGCGCGACCGGTTACGCCGCGGCCGACTACCTGGGCAAGATCGACGTGGTGGGCGAAGGCGCCACGTCGTTGCGTCAGACGTGGCGGGATGGCGCGTACGCCTATTTGGGCATGGCGGTTCCGGGTTACCCGAATTTCTTCATGCTGTACGGCCCGAACACCAACGTCGGGTCCAACAGCGTGATCTTCATGCTCGAAGCGCAGGCTCGCTACGTTGTGGCGGCGCTGAAATACCTTCGCCGCAAACGCAAATCGTACGTTGCCGTGCGACCGGAAACCATGGCTGCGTTCGTCGCCAAAATCGACCGTTGGATGGCGGGCACCGTGTGGACCACCAGGTGCAGCAACTACTTTCGGGCGCCCAACGGCCGCGTGGTCACCCAGTGGCCGCGAAGCGCCCGCGCGTTCTGGGCGATGACGCGCAGATTCAAGCCGGGGGATTACGCATTCGAGCCTCCGCCCGACAGGCAGGAAAGCGCCTGTGCGTCAGATCAGCCTCCCGGCGCGTTGACAAACCACACGTTCTCTTCGCGCAGTTCGGCGCTGCGCCATCCGTCGGAGGTCCGCACCAACCGGTGGTGGTAGTAGCCACCGCAATAGCTGAGCTCGGTCATGTCGGGCAACTGCATCGGGTTGTAGAACATCGCCCGCACGGTCGCCGTGTCGCCGTCCAGCTCGGCTTCCACGTTGGTGATGTAGTGCATGCTCATCTGAATCGACGCGAATCCCCGGCTGAGCCACTCGGCGACCTCGTCACGGCCGCCGGCGACCGCGCCCGCCGACGAGTAGTCGATACGGGCGTCCGCGGTGAAGACCGACCGGTACAGAGTCCAGTCCTTGGTGTCGACGGCACGGGCATACCTGTTGAGTAGCGCAGTGATCTCGAGTTCGTCGCTGATTCTCTGGACATCCATGGGTTAGCCCCTTCGACGGTTGAATCCAAGCTTTACAGATGACATCGAAACTGTCACGCTGTTGGTGTGCGCCGAGACGACGCGACAATCCAGTTCGAGCTCCCTTACGCCGCCCCGCGACGGACGCCTCAACGCGGCCCCGAAACCGCAGGGACGTCGACCCGGTACCGGCTCGATGTGATCGCCGTCGACGTCAACGACGTCGTGCGGTCGGCCGGCGGCTGGCTATTCGATCGCGCGATGGCGGGGTGGGATGTCACCCTGCTTCTCGACGAACCCGCTGACGCGCGGGCGCTTCGCATTCTCGGAGTTCGAACGGCTCCGGCTGCAGCGCTCGACGCGATCGGGGATTTGGCTGCGCCTCAAGCACTTGCGGTCGCCGCCGACGTCTTCAACCGCGACTCACGTATACGCAAGGCCGTGGTTGCGGCCTTGGATCGAGGTCTCACCGAGGTCATTTTGTGGGGCGATTTCTGGCCGACCGGAGTCCATCGCCGCGCCGAACCTGTCCAGCACCGGCTCAGTAGCGCGGCGTGTGTCTTCAAGGCTTGTGCGCTCGCAGCTGTACGACTTCCCGCCGGTCCGGACTTGGCTACCGAATCATTCCGTGGCGGCACCCGCTGTCGGCAGGCCTATGAGCCGGATCTGGTGCCGGTTGGGTAGCACCCGCAATCGGCCTTGCGCCAGCCCGCGCGGCTACGCCGGTCCGAGGCGATCGAGCGCGCAGGGAACACCGCGGCCGACCAAGGCCGACGTGGTGCCACCCGGCCAACGTGTCGACCGCGACCGTCAGTTATGTGCTGAATAATGTTGGCCGCGTCATCAAGGCGCTCGTCGATCACGTCACGTTCAGCGGAAATCCTCAAGCGCTTCCCCGAGTGGGAGGTCGACATCGAAAACGCCCGTCTCTCAACAACGTCCACGATGCGTGGGTGGGAGCACGATGCCCGCGGTCCTGCGTGACCGCCGCTTCTGGTACCCAGGGACTGAGATGAGAACCCCGGAGACGCTCAGAACTGAGAGCGGACGAATTCGAGCACTTCGTCGGCGCTGGCGAAGCCGCCGAGGTGGCTTTCTTCGGCGCGCAAAATCAGCTCGGCCTTGGGCAGTCGTTCGATGCACGCCTGAGCTCCCACCAGGTGCACTATTGGGTCGGCGTCACCATGCCACCACCGCACCGGCGCTCTCACATCGGCTAGTCGAAATCCCCAGTCGCGCCCGAATAATCGGGCATCGTCGACGATCGCCTGCAGCCGTCCCCGTGTCGACAAGATGAGGTCGTCGACGAACATGCCTTCCATTTCCGGATCGTGCAGTACCCGGCGGTCGCCCTCCGGCGTGATGCTCGCATAGGCGCGACATGCGTAGTGCGCGAACGGGATGATCGGCAGTACCAGTCCGGATACGGTCAGCGCCAACGGCTGACGCAGCACAGAGAGCGGCAGCGCGAAGCGACGAGCCAGCACAATGGCCCCGGTGGCAGCCGCGTCCGGACCCACCGAGGGCACCACGCCGCCCAAGATCCCTACCGCCACAACGCGACTGGCGACCGGCTCCACCGCAGCACACGCCAACGCGTAAGGGCCGCCGCCGGAAAGCCCGACGACGGCCAGGCGGCCGGCGCCCACTGCGTCGGCAACGTGCGCCACGTCGGTGGCCCAGTCGGCCACCGTGTCGTATCGATACGGATCCGAAAGCCCCGCGCCGGGACGCTCTACGAGGATTACGCGGAGCCCGAGCTTTTCGGCAGCGCGCCGGCCCAGCAGCGGGAACTGCCGACGGCCGCCCGGTGTGCCGTGGAACCACAGGACGATGTCACCCGACGGATCCCCGAACTCCGCGAAACCCAGCCGGCGACCGTCGGGCAGGTGGACGCGACCTTCTGCCCGAGGCTTTTCGGTGGGCGGCACCCGCACCGGATGACGCCACAGGTTCTTTGGTCTCATGGGCACCGTGATTTTAGGTCGTGATCGCGCGCCGCCGGCCGATTTTCGAGGATCGCGCGGTGGGCGTCAACTGCGGCTGTATGTCCGGTCGTCTTCGATGTCGGCCCGCGACCGGTCGGGCAGGGCCACCACGCACCCAGCCGAAACGATCACTGCGACAAGGATGTACAGCGAGATCGAATACGGTGTGCCGGTCTGATGCAGCAGCCAGGTGGCCAGCAGGGGAGCGGGACCACCGGCGAAGACGGACGCCAGCTGGTAACCCAAACCTGCGCCGCCGTAGCGCAGATGCGTCGGGAAACTCTCGCCGATCATCGCCGCCTGCGGGCCGTACTGCATCGCATGCAGGATCAGCGACAGCACGATCGTGACGAAGATCAGCACGTGACCGCCATGGGTGAGCACTGCGAAGTACGGAAACGCGAACGCGCCGACCAGAATCACGCCGGCGAGGTACACCCGTTTGCGGCCGACACGATCCGACAGATGCGAGAAGAACGGGATCGCCGCGAGCGCGCAGACGGCGCCGACGAGCACCGAGTTGAGCACGAAGGTCCCGCTGAACCCGCCGCGGTCTTTGACGTACTTGAGGACATATGCCGTGAACAGATAGAACGGCAACTGCTCACTGAACCGAGCGCCGGCCGACAGTAGAATCTCGCGCCAATGGTGGCGGATCGCGTGCTCGACCGGTGTCTGCACCACCTTGCGCTCGATCACGGTTCTCGCAAACATCGGTGTCTCAAGGATTTTCAGCCGGATCGCAAGCCCGATAGCCACCAGCACGAGGCTGGCCAAGAACGGCACTCGCCACCCCCACGTATTGAACGCGTCGGGCGGCAGCGCCGCCGACAACAAAGTCATGCCTCCGGTCCCGAGCACCAGCCCGACCGGGACACCGACCTGGGCGGAACTCGCCAGCAGGCCGCGTCTTTCCTGCGCGCCCCATTCCATCGCGAGCAACACCGAACCGCTCCACTCGCCGCCGATCGCGATGCCCTGGACCAGCCGCATGACCACCAGCAGCAGCGGCGCGACGATGCCGACCGACGCAGTCCCGGGCAGGATGCCGACGATCGCCGATGAAATGCCCATGACCAGAAGCGTGGTGATCAATGTGGCCTTGCGACCGATCCGGTCGCCCCAATGCCCGAAGATCGCCGCGCCGACGGGGCGTGCGGCGAAGCCGACGGCGTAAGTCGCGAACGACTGCATGGCGCTGGCGTACGCGCTGGACGCGGGGAAGAACAAGTGCGGGAAAACAAGTGCGGCCGCAGTGTTGTAGAGGAAGAAGTCGTACCACTCGATCGTGGTGCCCACCGTGCTGGCCAGTGCGGCCCGCCGGACCTGCGCGCGGTGGGACTGCTCGTCCAGTCGCGCCGCCTTGGTGACTTCGTCGTCGCCGATGACCATCGTGTCGTCCCTCCGCCGACCGCGTTCATCCACAGTGTGATGCCTCGGAAGCGGTTGTACGGTAACTCCGGCACCATTTGTGCGTTTATCCACGCGGTCGTCGTCAATACTTGCCAGGTCGGGGCGTGGCGACCAGGAAGGATTCTCCCGATGCGACAGCTCATGCGGTTCAGCGCCGTCGTGGCAACGGCGATCATGGTGACGACCTGCGCAGCGGTGCTGCCATCCGGTACGCCACGCGCAGCGGCCGACGACGGCACGCGGTACATGCCGTTGAGCTCGATTCTGCGGCGGTGTGATTGGACCAACGAGCCCTATGTGCCCTCAGACAGCAAGGGCTCGGCGTACGCGCTGCTGTCTCGAAGCGGCAACACGGTGTCAGCTGAGGTGCACCTGCTCGCGGTGAATCCTGACATCTGGTACGGCGTGCGTCTGGTCGAGGTGCCGCGTCCGGGCATCAGCTGCGGTGCCGGCGAACCCGGGGTCGGCGTGGGCCGCATCTACACCGACGGAGCCGGTAACGGCACCGCGACCGTCTCGGCACCGGTCATGGACGGCGCAACAGGCGCATGGGTGTCGGTGGAGGGGCCGCTGGGCATCTCGACTCAGCTGAGCGGCGACTTCCGGACGTCGGACTACATCGCACCGATCTAACTCGGCCGAGCAAACCCGTTGCGGCGCAGGCTGTTCGAGCTCAGTGCGCCGCTACACCCATTGCTGCCAGCCGAACTGGGCGGTGCACACGAGCGCGATCCCGTCGGGTGACTGTGCCGCTGCGCCACGCGGGTTTTCGCACGGCTCGCCGATGTTGTGCACGCCGTACAGCGGGTAGGAGATCACCCAGAAGCCCGTGTCGACAGGCGGCCACTGGTTGGGAATCCAGTGGCACTGCATCGCCTCGCCGCCGCGGCCCCGCCCGAAGATGTAACGCTCCCAGCTGTAGCACGGGGCATTGAGAGCGGCGTCATACGACATGCCGGGCACGTCGCCGTCATAGCGTCCGGATGGGTCGTCGGCGGCGGCAGCGGGCGCCGTGGCGATGACGGCGGCCGTGACCGCGATGGCGGCAAGTAACTGACGATTCATTTCCCCACCCTCCCGTCGTTTCGGGGCAAAGCCTAACCGGTGGCGTCGGCGCCACAAGGGCTTCTTGCAAGACCGATGTGCGCTCAGCGGTAGAGGCCGTCGATCAGCTCCCGGTTGTGCTCGGCCACCACGGTGCGCTTGACCTTCAGCGACGGGGTGAGTTCACCGCGCTCCACCGACAGGTCGTGGTCCAGCAGCGCCCACTTCTTGATCGTCTCCCAGCGGTTGAGCTCGGCGTTGAGCTTCTTCACGTACTCGTCGACCAGCGCGTGCACTTCGGGCGTCTTCACCAGTTCGGCGTACGACTTGCCAGTCATCCCGCGGTCGGCCGCCCACCCGGAGAGGCTGTCCGGGTCCAAGGAGATCAGCGCGACACAGTAGTTGCGGGCTTCCCCGAAGACCAGGAACTGGCTGGCGTAGGGGCACATCGCGATGAACTTCGCTTCGATCGCCGGCGGCACGATGTACTTACCGCCGGAGGTCTTGAACATCTCCTTGATCCGACCCGTGATCCGCAGGAACCCGTCGGAGTCCAGCTCACCCTTGTCTCCGCTGCGTAGCCAGCCGTCTTCGGTGAACGCGCCGGCGCTCGCGTCGGGCAGGTTGTGGTAGCCGGCCATCACTTCCGGACCGTTGATCTGCACTTCCCCCTCGTCGCTGATGCGCACCTGGGTGCCGTCGAACGGCAACCCGACGGTACCGAGCTTGTAGTTGTCGGGGCGGTTGATGAAACCGCCGCCGGCGGTCTCGGTGAGGCCGTAGCCCTCGAGGATCAGTAAGCCCGCGGCATGAAACCATTCGGCGATCTCACGGTTGAGCGGTGCGGAACCGGACACGAAGAACCGGATCCGGCCGCCGAATGCCTGCCGCACCTTGCTGAACACCAATCGGTCGAACAGCTTGTGCTGCAGAGCCATTGGCATCGGAACGGACGTGTTCTGGCGACGCCGGCGGTCGACCTCGACACCGACGGCGAAGGCCGTTTTGAACAGCTTCTCTTTCAGCCCGCCCTGGTCCTGCTGGGCGGTGACGATCCGAGCGTGCGCTTTCTCGAAAATCCTGGGCGCAGCAGCCATGAAGGTGGGCTTGACGGCGGCGGTGTTCTCCATGATCTTGTCGACGCGTCCGTCGACGGCGCTGACGAAGCCGCACGCCAATTGCGCGGACACCAGCACCTTGCCGAACGAGTGGGCCAGCGGTAGCCACAGCAGCTGTATGTCGTCTTCGCCCAGCAGGCCCATCTCCGCGACGGCCATCCCGTGGTACACCCACGCTTTGTGTTGCAGCCGAACACCTTTCGGCTTGCCCGTGGTTCCGGACGTGTAGATCAATGTCGCGAGCCGGTCGGGCGTGATCGCGTCGACGGAGTCGCGGACTGACTGGGGATGCTCGGCCAGATGCTTGGCGCCCACTTCGGCCAGCTCGTCGAGAGTGATCACCCAATCGTCGTCGCCTCGGTCCTGTTCCCCGGCTTCTGATGCGTCGAACAGCACCACCTTGGTGACGCCGGGCAGATCGGCACGACGTTCCGTCAGCTTGGCCAGTTGCTCGGTATTCTCTGCGAAGACCACCTTCGATTCGGAGTCGGACAAGATGTAGGCGGTGTCCGCGGCGTTGGTGTTCGCATACACGGTCGTGGTGGCTGCGCCTGTACACATGACCGCGAGATCGGCGAGTATCCATTCGTATCTGGTGCTGGAAGCGATGCCCACGCGCTGCTCGGGTTCCACCCCGAGTGCCAGCAGCCCCGCCGCCAGCGATTCCACCCGGTCGGCCGCCTGCCGCCAACTGATCGACACCCAATTGCCGGCCTCGAGGTAGCGGAACGCCTCCTTGTCGGGCGAACGTTCGACGCGCTGAAGAAACAGCGCCGCGAGACTGGATGCGGTCTGAACGGGGGATGTGGTGGTCGCCATCGTTTCCTCGCCTCGTTGCATACGGAGGGTGGGACGGACTCCACCCTCTCCGGTCATCATTGTGGTCGTATCTCGCCGGTCAGCGTCGGCGGTTGAGCATCCAGATCCGCGTGGACAGCAGCGTCGCAAAGGCACACCACAACGGATAGGCGGCCAGTGCCAGCCCACGGGGGCCAAGTGTTCCGACGGTGCGTCGCGTCAGATCCGCGCTGCTGGCGGTCAGCGCCGCGGCCGCCACAGCCGATGCGCCGAGCTGGCGGCGGGTGAAGAAAAGCCAGCTCCAGCTGCCGTTCAGCACGAGGTTGGCGGCCAACGCGGCGACATATCCGCGTGCCTCCTCGGAACGTCCCTGATCGCGCAGGCCGTCGATGGTCGACGCCGACGCCACTGCGATGTCGGCGTAGAGAACCGGCCACACCACGGGGAAGACCTGCCGCGGCGGCTGGAAGCCAGGCTTCTTCAACCGCCGGTACCAGAAGGACTCCGCGGGCCGGCTGGCCAAGCCGCCCAGTGTTGCGGTCGCGGCGACCGCCGCCGATGTCGCGGCCAGTGTCATCGCGCGCATAGTGCAACCTTCCCAGTCCCAGATCCGCCAGATTTTCTAGTTTGCGCGGGAGTTCCCTGCGCCCGCGGTTGCTAACCCCGGTGCGGCTGCGGCCGACGTCTGTCACCGAATCGCCCAGCGGCACAACGCGTCACGATGCGTGGGTCAATTACGCCAGCGCGGCGGGGCGAGCACGATCGAAATCCCGCCGTCATCGCACAGCCAGTCCTCTTCGCAGGGATACGGGTAATACGGACCTGCCGAGGGCGCCGGCGCTCCCGACGGGCCGGTGACCGTGCCCTGCGCGCACACCGTGACGCCGCCGCTGGTGGTGCAGTCGGCTGCCGCCGGCGGCGCACACACCACCGCGGCCGCTGCGGCAGCGGCCAGCGTTCCGGTCGTGAGGTGGCGCCTCAGTGTGAACACAGCGGATTCAGCGTAGTCCTCGTGGGACTATGTGCGGGCGGCTTCCAGTAGTCGGCGAGAATGGACCACGATGGCAACACTGCGCTTTGGTACGGCGTGATGAGCAACCGACGCGACGTCGTGGTCGTGGGCTCGGGTCCAAATGGTCTGGCCGCAGCGGCGATCTGCGCCGCAGCCGGACTATCGGTCGAGGTCTTGGAGGCCCAGATGCAGCCCGGTGGCGGCTGCCGGACCGTCGAGCTCGATCTCGAGGTGCCGCTGCGTCACGACCTGTGCTCGGCAGTGCACCCGCTCGCCGCTGCATCGGAATTCTTCCAGCGGTTCGACCTTGCCGGCCGCGGCGTCACGTTGGCCCAGCCGGAGGCGGCGTATGCCCAACCGATGGACGGCGGTCGCGCGGCGATCGCATATCGCAGCATCGATCGCACCGTCGACGAACTAGGCGGAGAAGACGGCCGATTGTTCAGGCGGGTGATGGCACCGCTCGTCGATGCAGTGCAGGCGGTTCGGGACATCGCACTGTCGGACTTTCGAAGCGTGCCGGCTGCGGCCCTGACGCCGCGCGGATTGCTTGCGGCCGGTTCGCTGGCGGCGCGGGCGCTGCAACTCGGGACGCCGCTGTGGGAGCGGATGACCCACGCCGAACTCTGCGGCGCCCTGGTGACAGGGGTTGAGGCACACGCCAATACGTTGATCCCGTCAATCGCCGGCGGTGGCGCGGCGATGCTGCTGGGAGCGCTCGCCCACACCCACGGTTGGCCGATTCCGGTAGGCGGAAGCCAATCGATCGCCGACGCGCTGATCGCAGACATCTCGGCGCGAGGCGGTGTGGTCAGCTGCGGTCGTCGTATCCGGCGCGCCGATGATCTGCCGGACGCCAGGGTGTACCTGTTCGACACGTCGCCGTGGACCCTCGTCGACGTGTTCGGAGAGCGCCTGGGGTCGCGGTACCGGGCGGCCGTGCAGAAGTTCCGCCCGGGAAGCGGCGTGGCGAAGGTGGATTTCGTTGTGTCGGAAGAGATTCCATGGGCTGACCCGCGGGTGGGTTCGGCCGGGACGGTGCACATCGGCGGAAGCCGCGCGCAGATGGCGCAGGCCGAGTGCGATACCGCCGCGGGCCGGCACAGCGAAACTCCGATGGTGCTGCTGAGCCATCCGACGGTGGCCGACCCGACGCGGCGGGCGCAGGGCGGTCAGTCGCCGCTGTGGACCTACGCGCATGTGCCGAACGGCTCGACGCGTGACATGACGGAGACTGTGACCGCGCAGATCGAACGTTTCGCGCCGGGGTTCCGCGACATCGTCGTGGCATCGCGCTGCATCCCGGCCAGCGACATGTCGCGGCACAACGAAAACTACGTCGGCGGCGACATCGCGGTCGGTCAGGTCTCGATGTACCGGATGGTGGCCCGGCCGGTGTTGCGTTGGGACCCCTACCGAACCCCGATCGACAACGTCTATTTGTGCTCGGCGGCGACACCACCAGGTCCCGGAGTGCACGGGATGTGCGGCATGAACGCCGCCCGTCGAGTCCTGAGACGCCACTTCGGCATTCGGAACCTACGGGATCTTCACCTCGGGCCAACGACACCGCGGCACCCCGGAAGCGGTTCGACGGCGCCATGAATTGGTGCGGCGCGCGGTGGGTACATGAGTCCCCATGGCAAATCACACGGGGACGACGCAGCTTGATTCCGTCCCGCAGATGAAGTCGGTCGTGGTCGTCGGCAGTGGATTCACGGGTTTCGAATGTGCCCGGCGACTCGCCCGCCAGATGCGCAGGCGAAATGCCCCCGTGACGGTGACGCTGATCTCGCCGATCGACTACATGCTGTACACCCCCCTGCTGCCTGACGTGGCGGGCGGCGTGGTGGACGCACGCTTCGTGACGATCCCGCTGGCCGGCATGCTCAAAGGGGCCCGGGCTGTGCGTGGCCGCGTCGACGAGGTGGACCTCAAGAACCACACGCTGACTTTCACCGATCCCGAGCAGCGGTCGCGCAGCATGTCGTGGGACCGCCTGGTGCTGGCACCCGGATCGGTGACTCGCCTGTTCGACATCCCCGGACTGGCCACCCACGCCAGAGGCCTGAAGTCCACCGCGGAGGCCCTGTACCTGCGCGACCATGTGCTCGAGCAATTCGAGCTGGCGTGCCTCGACGAGGACAAGGACCTGGCTCAGTCGCGCCGCACCATCGTGGTGGTCGGCGCCTCGTATTCGGGGACGGAACTTGTCGCGCAATTGCGGGCGCTCGCTGACGCCGCCGCCAAGCAGATGGGATTCGACCCCGCGTCGGTGAAGTTCCTGTTGCTCGACCTCGCCGAGCAGGTGATGCCCGAGGTGGGTGAACGGCTTGGCCAAGCCGCCATGGACGTGCTGCGCAGTCGCGGCATCGACATTCAACTGGGCAAGACATTGAAGGAAGTGCATGCCGATCACGTCGTGTTGAGCGACGGTTCGGTAGTGGGCACCCGCACGGTGGCCTGGCTGACCGGCGTGACGGCCGCGCCGCTGATCGAGCAGCTCGGCTTGCCCACCGAGAAGGGCAGGCTCAAAGTGCAGGCCGACCTGCAGGTCCCCGGCCATCCGGACGTCTTCGCCGGCGGCGACGCCGCTGCGGTGCCGGATCTCACGCAACCCGGAAAGATCACCCCGCCCACCGCGCAGCACGCCATTCGTCAGGGAAAGACGTTGGCGCGCAACGTCGCCGCCAGCCTCGGCTACGGCACGAAGAAGGATTACCGGCACCGCAACATGGGTCTGGTCGTCGACCTGGGCCCCCGCTACGCCGTCGCCAATCCGCTCAACGTCCACATCTCCGGATATCCGGCGAAGCTGGTCACCCGCGGCTATCACCTGTATGCCATGCCGCGGTTCGTCAATCGGTGGGCGGTGGCGCTGGCGTATCTCACCGACGCGATGTTCCCGCGGACGATCGTCTCGATCGGGCTCGCGTCGGAGGCGGATGCGGAATTCTCGGCCAGTCAAGGCATTCCGCTGCCCAAGGCCAACTGAGCGGAATGGAACCTTCCGGCGACGAGTTGCTTGCCGCCGTCGAAGCATCGCCGCGGGCAGCGCGCGCACATGATCGGGCTCAGTGGGTTGGGCTATTCACCGCCGACGGGCGCGTCGAGGACCCGGTCGGAACACAACCGCACGTCGGGCACCGCCAGATTGGCCGCTTCTACGACACGTTCATCGGACCACGGCAGATCACTTTCCACCCTGATGTCGACATCGTCTGCCGCACCACGGTGGTCCGTGATCTCACGCTCGAAGTGGTGATGGGTCACGGAGTGCGGCTGATGGTGCCCACGGTCATCCGCTACGACCTGCGGGCGGGGGGATCCGGCTGGCGGATTGCGAGTTTGCGGGCGTACTGGGAATTGTCGGCGATGATCGGCCAGTTCCTGCGCCAAGGCGTGAACGCAGTGCCGATCGGCCTGCGGCTCGCTGGGGCGCTGCTGCGCAACCAAGGGGTGGCTGGCACGGCGCGTTACGCGGGGGGGCTTCGCAGTGTGGGCGTTGAGGGCAAGCGACTCGTCGAACAGGCGCTGACCGACGGCAGGCTGCGAACGGATCTGCGTAAGTGCCACGTGCACAGGCTGATTGCCTCCGGTTCGACGGTAGTGGCGTCGCTGGACACCCCGGCCGGACGTGCCGTCGTGTTCGCCGACGTTGATCCGCGCACGGCCGCAATCGGCTCCGTCGAGTACTTCACGTCCCCTACAACTCGAGCGTGAGCAGTTCTCCTTTGGGCGCGCGAGACACGCAGACGAGCATCGCGCCGGCCTGCCGCTCAGGTTCGGTGAGCAGCGTGTCGCGGTGATCCACCCGACCGGCGAGGACCCGGGTGCGACAGGTTCCGCAGAATCCCTGCTGACACGAGTATGGCGCGGCCACCCCGGAGCGCTGCAGCGCCGACAACAGCGTCTCCTGCGCGCCGACGTCCACGACCGCGCCGGTGGATGCGACGCGCACCGAGAATTCCTCGCCGTCGGCCACGGGAGGCGCGGCGAATCGCTCGAAATGCAGTTCGACACCGTCGCGGCCGGCCAGCCGACTGCGAATCGCGGTGAGCAACGGGGCCGGCCCGCACGCGTAAACCGCTGTCCCGTCTGGACATTCGCCCAAGAGTTCGTCGGCGGCCGGCAGCCCGTGGACGTCGTCGGTGCGGATCCGCACCCGGTCGCCGTATTGCGACACCTCGTCGACGAAGGGCAGACTGTCAGCGCTTCGGCCCACGTAGATCATCGACCACTCGACGTCGAGGCGCTGCACTTGCCGCAACATCGACAGGATCGGCGTGATGCCGATACCGCCGGCAACGAACCGTAACCGGGTTGCGGGCGAGCCACGACCGGGAATGACCAGCGGGAAGGCGTTGCGGGGCCCGGATGTGGTGACAGTGGATCCGACCACGAGTGCGTCGTGCACCTCGATGGAGCCGCCGCCGCCGTCAGGGATGCGACGTACGGCGATGCGGTAGGTCTGACGGTCGCCTAGATCGCCGCACAGCGAGTACTGACGGACCCGGCCGCTCGGCAGGTGGACGTCGATGTGCGCGCCCGGGTACCACCGGGGCAGCGGCGCGTCGTCCGCCGCGGCCAGTGTCAGTGCCACCACGTTCTCGTCGAGGGCTACCACTTGCCGGTCCACTATTCGCAGGGTGCGCATACGGTCGCGCTCCGGCGGCGCCGGAGGCCGGCGCAGAGCGCCGGTGAGCCCCCACACCCCGGACACGATCACGCTGGCCAATCCGAGCAGCGGATCGTGTCTGGTACGGCCGGAGGCGCTTGCCGGCACGTCGGCGACGCGAAAACCGAAGCGCGCCATCAGAGGTGGGCAGCCCGCGCGGCCGGCGAACTCGCCAGGTAGGCGACCGCTTGCGCGGTGGACCCCATCTTCTCGGGTGTGAAGCCCGGTCGCAGATAGTCAAAAGTGTTGCTGCCGAAGAGCTTTCGGTAGCGAGGCAGCAGGCCGTGTTTGGAGTCGAGATAGCGCAGCTTCTGCATCCGCAGCCATCCGAAGTCCACCTGCGGGTCCGTCTTGACCAGATACCACGAGACCCGCTGGAACATCACGAACATGAATGTCGACGCCATGAGCATCGCGCCGACGCGGTCGAGGTAGCTGTCGCTGAAGTAGGTGGCGACGTCGTGGGCGACGTTGCGGTGCTCCACCTCCTCGGCGCCGTGCCAGCGGAACAAGTCGACGAACGTGGGGTGCGCGCCGAAGTCTTCCCACGCGTTGTTCAAGGCGAAGTCGCCGAGCACCGCGGTGTAGTGCTCGAGCGCCGCGATGAACCACAACCGGTCGCACAGCTGGTTGTGCCGGCGCTTCGGTGCGGTGGCGGTCGAGGCACCGAGCACTTTGGAGAACGCGTATTCGACTTGATCGAGCACTGGCTTGGGGTCGAAGCCGCGTGCCTCCATGAACTCGTGCAGGGCCTGCTCGTGGATGTCGGCGTGAATGGCCTCCTGGCCGATGAAGCCGCGCATGTCGTCGGCGAGCTTGGGGTCTTTGACCAGCGGGAGCGCCTCGTTGTACGTCGCAACGAACCATCGTTCCGCCGCCGGCAGCACCACGTTGAGGATGCCGATCATGTCCGATGCGACCGGATGTCCCGGTATCCAATGCAGCGGAATGTCGGAGAAGTCGAAGTGCACCTTTCGGGGCTGAATCTGCACCGGCCCCGGATCGACCTCGCGCTCGCATCGTTGCGGTCGCAGCATGACGGAATTCTACGGCCGTGCGCACATCGATGTTTCGTTCGCCCGGCCGATGTCAATATGTCGGGCATGCCCGGAGTTGGCGATGTCTTGGAGTGGGCGCGGCAGCAGGTCGCGTCACGCGTTCCGAAAGCTGATCTGGACCAGCGCGACCCCGACTACATCCGCGACCAATTGCCTGGCTTGTGGTTGTTGGCGTCGGTGTACTTCCGGGCCGACGTGCGGGGGCTGGACCGGATCCCGGCGGAGGGGCCGGTGCTGCTGGTGGGCAACCACAGCGGCGGCAACCTGCCACCTGACACGTTCGTCTTCACCCTTGCTTTTTCGTCGTACTTCGGCGTCGAGCGGCCGTTCTACCAGCTCGCGCACAACCTCGTCGTGTCCATGCCCGGACTGGGCGCGCTGCGTAAGTTCGGCACCGTCGCCGCAAACCACGACAATGCGCTGCTGGCCTTGCAGTCGGGCGCCGCGCTGCTGGTCTATCCCGGCGGTGACTACGAGGTGTTCAGACCGTCGTGGGAGCGCCATCGCGTCGACTTCGGCGGCCGCAAAGGCTATGTGCGCCTGGCCCGAGAGGCTGGCGTCCCGATCGTGCCGATCGCCAGTGTCGGCGGTCAGGAGGCGGCGCTGTTCCTCGACCGCGGGCAGTGGCTGGCCAAGTTGCTGATGGTCGACAAGATGGCGCGGCTGAAAAGCGTGCCGATCTTGCTGGCACCGCCATGGGGTCTGGTGGTCAGCGACATGATCCCGCGGCTGCCGCTGCCGACGAAGATCGTCATCGAGGTGCAGGACCCGATCGACGCCGCCGACATCCAGTCCGCCGACGACGACACGATCAACGACAAAGTCCTGGGCAGCCTGCAGGCCGGTGTGGATCGGTTGGCTGCCGAACGACGCTTCCCGCTGATCGGCTGACAGGTGAGAGTGCACGAATGAGGGTTCAACGCCGCTGCGTCATCGACGCGAACCGCGACGACGTCTGGAAGGTCGTCAGCGATCCGGACTGCTATCCGAGGTTCATGGCGAATCTCGCCCGCTGGGAGACCGTCACCGACGGTCCGGTGCGGGTGGGCGCTCGCTACACCGTCCATTGGAAGATCGGTTCGGTACCGGTCGGTGGGCTGATCGAGGTGGTGGAGTTCGACGAGTCGCGCGATCTGGCGTTCATCGGCATCACCGGTATCAACCTGCGGGGCCGAATCCGGTTGCGCGACACCGCAGATGGCCGCACGAAGGTGATCTTCCGGCTGTCCTACCAGGCGCCCGGCGGACTTCTCGGCCTGATCGCGGACCACCTCGCCACCCGGCAAGTCGGCCGGACGCTGTCGGCCACACTGAAGAACCTGAAGGAGCTCGTCGAGTCCTAGGTGGTTTCAGCGGCTGGTTTTAGGGCTTTTGCAGGCTGGGTAAACGACGTCGAGGTGTACATCACCGAAGGAGTCTGACGATGCCCAAGACCAGCAAAAGCGGAAGCGCAAAGAAAAGCGAACTGCCGAGCACGCTGCAGAAGTCGCCGGCCAAGGCACAGCGGACGTTCGCCAAAGCGCACGACGCCGCGGTCAAGGAATATGGGGAAGGCGAGCGGGCACATCGCGTCGCGTACAGCGCACTCAAGCACAGCTTCGAAAAGGTCGGCGACCACTGGGAGCCCAAGAGCAAGAAGGGGCCGTCGGATCAGCGCGCGAAGAGCGGCGGACCGAACGCGAAAGGCGAGACGGCCGAAGGCGTCAATGCGAATGCCAGCAAGAAGCATTTGATGGAGGTCGCCCGCCGGCTGGATGTCTCTGGGCGTTCGTCGATGAGCAAAGAAGAATTGGTTGCGGCGATCAAGAAGGCCAATCGGCGTGAGTCGGCGCGCAAGCGTTAACCGCGGGTTTCGACTGTCGGTTCGCCCTGCGGCGGCCCGATCGGCGGCGGATCGGCGTGCGGCGGTTCGAATCCCTCGATCAGATGGCGCCACTGGTCCGGCGTAAGAGCGCGACGAGCCTTGCGCCGGGTGATCAAGATGCCGACGACCGCCAGCGTCCACACGCCGTACTGAACCGTCCAGGCCAGGCGGAACGACGCGAACGAGTAGCCACCCGCCGCACCGATGATGAGGCCCATGATCTGCATCACCACCAGCGATGCCAAGAAGCCGCCCATGTTGACCATCCCCTGAGCGGTGCCCAGCGTCGCCCGGGGATTGAACGTGCGCGCAAAGTCGAAGCCCACCATCGAACCTGGGCCACCAACCGAGATCACGACTACCAACAAAGTCAGCAGCCATAGTGGTGCGCGGTGTGGAAATGCAAGCACCACAGTCCATATCGCCACGTTGCTGGCAATGATCGTCAGCACCATCCATGACCTGCGCAGCGGGTAGCGCGCCGTCAACACCCCGAGCACAACACCGGCGACGATGGCGGTCACCACCGACAGCGACAACAGTGCACCCGCTGTCTCCGTCGAAACGCCCTGCGCCGCGGTCAAATACGGGACACCCCACATCAACGCGAACACGGTGACCGAAAACTGCGTACCCATGTGGGTGAAGAAGCCCAGTCGAGTGCCGGGCCGCAGCCACACCGTTTTGACGCTGGCAAGGGTGGCGCGGAAGTCGGTCTTGTCGTCCCGAACGATTGCGCCTTCGGGGGTGTCGCGCACCAGCGCGAGCGTCAGCGCAAGCGACAGCAGCCCGAACGCCGCGACGGCAACGTATGCAGCGGTCCAGCCGGAGTGCAGCATCAGCGCGAGGAACGGCAGCGCCGACAGCACCTGTCCCAGCTGCCCGCAGATGCCGGTCAATTGCGTGACGAGCGGAACCCGCCGCGGGGCGAACCAGTGGGGTACCAGTCGCAGCACCGAGATGAACGTCAACGCGTCGCCCAGGCCGAGCACGGCGCGCGCAGCGATCGCCGCCGGCAGCGCGGTGGAGAAGGCGAGCGTGAGCTGTCCAGCCGCCATCAGCCCGGCGCCAGTGGCGATCAGCGTCTTGGAGCCGAGCTTGTCCAACAACACACCGGCGGGAACCTGCGCCGTCGCATAGACCACCACCTGAAGCACCACGAACGTCGACAGCACTCCCGGGGTGGCGCCGAACCGGTCGGCGGCTTGCAGCCCAGACACTCCCAACGTGGTGCGGTCGAGAACCGCGACGATGTAGCCCAGTAGTCCCACAGACCAGACAATCCAGGCGCGCATCGTCATGTCCCCTTCGGCCGCAACCGCCGGACCGGCCGCGTCTCGATTGCATCGATCGTCAGCGTGCGGCTGCGAAATCGCCATTCAGCGTCGGTTCGAACGTACTCGTCGTCGTACTGCAGATACCACACGGCGTCTGAGAGCTCGTCGCCGACTCTGGTGAAGTGGTGTGCGATGCATACGATGCGACCGTGTGCGTTGTTCATTGCCGCCGTGTAGATTTCGCCGACGATCGCGTGCATGGTCCGCTGGACCTGCTCGACTGCTCTGACCGCTGTGTCGATCGCGGCATAGCCCCGATGGACGACCACCGGTTCCAGCACGTTCGGCGGATCGGGCACTGCGAACGTTGCGTCCTCAGCGAACAGTGCGGCGACGTCGTCGAACCGGCGGTCGTCGATGCCGGCGGCGTACCGGTGCACCAGCTGGGAGAGCGCGAGCCGGTCGGCTGGGTTCACGGCGCCAGCCCGAGGCGCTGCGCGCATGCCGACACTCGGTCCTTGGCGTCGTCGACTTCGCGAACCGGCGGCATCGCGAGCACAACGCGATTCGCGCCGAGTTCGGCCAGCTTGTCCGCTCGCTCGCGGTCGATTTTCTCAACGAGATGGCCGAGGGACAGCTCGAGCGCTGACCCGTCGCGTCCGGCATCCGCCGCCGCCTGATGCATGACGTCCATCAGTTCCTGCAGCGCCGGCCCGGTCACACCGAGCGGCTGCAAACCGTCGCCGAGCCGGCCCGCGCGCCTGGCCGCTGCGCTGCTGTGACCGCCAACGTGGATAGGAAAGTGTTCGCCCCGCAGCGGTTTCGGGTAGCAGGCAATGTCGCGGAATCGGAAGAATTCGCCGCTGTGCGTGGCACCCGCAGGGCGATCCGCCCACAGCAACCGCATCACCTCGATCTGTTCGTCGGCGCGCCGGCCCCGATCACCGAACGGCGCACCGCACGCCTCGACCTCTTCGCGCAACCAACCCACCCCGACGCAGAGCCGCAGCCGGCCGCCAGAAAGCGCATCGACCGTCGCAACCCGTTTGGCCAGCACGACGGGATGGTGATTGGGCAGCACCAGCACACCGGTGGCCAAACCCAGCGTCGTGGTGTGACCGGCGATGAACCCAAGGAGTTCAAGGGGATCCGGGACCGGGCAGTCTGCAGCCAGTGCCACCCTTCCCGACGGATCGTAGGGGTAGCGGCTGTCGTAGCAGGTCGCGAGAACCGTGTGCTCGACGGCCACGATCTCGTCGAAACCGCATGCTTCGACATGACGGGCGAAGTCTGCGATCCATACCGGGTCGGCGGTCACCCCGGCGTCGACCGGAGCAATGACGGCGTATTTCATGTGCCGTCAGCCTCCACCGCGACGCGCATGGCAGCGGCCAGCGTCGCGGCACGCTGATCACGAAACACATCCTCCAGCAACATCTTTCGGCCTTTCGGGCCAGCGAGCGGCACGCGCCAGTTCGGGTATTCGTCTGTGGTGCCGGGCTGGTTCTGGGTGCGCCGGTCCCCGACGGCGTCGCTGAGCGATAGCGCCAGCAGTTTCGACGGGGTGCGAGCTAGATAGCGGTGCAAGGCCAATACGGTGTCGTCGACATCGGCGTCGTCGTGGAGCAACCCCGTGCGGCGCAGCTCTTCCAACCAGGCCTGCTGTTCGGCGCGATCGCTTTGCAGCTCCTCCTCGAACGACCGGGTGAGCAGACCGAGCCGATCGCGCAGCCGGACATGTTCGCCGGCAAGATATCCAGCCGTTGGCGGCAGGTCGTGGGTGGTGACCGAGGACAGGCAGTATTCTCGCCACCGCTCGGCCGGAAGCGGACCGCCGTCGCCGTCATGGTCCATCTCGAACCACAAGATCGACGTGCCGAAGATTCCCCGCTCGCGCAGGTAGTCGCGCACCCACGGTTCCACTGTGCCAAGGTCCTCGCCAACCACCAGCGCTTCGGCGCGATGCGCCTCCAGCGCCAGCACGCCGACCATCGCTTCGTGGTCGTAGTAGACGTATGTGCCGTCAGTTGGCTTGGCGCCCTGGGGAATCCACCACATTCTGAACAGGCCGATGATGTGGTCGATGCGCACTCCGCCCGCGTGCCGCAGCACCGCATTGACCATGGATCGGAACGGCTGATACTCATGCGCGGCCAACGCGTCCGGTCGCCACGGCGGCTGAGACCAATCTTGGCCCTGCTGGTTGAACGCATCCGGCGGCGCCCCGGCGGTGACACCGAGCGCCAGCACATCCTGCAGCGCCCACGAGTCGGCCCCGCTCGGATGCACGCCGACCGCGAGGTCATGCATGATGCCCAGCGCCATCCCGGCTTGGCGAGTGTGGGCCTGGGCGATCATCAGCTGATCGTCGAGTTGCCATTGCAACCAACGGTGAAAGTCGACGTCGGCGGCGTGCTCCTCGGCGAAGACCGCAACACCTGACGCGCCGGGATGCTGCAGATCGTGAGGCCATTGTCGCCAGTCACTTCCGTACGTCTCGGCAAGTGCACACCAGGTGGCGAAGTCGTCCAGCGCGCGACCCTCCCGTTGGCGGTACGCGGCATAGGCGAGGTCGCGTCCCGCGGAGCGCGGCACTCGGTAGATCTCTTCGAGCGCTGCGCGCTTCGCGGCCCAGGCCGCGTCACGATCGATCGAGTCGATCCGTTTGGCGCCGCTTTGGACGTCGTCGTGCAGCTTGCGGATCCGACGCCGACGGCGGATGTACGCGAACTCCGGAATTGCTTCGACGCGCAGGTAGATGGGGTTGACGAAGCGACGCGACGTCGGCAGATACGGTGAAGGCTCCATAGGCGCGGTGGGTGCGGCGGCGTGCAAGGGATTGACCAGCACGTAGCCCGCATGGTGCTGCGAAGCTGCCCACACGGCGAGATCCGTCAGATCGGTCAGATCGCCTATGCCCCAGGATCTTTTGGAGCGGACGCTGTACAGCTGCGTGGCCAACCCCCAGGTGCGCCGTGAACCCAGCCGTTCCGGGACGGTCAGGCTGGCCGGCGTGACGATCACCGCGGAGCCGTCGGACGAACCGGCGTCGTCGAGGTGCAGCCGGTGGTATCCCAGCGGCAGGTCAGCAGGCAGCTCGAAGCTGGCCTCGCCGACAAGCCGGCCGTCCAGGTCGTACGGCGAGGTGAAGTTGTCGAGTTGGCGCAACCCGGCACGTACTGTGCCGTCCTCCAGACGAATCCACGGCCGGGCCGGTGCTCCGTGGCTGACGTGCACCCAGAACGGCGTCGGCGTTCCGGCCCGCATGACGATCACCGGCGGCAGTGGGCGCGACCAGTAGCGGCGGTCGTGGTCGCGAAGCGCGGCGCGGCGCTGCTCTTCGGTGTCGGCGACCACATCGAGTGCGGCGAGGACTGCCACGACCGTCTGATCCGGCACCACCACGCGGCGGCTGCTGGCGTCCTCGTATTCGGTGGCAACGCGGTAGCGTGCGGCCAGCTCGGCCAGTGATGACTGCTGCGAGGTCATGGTGGCCATCTTTGCCGACGCGCTGGCGGGTAGTCTCCGCAGATGCGGACCGGGCGGCTCGCAGCGTCGCAGGATCGGCGCGCGCGGGTCGCGGTCGCTGCACTGTTTCTGACCAACGGCGCGCTGTTCGCGAATCTGCTGCCGCGGTATCCCGAGATCAAGGCTGACCTTGGTTTGTCCAACGCGCTATACGGCGTCGCGGTCGCGGCCTTCTCGATTGGCGCGCTGATAACCGGGCCAGCAGCGGCCTCGCTCATCCGGCGGTTCCGCTCGGCGAGGGTGGCGGTGTGCGGGTCGGCGATGATCGCGTTGTTCGCCTGGCTGGCCGGAGTGGCGCCCACGGTGTGGACGTTCGCGGGCGCGCTGTTTGTCGCCGGCGGCGCCGACGCAGTGACTGACGTCGCTCAGAACGCGCATGGTTTGCGGGTGCAACGACGTTATGGCCGTTCCATCATCAATTCGTTCCACGCGGTGTGGTCGGCCGGCGCGATCCTCGGGGGCGCGATGGGCGCGGCGGCGATCGCGTTGCACGTGCCGCGCGGCACCCATCTGGCGGTATCGGCGGTGGTGTTTTCCGGAATCTGTGTCATCGCCTACCGATATCTACTGCCGGGACCGGACGATGCCACTGCCGAACCTCGGTCGGGGCCGGGAGTGCGCGCGGGGACACGGGCGGCGACGTACGCCGCGCTGGCGGCATTGGTTCTGATCGCGATCGCGGCCGCGGCAGTGGAGGACGCCGGCAGTTCGTGGGCCACGCTGTTCATGCGGGAGTTGGGTGCGCCCGGTGCGCTGGCCGTGTCGGGCTACATCGCTGCGGTGGGATCGCAGCTTGTCGGCCGGTTGCTCGGTGATCGGCTGGTCGACCGGTTCGGGCAGCGCACGGTCGCCCGCGCCGGCGGAGCGATCGCGGCGTTGGGCATGGGGGCTGCGCTGGCATACCCGAGCCTGCCGGCCGTAATCGGGGGGTTCGCCGCTGCGGGGTTCGGTGTGGCGACATTGATCCCTGCGGCGATGCAGCGTGCCGACGAGCTTCCCGGCCTTCGGCATGGCACTGGCCTGACAGCAGTGACCTGGCTGATGCGGGTGGGATTTGTCTGCGCCCCGATGGTGGTCGGCGGTATTGCGGACGTCTTCAGCTTGCGCGCCGGCTTGCTGACTGTTCCCGTGGCCGGCATCGTCGTGATCGGGCTGGCCGGGGTACTTTCCGACGGCCGCCGGCGTTGGCCGGAATCGTTCGCTTCTCCGCACCCGCGGGCGGAAAGTTAGACCTGCTTAATACCCGCGGGTAACATGGGGGCCAACCCCTCGTGAACAGGACTCATCAAGCATGACCACCAGCACAGTCGTCGAGACGACGTATGGCCCGGTGCGCGGCGTCGATCTAGGCGACGTCACAGCCTGGAAGGGCATCCGCTACGCGGCACCGCCAACTGGCGATCTGCGCTGGCAGGCGCCGCAGCCGCCGGCGAAATGGACTGACGTGGCCGACGCCAGCCGATTCGGGCCGGTATGCCCTCAGCCGCCCGTGCCGATCCTGCCATTCGATCTCGGCGCACCGGAGGGCGAAGATTGTTTGTCGCTGAATATCTGGGCTCCCAACCAGCCGGGTGACGACAAGCCGGTCATGGTGTGGGTGCACGGCGGGGCGTACATCCTCGGCTCCAGCAGCCAGCCGATGTACGACGGAAGCGTGCTCGCCTCGAGCGGCAACACGATCGTCGTCACCGCCAACTATCGCCTCGGCGCGTTCGGTTTCCTCGACCCGTCCACCTTCCGAAGCGCGCGCCGCCGGTACGACACCAATGTCGGTCTGCGCGACGTCATTTTCGCGTTGCAATGGGTGCGCGACAACATCGCCGCATTCGGCGGCGACCCGAACCGAGTCACGCTCTTCGGCGAATCTGCCGGCGGGGGAGTGGTGACCACGCTGATGACCAGTCCCCATACGGAGGGCTTGTTCGCCGGCGCGATCGCCCAAAGTTCGCCTGCCACAACGGTTTACGACACTGATCGGGCTGGGCGGGTAGCCGGCATGCTGTTGGATCGGCTCGGCATCGCGCACGCCGACATCGACCGCCTGGTCGACGTTCCGGCCCGCGCTCTGGTCAGAGCGTCGCAAGCGGTGTTCGACGCCGTTCCCGCGCAGACGCCAGGCACGGTGGCCTTCGCGCCGATCGTCGACGGCGACGTCGTCCCCGACTATCCGGTGAAGCTCGCCCGCGAGGGACGCTCCCACCCCGTACCGCTGATCATCGGCACCAACAAGCATGAGGCCGCGTTGTTCAAGTGGATGAAGTCGCCGTTGATGCCGATCACCCCTCCGGCAATCAAGGCCATGTTCGCCGAAATCGCCGCAGAACAGCCGGATGTGGTGCTGCCCTCCGAAGAGCAGATCGGCACAACCTACGCCGGACTGCGCGTGAAAGCGCGCGGGATGGGACTCGCCAGCGACATCGGCTTCCGGATGCCGTCCGTCTGGTTCGCAGAAGGGCACAGCGCTGTTGCCCCGGCCTATTTGTATCGCTTCGACTTCGCCACGCCCATGATGCGGCTGCTGCGCATGGGCGCCGCGCACGCCACCGAATTGCCCTATGTCTGGGGCAATCTCGTGCAGGGCCCGACGGACCCCACCTTCAAGCTGGGCGGCCTGAAAGCCGGTAAGGCGGTGTCAGAACGCATGCGGACACGCTGGCTCAACTTCGCCGACCAGGGCAAGCCGGTTGGACTGCCCGGCGACCCGGCATGGGCTCCCTACCAGGAGCCTGACCGCGCCTGCTTGGTCATCGACCGCGTCGACACCGTCGTCCACGACATCGACCGCGACGTCCGCGAGATGTGGGGCGACAGAGTGCTCAACTTCCGGTAGCCCGGACCCGCATCCGGCGCGGGTGTGCACCGTTAAGCTGGCTGCGGAGGTGCCAGAAGTGGAGCGTATTGCGGCGATTCTCGACATGCTGCCGCCTCAGATGCGCGATCCCGTGCTGTTCGCCATCCCGTTCTTCTTGTTGCTGCTGATTCTCGAATGGACCGCGGCCCGCAAGCTCGAACACATCGAGGACCGGCCGGCTGCCGGTGCGTTTCACAGCCGTGACTCATGGGCCAGCATCGCGATGGGGCTGGTGTCCGTCGCCACCACAGCGGCTTGGAAGTCGGTCGCGCTGCTGGGCTACGCGGCGATCTACGCCTACCTCGCGCCGTGGCATCTCTCGCCGCGTCAGTGGTACACCTGGGTGATCGCTCTGGTGGGCGTGGACCTGCTGTATTACACCTATCACCGCATCGCCCACCGGGTCCGGCTGATCTGGGCCACCCATCAGGCGCACCACTCCAGCGAGTACTTCAACTTCGCCACCGCACTGCGGCAGAAGTGGAACAACAGCGGCGAGATTCTGATGTGGATTCCCTTGCCGCTGTTGGGGATTCCGCCGTGGATGGTGTTCGCCAGTTTCTCGGTGAGCCTGATCTACCAGTTCTGGATCCACACTGAGCGCATCGGCAAGCTCTGGCGGCCCATAGAATTCGTGTTCAACACCCCGTCGCATCACCGCGTGCACCACGGCATGGACCCGCAGTATCTGGACAAGAACTACGGCGGCATCTTGATCGTGTGGGATCGGCTGTTCGGCTCCTTTCAGCCTGAGTTGTCCCGCCCTCACTACGGACTGACCAAGCCCGTCAACACCTTCAACATCTGGACGCTGCAGACGCGCGAGTACGTAGCGATGGCCCGCGACGTGCGCTCGGCCGCCCGCTGGCGCGACCGACTCGGCTACATCTTCGGCCCGCCCGGATGGCAGCCGCGTACCGAGCGGCCGCGCAGCGTCGCCGCGTCCACCGTGGCGGCCTAAAGACCCGTGCGACACCGCGAACTCGTCAAGGATTGACCGCATGGACGTCAAAGAAGTGCTTCTGCCCGGCGTGGGCTTGCGATACGAGTTCGACATCCGCGACGGTGACCGCATCGGCGTGATCGCCCGGCGGTCCGGCGGCTTCGAGGTCGTGGTGTACGGCCGCGACGACCCCGACGAGGCCCGCCCGGTGTTCCGGCTCACCGAGGACGAAGCCGAGGCGCTGGCCCAGATCCTCGGCGCGCCTCGGATCGCCGAACGGTTCGCCGACCTGACCCGCGAAGTGCCCGGCCTCAATGCGGGCCAGGTCGAGATCAGTGCCCACAGCCCGTTCGTCGACCACCCGCTCGGCGACACCAAGGCCCGCACCCGCACAGGCGCCTCGATCGTGGCCATCGTGCGTGACGACGAGGTGCTGGCTTCACCGGGACCCGCGGAGACGCTGCGCAGCGGTGACGTGCTCGTGGTGATCGGCACCGAGGAGGGCATCGCCGGCGTCGAGAACATCGTCGACCAAGGTCACGCGACCGGTGGCGACGCTGCGGCCCCACCGACCGGCCTTGGCCCAGCCGGCCCGCCGGCCGAAGGCTGACGCGTGCAGGTTTCGGCGACGCTGCTGCTCGAGCTCGGCGTCATCCTCGCCGTGCTCACGATTCTCGGCGCGGCCGCCCGGCGCTACGCGCTGTCGCCGATCCCGCTCTACCTGGTCGCCGGGCTCGCGCTGGGCAACGGCGGCATCGTGCCCCTCCCGGCGGCGGGTGAATTCGTCACCGCCAGCGCGTCGATCGGTGTGGTGCTGCTGCTGTTGACCCTGGGGCTGGAATTCTCGATCACCGAATTCGCCAGCAGCCTGCGCCGCCATCTGCCGTCGGCGTGGGTCGACGTGGTGCTCAACGCGGCGCCCGGCGCGGTAGCCGGCTGGCTGCTGGGGCTCAACGGCGTCGGCATCATCGCGATGGCCGGCATCACCTACATCTCGTCGTCGGGGGTGATCGCGCGGCTGCTCAACGATCTGCGCCGACTCGGTAACCGCGAGACGCCGGCGGTGCTGTCCGTGCTTGTCCTGGAGGACTTCGCGATGGCCGCGTACCTGCCGCTGCTGGCGGTGTTGGCGGCGGGCGGCTCGTGGTGGGCGGCGCTGCTGGGCATGGCGATTGCCATCGCCGTCGTGAGCGCGGCTTTCGCGGTGTCGTACTTCTGGGGCCACCATGTGGGTCGCCTGGTGGCCCACCCCGATTCTGAGCAGCTACTACTGCGAATCCTTGGCCTGACGTTGATAGTCGCCGGCTTGGCGGAGTTCGTTCATGCGTCGGCGCCGGTCGGTGCGTTCCTGGTGGGGCTGACGTTGACGGGCCATACGGCCGACCGCGCCCGCGAGGTACTCAGCCCGCTTCGCGATTTGTTCGCCGCGATCTTTTTTCTTGCCATCGGCATCTCGATCGATCCGCAGGACCTGCTGCCGATGCTGCCGGTGGCGCTGGCCCTCGGCCTTGTGAGCGCCGTCACCAAGGTGGCAACCGGGATCTATGCGGCGCGACGGGAGGGCGTCGCGCGTCGCGGCCAGTTGCGGGCGGGCACGGCCCTGATCGCCCGTGGCGAGTTCTCGCTGGTCATCATCGGCCTGGTCAGCCAGACCATCGAAGCGGTGGCTTATGTGGCCACGACGTACGTGTTCGTCCTGGCGATCGTGGGGCCGATGCTGGCGCGCTTCGCCGGGCCGCGGACCGTGCCGGCGACATGACGGGCTGCCGGGCATCTACGGAGTGTGAGAAGGCTAACGATGCAGCGGCCGACTGCGATATGCGGGGAGTACAGGCCGGAATCAGCGGGTAGCCGACCTCGTGCCCGGCGGTTCGCAAGAGCCGCCGGTAGTGTCCTCACGTGGCCGGACAGCTCGGCCGCCTCGATTGATCGGAGTTGGCGGGTGCAACAGATCGTCGTGCGTGTTCTCAGTGTGCTCGCCACCGTGGCCGCCGCGATCGCGGCGCCCGTGGCGCCGGCGCATGCGAGTCCCGTTCCGGTGTATCCGGGCATGGAGATCCGGCAGGACACCAACCTGTGCACGCTCGGATATGTCGAACCGACCCTTCGGATTGCGGTGACCGCCGGCCACTGCCGCGGCAGCGGCACCGTCACCGACAAGAGCGGCAACGTGATCGGGTCCTTGTCGATGTACCGCGACAACACGCCCAACGGCGCGACGGTGTCCACCAACGATTCGATCAACGACTACGAAGGCATCATTCTGGCCGGCGATGTCTCGCCCAACAATGTGCTGCCGGGAGGACGCGCGCTGGTCACCGATCCCGGCTTCGCCATTCATCCCGGCCAGGCCGTCTGCCACTTCGGCGTCGCCACCGGCGAGAGCTGCGGCAGCGTCGAGGGGGTGTACAACGGCTGGTTCACGATGGGCCACGGCGTCGTCAGCCAGAAGGGCGACTCCGGGGGTCCTGTGTACGTTCTCGCCGACGACGGCCGCGCGGTGCTGGTCGGCCTGTTCAACAGCACGTGGGGCGACTATCCAGCGGCGGTGTTGTGGAACTCGATCCGCCAGCAGATCGCCGAGGACGTCAACGCGCCGTCGGCAACCGTCCAGCGGACGGCGTGGCAGCTGCAGCACTGACGAACTAGAACGTGTTCCACTTCGTCTCGCGGAGCACTATCCTGGCGAGACAATGAGTCTCGCTGTCCGAACACCTGTCCAGGTTGCGTGGGTCACCACCGACCTCGACGCCACTGAGAATGCGCTGAACAGCCTATTGGGCACCAAGAAATGGGCGCGGATACCCGGAGTGCGATTCGGCCCGGACACCGGCACGTACCGGGGCGAACCTGCGAATTTCGTCGCCGACATCTCGTTGAGCTACGCCGGCGACCTCCAACTAGAGCTCATCGCACCGGTCTCTGGCGAGAGCATCTACACCGAATTCCTCCGCGACAGCGGCGCGGGCCTGCACCACATCTGCATCGAAGCCGCCGACGAAGCTGCGTTCGCCGCGGCGATCGAGGACGCTGAGCGGGACGGCGCGCCGGTGGTGATGCGTGGCGAGATGCCCGGCGGCATGCGCTTCGCCTACGTGTCGGCGGTCGCGGCCGGCGTGCCATATCTGGAAATCGCATTGATCCCCGCGGCAATCCGCGCGTTCTTCGACCAACTCAAGCAGGAGCACCAGTGACCACAGAGATCCCGCCCACCGTTGCCGCCGCCGACGTAACGGAGTGGTCCGACGACGTCGACGTCGTGGTCGTCGGATTCGGTATCGCCGGGGGAAGCGCAGCGGTGAGCGCCGCGGCCGACGGCGCGCGGGTGCTGGTTCTCGAGAAGGCGTCGGCAGCCGGCGGAACGTCCGCCATGGCCGGCGGCCACTTCTATCTCGGTGGTGGGACCGCCGTGCAGAAAGCGACGGGCCACGACGATTCACCCGAGGAGATGTACAAGTATCTGGTCGCGGTATCGCGAGATCCTGAGCACGACAAGATCCGCGCGTACTGCGAGGGCAGTGTCGAGCACTTCAACTGGCTGGAAGACTTGGGCTTTCAGTTCGAACGCAGCTTCTATCCCGGCAAGATCATCGTCCCGCCGAACACCGAAGGGCTGTCGTACACCGGCAACGAAAAGGTGTGGCCGTTCATCGAGCAAGCGAAGCCGGCTCCGCGTGGGCACTCTGTGCCGGTTCCCGGCGAACTGGGCGGCGCCGCGATGGTCATCGACCTGCTGGTGAAACGCGCCGACGAACTGGGCGTCGAGATCCGCTACGAGACCGGGGCGACCAACCTGATCGTCGACGACGACGGTGCGGTGGTCGGGGTGCGATGGAAGCACTTCGGCGAAACCGGTGCGGTGAAGGCGAATTCAGTGATCATCGCCGCCGGCGGATTCGCGATGAACCATGACATGGTGGCGCAGTACACGCCCGCGCTGGGGCAGAAGCGACGCACCAAGCATCACGGGGAGGTCGAGCCCTACATTCTGGGCAACCCGAACGACGACGGGCTCGGCATCCGGCTGGGCGTGTCGGCCGGCGGAGTCGCCAAGAACATGGACCAGATGTTCATCACCGCGGCGGCCTACCCACCCGAGATCCTGCTGACCGGGATCATCGTCAACAAGCTCGGCCAGCGGTTCGTCGCCGAGGACTCATACCATTCGCGCACGTCGGCTTTCGTGATGGAGCAACCCGACGCCGAGGCGTACCTGATCGTCGACGAGGCCCATACCGAGATGCCGCCCATGCCGCTGATTCGGTTCATCGACGGTTGGGAGACCGTCGATGAGATGGAAAAGGCGCTGGGCATTCCGGAAGGCAATCTGGTGGCCACGCTGAACCGCTACAACGAGAACGCCGCCCGCGGCGAAGACCCCGATTTCCACAAACAGCCGGAATACGTTGCGCCGCAAGACAAAGGACCCTGGGCAGCGTTCGACCTGTCGCTCGGCCGGGCCATGTATTCGGGCTTCACCATGGGCGGGCTGGCGGTTTCGATCGACGGCGAGGTGCTGCGTGACGACGGCAGCGTCATCCGTGGGTTGTATGCGGCCGGCGCGTGCGCGTCGAACATCGCACAAGACGGCAAGGGCTATGCCAGCGGCACGCAGCTGGGTGAGGGGTCGTTCTTCGGGCGCCGCGCCGGTGCGCATGCTGCACAGCAGCGCAAGCGGTAGGCGCGATGCGGCACGGCGCACCGCGCGTTAGACCGGCTGCTTTTCCTTTTCCACCGGGCCGAGTCGCCATTCGCCTTCGCCGAGCAGGTGCAACTGCTGGTCGTGGTACTGGTTGACGGCAGGCCGGTGGCTGACGCTCACCACGATGCACTGCGGCAACTCGCGCCGAAGCAGTTGATACAGCGTCATTTCCAGGCCCTCGTCTAGCGCCGAGGTCGCCTCGTCGAGGAACACCGCCTTGGGCTTGTTCAGCAGAATGCGCGCGAAGGCCACCCGCTGCTGCTCGCCTGGCGACAGCACCTTGGCCCAGTCGTCGGATTCGTCGAGCCGCCCGACAAGGTGGGGAAGGGCCACTTTGACGAGCACTTCCTGCAGTTGCTTGTCCGTGAACTCACCCGGCTCGGCGGGATATGACACCACCGCGCGCAGGTCACCCAGGGGAACGTACGGCAGCTGCGACAGGAACATCGTCTCGTTGGTGCCGCCACCCGGGCAGCGCAGCACGCCGGACGTGTACGGCCACAATTCGCCCAGGCTGCGCAGAAGCGTGGTCTTGCCGGTGCCGGATTTGCCGACGATCACCAGCCCGTCGCCGGGAGCCAGCCGCAGTGTCAGCGGCTCGACCAGCTGAGTGCCGGTCGGCGTGCGCACCTCGACAGCACGCAATTCAACCGAGCCAGCGCTGTCTTCCGTTGTGAGACTGGGCAATTCGCGCCCCTCCTCGTTGGCCACCACGAGGCCGTGCAAGCGAAGGATGGCGGCGCGGTAGCCAGCGAAGTAGTCGTAGACGTTGCGGAAGAACGACAGCGAGTCGTGGATGTTGCCGAACGCCGTGGCCGTCTGCGTGACGTCGCCGAGCTTGATCTCACCGGAGAACAGACGCGGCGCCTGCAACAGGTAGGGCAGCGGGACGATCGTCTGGCTCAGCGACAGGTTCCACCCGTTGAACCCGACGCTGCGGTTCACATACTTCTTGTAATTGGAGACGATCGGGTCGAACTGGCGTCTCAGTTGCACGCGCTCTGCTCGCTCGCCGCGATAGAACGCCACTGCCTCGGCAGCGTCCCGTAGCCGTACGAGCCCATATCGGAAGGCGGCATTGAAGCTCTCATTGAGAAAGCTCAATCGGATGAGGGGACGGCCGATCCAGATCGCGACCACGGTCGCGAACAACACATAGACGAACACGGTCCAAAACATCGCCCGGGGGATGCCGATACCGAAGAGCGTCAGCGTGCCCGACAGGTTCCACAGGATCGGGATGAACGACACCACCGACGCGATCGACGACACCGAGCCGAACAACAGCGTGCTACCGGTCGAGTTGGTTGGGGTGTTGGGCAGCGGGCCGACGCCGGTGGTGAAGATGTCGATGTCGGATTGGATGCGCTGATCCGGGTTGTCGATGGTGTCGTCGATGAACCGGCTGCGGTAATAGGCCTTGCCGTCCAGCCAGTCGCCGGTGAGCTCCTCGGTCAGCCAGATCCGCCAGGCCAGGATGAAGCGCTGCATCAGGAACAGGTCGAGCATGGTGCGGGCCACATGCAGCGCCGCCATGATGCAAAAGATCCCGAGTGACACCCAAAAGCCATGTACCCCTGAGTCTTTGACTGCCGTGTTGTCGGCTGCGATGCCTTGGACCGCGGTCTGGATCGCGGTCATCATGTCCTTGCTCTGATAGCTGAACAGCACGTTGAGCCGCACGCCGAGGATCACCAGCAGCAGCAACACAGCAAGCCACAGCCATACCCGCACGCTTGGAGCGCCGGTGAAGTAGCCCTTGGTGACGCGCCAGAACTGTCTTCCCCAGGTGGTCAGCGTCAGCAGCAGAACCACTCCCAGCAGCGTGCAGACGGCACTGATCGCCCACGCCTTGCTGACCCACCACAACGAAGTCCAAATCTCCTGACCCCAGTTGATCGAGGTTTCGAACGGAGTCAACTCATCCAACGGCGTATCTCCTGTGCGGCTGTGTCCTGCGGACGCAGCGACGGCGACCTTGCGGCGAAGCTACCGCAGTGGCGACTCGTCAGCGCGGCAGCGGCATCTAGGCTCACCGTCATGAGCATCGACGCTCCCGCCACCGTGCACGCCGGCCGCTTGATTGCCCGCCGCCTGAAGGCCAGCGGTATCGACACCGTGTTCACGCTGTCGGGCGGCCACTTGTTCTCGTTATACGACGGCTGCCGCAGCGAGGGCATCCGCTTGGTGGACACCCGCCACGAGCAGACTGCGGCGTTCGCCGCCGAGGGCTGGTCGAAGGTGACGCGCATCCCCGGCGTCGCAGCGTTGACCGCCGGGCCTGGGGTGACCAACGGCATGAGTGCGATGGCGGCGGCGCAGCAGAACCAGTCGCCGCTGGTGGTGCTCGGCGGCCGCGCACCCGCGTTGCGGTGGGGGCAGGGCTCGCTGCAGGAAATCGACCACGTCCCGTTCGTCGCGCCGCTTGCCCGGTTCGCGGCCACGGCCACGTCGCCACAGGCGGCGTCGACGCTGGTCGACGAGGCTTTGCGGGCTGCGGTGACGGCGCCGTCCGGCGTGGCGTTCGTCGATTTCCCGATGGACCACGTGTTCTCGGAGGCGCCTGACGAGGGCCTGCGGGGCGCGCTTGCCGACGTGTCGCGCGGGCCTTCACCGGACGGCGACGCGCTGCAGCGGGCCGCGGACCTGCTGGCCACAGCCGAGCGGCCCGTGATCATGGCCGGCACCAACGTGTGGTGGGGACATGCCGAGGCGGCACTGCTGCGCCTGGCCGAGGTGGCTCGCGTCCCGGTGCTGATGAACGGCATGGCTCGCGGCGTGGTGCCCGCCGACCACGAGTTGGCGTTCTCGCGGGCACGCTCGCGGGCGTTGAAGGAGGCCGACGTCGCGCTCGTCGTCGGCGTTCCGATGGACTTCCGGCTTGGCTTCGGCGGGGTGTTCGGTGCCGACACCCAGCTGGTCGTCGTCGACCGCGCCGAACCGGGCCGACCGCATCCGAGGGCAGCGGCGGCCGAGCTCTACGGCGACCTGACCCAGGCTTTGTCGGCGCTGGCCGAAGCCCGTTCGCCCGGGCGCGAGGCGTGGATCGCCGACCTGCGCGCCGCTGAGACGGCTGCCCGGTCCGCTGAGCAGGCCGAACTGTCCGACGATCGGGCGCCGCTGCACCCGATGCGCGTCTACGCGGAACTGATTCCGATGCTCGACCGCGACGCGATCGTCGTCATCGACGCTGGCGACTTCGGCTCCTACGCCGGGCGGATGATCGACAGCTACGTACCCGGCGCATGGCTGGACAGCGGACCCTTCGGCTGCCTGGGCTCCGGCCCGGGATACGCGCTGGCAGCCAAGCTCGCGCGGCCGGACCGCCAAGTGGTGCTGGTTCAGGGCGACGGCGCGTTCGGGTTCTCCGGCATGGAGTGGGACACGTTGGTGCGCCACGACATTCAGGTTGTGTCGGTGATCGGCAACAACGGCATCTGGGCGCTGGAGAAACACCCGATGGAGATGCTCTACGGATATTCGGTGGTCGCCGAGTTGCGGCCCGGCACACGTTACGACGAGGTGGTGCGAGCGCTCGGCGGACACGGCGAGCTGGTGTCGACGCCGGCGGAGCTTCGACCGGCGCTTCAGCGGGCGTTCGAAGCTGGGCTGCCGGCCGTGGTCAACGTGCTGACCGACCCTGCGGTCGCCTATCCGCGGCGCTCAGTTCTGGCCTAGGCGCTACGCCACGGGGCGCGAGGGTGCGTGGTTGTACGGCTGGTACCGCGTGTCGCCGGGCAGACACGCACGCTCGGCAGAGAAACGTAGGGTTGGAGCGTGGCGAAATCGAGCAGCACCAAGCCGGGCCGCCTGAGCAGCAAATTCTGGAAGCTGCTGGGGGCCAGCACCGAGAAGAACCAGAACCGCTCACTAGCGCAGGTCGAGCAGTCGGCGGAGTTCGACAAGAAAGCAGCCGATCTCGACGACGATCAGCTGCGCAAGGCCGCAAGACTGCTGGACCTCGAAGACCTTGCCGAGTCGCGCGACATACCGCAGTTCCTGGCGATCGCCCGTGAGGCAGCTGAGCGCGCCACCAATCTGCGACCGTTCGACGTGCAGCTTCTGGGCGCGCTGCGGATGCTGGCCGGAGACGTCATCGAGATGGCCACCGGTGAAGGCAAGACGCTATCCGGGGCGATCGCTGCCGCGGGGTACGCCTTGGCGGGCCGCCACGTGCACGTCATCACCATCAACGACTACCTGGCCCGCCGCGATGCGGAATGGATGGGGCCGCTGCTGGAGGCGATGGGCCTGACCGTCGGCTGGGTGGCCGCCGAATCGACGCCCGCCGAACGGCGCGCCGCCTACAAATGCGACGTCACCTACGCCTCGGTGAACGAGATCGGCTTCGACGTGCTGCGCGACCAGTTGGTCACTGACGTCGAGGATTTGGTGTCTCCGAATCCGGACGTCGCTTTGATCGACGAGGCCGACTCTGTGCTCGTCGACGAGGCGCTGGTGCCGCTGGTGTTGGCCGGCACCACCCACCGCGAGACACCGAAGCTGGAGATCATCCGGCTCGTCGGCGAACTGATCCCAGGCAAGGATTACGACACCGACGCCGACAGCCGCAACGTGCACCTCACCGAGGCGGGCGCGCAGAAGGTCGAGGCGAAACTCGGTGGGATCGACCTGTATTCGGAGGAGCACGTCGGCACCACGCTCACCGAGGTGAACGTGGCCCTGCACGCGCATGTGCTGCTGCAGCGCGATGTGCACTACATCGTGCGCGACGACGCGGTGCACCTGATCAATGCGTCGCGGGGGCGGATCGCGCAGCTGCAACGCTGGCCGGACGGGCTGCAGGCGGCGGTCGAGGCCAAAGAGGGCATCGAGACCACGGAGACCGGTGAGGTGCTGGACACCATCACGGTGCAGGCGCTGATCAACCGGTATCCCACCGTGTGCGGGATGACCGGCACCGCGCTGGCCGCCGGCGAACAGCTGCGCCAGTTCTACCGGCTCGGGGTGTCGCCGATACCGCCGAACCGGCCCAACATCCGCGAGGACGAGGCGGACCGGGTGTACATCACGGCCGCCGCGAAGAACGACGCGATCGTCGAACACATCAAAGAGGTGCACGCGACCGGGCAGCCAGTGCTGATCGGTACCCGAGACGTCGCCGAATCAGAAGAGCTGCATGAAAAGTTGGTCAAGGCCGGCGTGCCGGCCGTGGTGCTCAATGCCAAGAACGACGCGGAGGAGGCGGCGATCATCGCCGAGGCGGGCAAGCTCGGCGCGGTGACGGTGTCGACCCAGATGGCCGGCCGGGGCACCGACATCCGGCTGGGCGGGTCCGATGAAGCCGACCATGATCAAGTCGCCGAGCTGGGTGGCCTGCACGTCATCGGCACTGGCCGCCACCACACCGAGCGGCTGGACAACCAATTGCGCGGGCGGGCCGGGCGTCAGGGCGATCCGGGGTCGTCGGTGTTCTTCTCGAGCTGGGAGGACGACGTCGTCACCGCGAACCTCGATCCGTCCAAGCTGCCCACCGAGACAGACGAGGACGGCCGCATCGTCAGCCCCAAGGCGGCGGGGCTGCTGGACCACGCCCAACGGGTAGCCGAAGGCAAGCTTCTCGACGTGCACGCCAACACCTGGCGCTACAACGAACTGATCGCCCAGCAGCGCGCGATCATCGTCGAGCGCCGTAACACGCTGCTGCGCACCCCGACCGCACGCGAGGAGCTCGAGGAGCGCTCGCCGAAGCGCTACGGCGAACTCTCGCAGCAGCTTTCCGATGAGCAGTTGGAGCGGATCTGCCGGCTGATCATGCTGTATCACCTGGACCGCGGCTGGGCAGACCATCTGGCGTACCTGGCCGACATCCGAGAAAGCATCCACCTGCGCGCGCTGGGTCGGCAGAACCCGCTCGACGAATTCCACCGGATGGCCGTCGACGCATTCGCGTCGCTGGCGGCCGACGCGATCGAGGCGGCCCAGCAGACCTTCGAGACGGCCAACGTCACCGAAGACGAGCCGGGGCTGGACTTGTCGAAGCTCGCGCGACCGACGTCGACGTGGACGTACATGGTGCACGACAATCCGCTGGCCGACGAGACTCTGTCCGCGCTGAGCCTGCCTGGGATATTCCGTTAAAGTTCGCGGCATGGAGCCGCAAGGCCGGCGACGTTCGACCGGGGAGCCGCAAGGCCGGCGACATTCGACCGGGGAGCCGCACGGCCGGGTGCTGACGGTGCCCAACGCGCTGAGCGTGCTGCGGCTGGCGCTGGTGCCGGTGTTCTTGTGGCTGCTGCTGGCCGAGCACGCCGACGCATGGGCCACCGGCATCCTGATGTTCTCCGGCGCATCGGATTGGCTGGACGGCAAGATCGCGCGGCTGGCGAACCAATCCTCTCGGCTCGGCGAGCTGCTCGACCCGACGGTGGACCGGATCTACATGCTCGCGGTCCCAATTGCGTTCGCGCTCAGGCATTTTGCGCCATGGTGGTTTGTCATCGCCCTGATTGCCCGCGACGCGCTGCTGGCCGCAACGCTGCCCGCCCTGCGCAGCCGCGGCCTGACCGGGCTGCCGGTGACCTACATCGGCAAGGGTGCGACGTTCGCGCTCATGTCCGGCTTTCCGCTGATTCTGTTGGGCCAGTTCGACGGGTTGTGGAGCCATGTCGTGCTGGCCATCGGGTGGGGATTCGCGATCTGGGGTTTTGCGCTGTATCTGTGGAGCTTCGTGCTCTACGCCGTGCAGTTCGTTCTGGTGCTGCGCCGGATGCCGAAAGTGACCGCGACGGACCGACGCCCAGTGACCGGAGGACAGTCGGCACATGACTGACCGGGCTCTCGGCGGCTACGACCCGCACGCCGGGCTCAGCGCACACGAAGCCGGCCAGCCCCAGTTCAACCCCGTGCCGTCGCTGCTGCGGTCGCTGCTGTCCGAGCACCTCGACCCGGGTTACGCTGCCGCGGCCGCCGAACGCCAGAAGCGCGAGACATCTCGGCAGCGCTGGACGGTATGGGTATGGCAGGCCGCGGCCGCTCTGCTGGTGGCGCTGGTGTTCGCCGCGGCCGTCGCGCAAGCGCGCTCCACGGCACCCGGCGTCAAGGAAACCCAGCAGGTGCTGGTGAAGAGTGTGCGGTCGTCGGAAGCAGGTGCCAACGCGCTGAGCGCACAACGCGGCCAGCTGTCTCGCGAGGTCGACAGCTTGCGGCGAAGCCGGCTGGAGGGTGACGCGGAAGGCCGCGAACTGCTGCGCCGGCTCGACGAACTCGTCGTCCCGGCCGGGTCGACGGCGGTAACGGGCCCGGGCCTGACCGTGACGATGAGCGACCCCGGGGTGACTCCTGATTTGTCCGACGTGTCGAAGCAGCGCATCCCCGGCAGCCGGCAGGCGGTCCTCGACCGCGACCTGCAGCTGGTGGTCAACTCGCTGTGGGCGGCCGGCGCCGAGGCGGTCGCCGTCGGCGGGGTGCGCATCGGTCCCAACGTCACCATCCGACAGGCGGGCGGGGCGATTCTGGTCGACAATCAGCCGATCAGCAGTCCATACACAATCGTGGCGATCGGACCGGCGCATGCGATGCAGGACGGATTCGAGCGCAGTGCAGGCTTTCAGCGCGTGCGACTGCTGCAGGTGTCCTACGGCGTCGGCGTCACGATCAGCACAGTCGAGTCGCTGACTGTCCCGCCGGCCGGGAGCCGAGAAGTCAAGTACGCCAAGCCAATCGGATGAGCGGGAAGACCCGATGAAAGCTTGGGCGAGAAGGAGGCGGCAGCAGTGATCGGTATTGCGGCATTGGCCGTCGGAATCGTGTTGGGGCTGGTGTTTCACCCCAGCGTGCCTGACGCGGTGCAGCCCTATCTGCCGATCGCCGTGGTGGCGGCACTCGATGCGGTCTTCGGCGGCCTGCGCGCGTACCTGGACCGCATCTTCGATTCCAAGGTGTTCGTCGTCTCGTTCGTGTTCAACGTGTTGGTCGCAGCGCTGATCGTGTACCTGGGCGATCAACTGGGCGTCGGCACACAGCTGTCCACCGCAATCATCGTGGTGCTGGGCATCCGCATTTTCGGCAATGCCGCGGCACTGCGGCGCAAACTGTTCGGGGCATGAGGCATGAGCGAGCACGAGGCCGAGCCATCTCATCACGGGCGTCATGAGCTTCCCGCCGACGCGAAGCCGCCGCGGAGGCGGCGTTTGACGGTGTTCGGGACGCTGGCTGTGCTGCTGTGTCTGATCCTGGGCGCCGCCATCGCTACACAGGTCCGCCAGACGGAGTCCGGTGACGCATTGGAATCCGCCCGGCCAGCGGATTTGGTGGTGCTCTTGGATTCGCTGCAGCAGCGAGAGGCGACGCTGAACAAAGAGGTGTCCGACTTGCAGCGCACGCTGACCGCGTTGAGGGCGTCGGGCAACAGCGACCAAGCCGCCGTCGCGGACGCGCAAGACCGGCTCGCGGCGCTGTCGATCTTGGTGGGAACGGTGGCGGCGACGGGACCAGGGGTAACGCTGACGATCGATGACCCGGTGAGCGGCGTGTCTCCCGAGGCGATGATCGACGTCATCAACGAACTTCGGGCCGCCGGGGCGGAGGCCATCGAGATCCGCGGGGCGTCAGGCGGCACGGCGGTGCGCGTGGGCGTCGACACCTGGGTGGGCGGCCGCGCGGGTGCGTTGTCGGTGGACGGACAAACCCTGACAGCCCCGTATTCGGTTGTGGCCATAGGGGATCCACCGACGTTGGCGGCTGCGGTGAACATCCCGGGTGGCGCCGTCGACAGCGTGGAGCGGGTGGGCGGCACCATGACGATGCAGCAGTCCGACCGCGTCGACGTGACCGCCTTGCGGCAACCGAAACCGCGCCAATACGCTCAGCCCGTCAAATGACCGCCGCCAAGTCACGCCAACATAACCAGAGTTGAGGAGCCCCGTGAGCGAAGTCCCGCCTGACCTGCACTACACCGCCGAACACGAGTGGGTGCGCCGCACGGGCTCCGACACCGTACGGGTGGGAATCACCGACTTCGCGCAGTCGTCGCTGGGCGACGTGGTGTTTGTCCAGCTGCCTGAGGTCGGTGCCACGGTGACGGCCGGTGAGCCCTTCGGCGAAGTGGAATCCACCAAATCGGTGTCCGACCTTTATGCGCCGGTCTCGGCGAAAGTCGTTGCCGTGAACGGGGATCTGGACGCCAATCCGCAGCTGGTGAATTCCGAGCCGTACGGCGGCGGCTGGCTGGTGGAGTTGCAGGCCGAATCGTCCGCACTTGACGAAGGCGTCTCCGGGCTGCTGGACGCCGAAGGCTACCGCAACACGATCACCGAATGAGGCGACTTGTTAGGGTTCACGGACGGAATTGACCTCGCGGACACCCCCGCCCTGGTACGAACAGGGCGGGCACAATAACCGAGGCCTCGGGGTACGGTTTGAGGAGCAGGGCGCAGGTCGGCTTGACGAAATCGCTGGAAACCGCGGCCACGAAAGCAGCCGCCAGAACAGCCAGGAGGAGCAGCGGGTGACCGACAAGGACTCGAATTCTGGGGCAGACCAGACGTCTGACGAAGTCACCGTGGAAACGACCTCCGTTTTTCGCGCGGACTTCCTCAACGAGCTCGACGCGCCCGCCAGCCCCGGCGCCGATACCGCGGTGGGCGGCGTCGAGGGCCTGCCCAGTGGGTCGGCACTGCTCGTCGTCAAGCGCGGACCCAACGCGGGGTCGCGCTTTCTGCTCGACCAGCCGGTGACGTCGGCGGGCCGGCATCCAGACAGTGACATCTTCCTCGACGACGTGACCGTGTCGCGCCGCCATGCCGAGTTTCGGCTGGAGAACGGCGAATTCCAGGTCGTGGACGTCGGCAGCCTCAACGGCACCTACGTCAACCGCGAGCCGGTGGACTCAGCAGTGCTGGCCAACGGCGACGAAGTGCAGATCGGCAAGTTCCGCCTCGTGTTCCTGACGGGTCCGAAGGGCGACGACGGCGAAACCGGATCCGGGTAAACCCGTGAGCGCCCCCGAGACGCCCGCCCTGGCCGGCATGTCCATCGGAGCGGTGCTCGACCTGCTCCGGCCGGAGTTTCCTGACGTGACGATCTCGAAGATCCGGTTCCTGGAGGCGGAGGGGCTGGTCACCCCGCAGCGCAGCGCATCGGGATACCGCAGGTTCACTGCATACGACTGCGCGCGGCTGCGCTACATCTTGTCCGCTCAGCGCGACCACTATCTTCCGCTGAAGGTGATCAAGGCACATCTGGATGCCCAGCCGGACGGCGAGTTGCCGCAGTCGGCCGGGTTCGCCTTCGCCGCACCGCGATTGACGACGGTCGCCGGCACGCTCGACAGCGCGGTGGCCGACGCTGACGGCGCGGTGGAAGCGGCGCAGGTCCGGCTGAGCCGAGAAGACCTCCTCGATCGGGCCGGCGTCGACGACGCCCTGCTTACTGCGCTGACGAAAGCCGGGGTGGTGATCGCGGGTCCCGCCGGATTCTTCGACGAGGACGACGTGGTGATCCTGCGGTGCGCGGCTGCGCTGAGCGAGTTCGGTGTCGAGCCCAGGCACTTACGGGCGTTCCGCTCGGCTGCAGACCGGCAGTCCGACCTGATCGCGCAGATCGCCGGACCGGTGGGCAAGGGCGGCAAGACCGGCGCGCGCGACCGGGCCGACGACTTGGCTCGTGAGGTTGCCGCACTGGCGATCACGTTACACACGGCGTTGGTGAAGTCGGCGGTGCGCGACGTTCTCGACCGCTGAGGATTAGACTGGCGGCGAAGTCTTTCAACTGGCTTCGTCACATGCGGAGGGCAGGCGCATATGGGTGAGGTTCGGGTCGTCGGCATACGCGTTGAGCAGCCGCAGAACCAGCCGGTCTTGTTGCTGAGGGAGGCCAACGGCGATCGCTACCTGCCTATTTGGATCGGTCAGTCCGAGGCGGCGGCGATCGCGCTCGAACAGCAGGGCGTCGAGCCGGCGCGTCCGCTGACCCACGACTTGATCCGAGATGTCATTGCCGCGCTTGGCCATTCGCTCAAAGAGGTGCGCATCGTCGACTTGCAGGAGGGCACCTTCTACGCCGACCTGATCTTCGACCGCAACATCAAGGTGTCCGCGCGGCCGTCAGACTCGGTGGCGATCGCGCTGCGCGTGGGCGTGCCCATCTACGTGGAGGAGGCGGTGCTCGCGGAGGCGGGCCTGCTGATTCCCGATGAGAACGACGAGGAGTCCACGGGCGCCGTGCGGGAAGAAGAGGTCGAGAAGTTCAAGGAGTTCCTCGACAGCGTCTCACCGGACGACTTCAAGGCGACCTGAGCGCGGAGCTGATCACGGAAGCGTCTCAACTTGTCCGAGCCGCTCCGACACGCGGGTGGCGGTCACATTGACCGGTCCTTTCAGCCGCCATAATTTTGGCGGTAACGGCAGGCGCAGCGGCCCGCCCGACGCGTATGCTCGAGCAACTCGAGCCGTAACGCGAACGATGGCCAGTCGATAGCCAACGCGACAGGCGGGAGGTAGGACAGTGGATGACCATCCACGTCAAGAGCAGCTGGACCTGAAAGCAAGTGACAGCGCACCCAGCGAGCCGGTGCAGCCCGGCCTGTTCCCGGATGATTCGATTCCCGACGAGCTCGTCGGTTACCGCGGCCCCAGCGCATGCCAGATCGCCGGCATCACCTACCGCCAACTGGACTATTGGGCCCGGACCTCATTGGTGGTGCCGTCGATTCGCAGTGCTGCCGGTTCCGGCAGCCAGCGGCTGTACTCGTTCAAAGACATTCTCGTGCTGAAGATCGTCAAGCGGCTGCTGGACACCGGCATCTCGCTGCAGAACATCCGCGTCGCGGTCGACCATCTGCGTCGGCGCGGCGTGCAGGACCTGGCCAACATCACGCTGTTCTCCGACGGCACCACGGTGTACGAATGCACGTCGGCCGAAGAGGTGGTGGACCTGTTGCAGGGCGGCCAAGGAGTGTTCGGCATCGCGGTCAGCGGTGCGATGCGTGAACTCACCGGCGCAATCGCCGACTTCCCGGGCGAGCGCGCCGACGGTGGCGAGTCGATCGCCGCGCCCGAAGACGAATTGGCCACCCGGCGCAAGCACCGCGACCGCAAGATCGGCTGACAGTCCCGCGCGAGCGAGCGCGGTTGTCCGCATTTCGCGGCGTGTCGAGGTGCAGACGCGCCCGCTCGCGGTAGGTGGGTAGACTGGCACCCGCATCGCCCGGAAGCGGGAGAGTTTCGTGGCCGCCAGTCACGAACGCCGAAGGAGCAACACCTCTCCGTCAACCTCTCAGGCCCCCGGACCGCGACGGGACACGATGCCTCTGGAAAGCGGTGATGACGGGCGTCATCACCCGCCGATGGGGAAAGGCGCAGGCCGAATCTCTCAGGCGCCCGGTGACTGGGTCGAAGACAGAGGGAGAGGGCACCAGTCGTCTATCGTCAGGAGCCCGCCCGTGTCCACCAGTTTCGCCGACCGCCACATCGGCCCGAACCCCGACGACATCGCGACAATGCTGAACGTCATCGGCGTGAATTCCCTGGAGGAGCTGGCAGAAAAAGCCATTCCCACCACGATCTTCGATGGTCTCGACGGCGAAGCGGCGCCCGGCCTGGAGATCTTGCCGCCTCCGGCCACCGAGGAGGAGGCGCTCACGGAGCTGCGCCGTCTCGCCGACACCAACACCGTCGCGGTTTCGATGATCGGGCAGGGCTATTTCGACACGCTGACCCCAGCGGTGTTGCGCCGCAATCTCATTGAGAACCCGGCCTGGTACACGGCATATACGCCGTATCAGCCGGAGATCAGCCAAGGCCGGCTGGAGGCGCTGCTGAATTTCCAGACGATGATCGCCGACCTGACGGGCTTGGAGATCGCCAACGCGTCGATGCTCGACGAAGGTACGGCTGCCGCCGAGGCGATGACGCTGATGCACCGCGCGACCCGCGGTAGCTCGCATCGACTGGCCGTGGACGTCGACATCTATCGCCAGACAGCCGCTGTGTTAGCTACCCGGGCAGCGCCACTGGGCATCGAAATCGTCACGGCCGACTTGACGGACGGCCTGCCCGACGGCGAGTTCTTCGGCGTGATCGCGCAGCTTCCCGGCGCCAGCGGCGCGGTGGTCGACTGGAGTGACCTAGTGGCGCAGGCCCATGAGCGCGGCGCGATGGTGGCAATCGGTGCCGACCTGCTGGCGCTGACGCTCGTCACCCCGCCGGGGGAAATCGGCGCCGACATCGCGTTCGGTAGCGCCCAAAGATTCGGCGTGCCAATGGGTTTCGGTGGCCCGCACGCCGGATACCTTGCCGTGCACAGCAAGCACGCGCGCCAGCTGCCGGGCCGGCTGGTCGGGGTGTCGTTAGACGCCGACGGCGCGCCTGCATACCGCCTGTCGCTGCAGACCCGCGAACAGCACATCCGCCGCGACAGGGCGACCAGCAACATCTGCACGGCTCAGGTGCTGCTGGCGGTGCTGGCCGCGATGTATGCCAGTTACCACGGCGCCGACGGGCTCACGGCGATCGCCCGCCGCGTCCACGGGCACGCGCGCCGGCTGGCCGGTGGACTCGCAGCTGCGGGCGTGGAGGTCGTGCACCGGTCGTTCTTCGACACCGTGCTGGCCCGCGTCCCCGGCCGCGCCGCCCAGATCCGTGATGCGGCAAAAGCCAGGGGCATCAACATCTGGGTGGTCGACGACGACCACGTTTCCGTGTCGTGCGACGAGGCGACCACCGACAGCCACGTCGACCAGGTGCTCGATGCATTCGGCGCCGAGCCGGTCGACGAGCCGTTCGCCGGACCCGAAATCACTTCGCGCACAAGCGAATTCCTGACTCATCCGGCGTTCACCCGGTATCGCACCGAAACCGAGATGATGCGTTACCTGCGGATGCTGGCGGACAAAGACATTGCGTTGGACCGCAGCATGATTCCGCTGGGATCGTGCACGATGAAGCTCAATGCCGCGGCCGAGATGGAACCCATCACGTGGCCTGAGTTCGCCCGTCAGCACCCGTTCGCGCCGGCGTCGGATACCCCGGGCCTGCGGCGGCTAATCGCCGATCTGGAAACCTGGCTGGCCCGGATGACCGGCTACGACGCGGTGTCGCTGCAGCCCAACGCGGGCTCGCAGGGCGAGTACGCCGGGCTGCTCGCCATCCACGCCTACCACGCCGCGCGCGGCGAGCCGCACCGCGACGTGTGCCTGATCCCGTCCAGCGCGCACGGCACCAACGCCGCGTCGGCCGCGCTGGCGGGTATGCGGGTGGCGGTGGTCGCGTGCCGCCCGAACGGGGATGTGGACCTCGACGATCTGCGGGCCAAGGTGGGCGAGCACGCGAATGACCTTGCGGCACTGATGATCACCTATCCATCGACGCACGGGGTCTACGAGCACGACATCGCGGAGATCTGCGCTGCGGTGCACGACGCGGGCGGCCAGGTCTACGTCGACGGTGCGAACCTCAACGCACTGGTGGGCCTGGCCCGCCCGGGCCGGTTCGGCGGCGACGTCAGCCATCTCAACCTGCACAAGACGTTCTGCATCCCGCACGGCGGCGGTGGCCCCGGTGTGGGCCCGGTCGCGGTGCGCGAGCACCTGCGGCCGTATCTGCCCGGGCACCCGCTCGCCGACGAGCTCTCCGACGCGCCGCCGGTGTCGTCGGCACCTTACGGCTCAGCGTCGATACTGCCGATCACGTGGGCCTACATCCGCATGATGGGCGCGCCCGGCCTGCGCGCGGCGTCGCTGACGGCGATTGCGTCGGCGAACTACATCGCACGCCGGCTCGACGAGTACTACCCGGTGCTGTACACCGGCGAGAACGGCATGGTGGCCCACGAGTGCATCCTCGATCTGCGTGGCATCACCAAGGCCACCGGCGTCACCGTGGACGATGTCGCAAAGCGGTTGGCAGACTACGGTTTTCACGCGCCGACCATGAGCTTCCCGGTAGCCGGCACGCTGATGGTGGAGCCCACGGAAAGTGAAAGCCTGGCTGAGGTCGACGCATTCTGCGACGCGATGATCGCGATCCGCGCAGAGATCGACAAGGTCGGCGCGGGGGAGTGGCCGGCAGAGGACAACCCGCTGCGCGCCGCACCGCACACCGCGGCCTGCTTGATGGTGGACAAGTGGGAGCATCCGTACACCCGCGAGCAGGCTGCGTATCCGCTGGGCAAGGGGTTCCGGCCGAAAGTGTGGCCGCCGGTGCGCCGCATCGACGGGGCGTATGGGGACCGCAATCTGGTGTGCTCCTGCCCGCCGGTGGAGGCGTTCGGCTGAAACATCGCCGAGTGTGGAGTTGATCCACGCGCTGCGGTGAAAAGCGTGGAATAAGCCAACGTTCGGGGGCTAGTGTCCCGAAGGTGCTTCCACCAAGCGTGGCCGAGTGGCGCGACGGCGGGCGCTTCATCCAAACGAGCGCAGGCCAGGTGTTCGTCCGCTTTAAGGAGGGCGCCGGCCCGACCATCCTGCTGTTGCACGGCTTTCCGTCCAGCTCCTATGACTTCCGCCAAGTCGTTCCGCACCTGGCCGGCCGGGCGTGGCTGACGCTGGACTTTCTGGGCTTCGGCCTGTCGGACAAGCCCAGGCCGCACCACTACAGCCTGCTCGAGCAAGCCGATCTGGTGCAGGCGGTTGTCGACGAGGTTACCGACGGGCCGGTCGTGGTGCTCGCCCACGACATGGGTACCTCGGTGACCACCGAGCTGCTCGCACGAGATCTTCACGGCCGCTTGCCTTTTGAGTTGCAACGCGCGGTGCTTTCCAACGGCAGCGTGATTCTGGCGCGGGCCAGCCTGCGGCCGAGTCAGAAGATCCTGCGCAGCCAGCTGGGGCCGGTGTTCGCGCGACTGGTCAACCGCCGGGGCTTCACCCGTGGCTTCGGCAGGCTGTTCAGCGACGACCATCCGCTGTCGGCGCAAGAAGCCGCGGCGCAGTGGGCGCTGTTGTCGCACAACGACGGTCACCGCATCGCCCACCTGTTGATTTCCTACCTCGACGAGCGTGTGCGTTACGCGCAGCGCTGGCACGGCGCGGTCCGCGACTGGCCCAAACCGCTGGGGTTCCTCTGGGCATTGCGGGACCCGGTCGCCACGACGAACGTGCTCGACGGGCTTTGCGAGCTGCGGCCGACCGCCCCGGTGATCGAGCTGCCGCAGTTGGGCCACTATCCGCAGCTCGAAGATCCCGATGCGTTCGCAGCCGGGGCGCTCACGCTGCTCACCGACGCGTGACGCTCAGCCGAACACGTCGTTGAGCGTCACCGTCTGCAGGTTCCGGCTGGCGATGATGTCGAGCAGTTGCGGATACGTGTGCGTGACCGGCGGCAGGTTGGCGTGTCCGAGCACGATCTGCTGGCCGGTGAACGCCTGCTTGGCGTAGTTGATCAGCTGCTGCTCGTTGACCACTCTGGAGTCGCCGATCGTCGCACTCCACAACGTGATCGTCGGGTAGCCCAGATCGGCCGCGATCTTGTCGGTCGCCGCGTTGTGTACACCGTAGGGCGGCCGGAAGTAGGGGGTGCCATCGACGCCGTAGGTGTTCTGCAGGAAGTCCTTGTTCCGCTGGATCTGGTCGGTGAGCGCCCCCGGACTGATTCGCGTGACGTAGGGGTGCGACCAGGTGTGGTTGCCCAGCTGGATTTGGCCGGAGTCGACCATCGGCCGCAACTGAGGAGCGTTGACCGACCATGAGGCGTTGGCGCCGTTGACGAAGAACGTCATCCGGGTGCCGCTGTCGCGACAGAACTGGGCGAACGCCGAGACAACGGCGATGCTGGCGCCGTCGTCGATGGTGAGCGCCAAGAGGTTTCCGTCACCCGGCAACCGGGTGAGCACCCCATCGGGCGGCGGTATGCGCCCAGCGGGTGCGGCGTGCGCTGGCGCCGGCCGGGTCGTCGCCGCCAACACTCCGACCGCAATGGCTTTCAGTAATGTGCGTCGATCGACGCTCGGCACATTGTCACGGTAACGATCCGTTCGCGCCCGTGGGGGCCGCTTCACCTGTCAGTGCACTGTGAGTGCGGCCGATATCGGGGGTCGCCAAGCCCGCCCGGAAAATCTTCGCCTCGACGGGGTACAGGCATAGGATCGGCACACAGGACCGGATGACAAGGGATGTCCATGACCGCAGAAGCGACCGCCCTGCCACGACTGCAGCCACGTCGACCCTTCCCGGCCAGGCTGGGCCCCAAGGGCAACTTGGTCTACAAGCTGATCACCACCACCGATCACAAGCTGATCGGCATCATGTACATGGTCGCCTGCTTCGTGTTCTTCTTCGTCGGCGGGCTGATGGCGTTGTTGATCAGGGCAGAGCTGGCCGTACCGGGGCTGCAGTTCTTGTCCAACGAGCAGTACAACCAGCTGTTCACCATGCACGGCACCGCAATGCTGCTCTTCTACGCAACCCCGATCGTGTTCGGGTTCGCCAACATCGTGCTGCCGCTGCAGATCGGCGCGCCCGACGTCGCGTTCCCGCGCCTCAACGCATTGTCGTTCTGGCTCTTCGTCTTCGGGGCGCTGATAGCGCTCAGCGGCTTCATCACGCCAGGTGGTGCGGCGGACTTCGGCTGGACGGCCTACAGCCCGCTCACCGACGCCATCCACAGCCCCGGCGCCGGTGGTGATCTGTGGATCCTTGGTCTGGGCGTCGGCGGTCTCGGCACCATCTTGGGTGCGGTCAACATGATCACCACGATCGTCTGCATGCGCGCCCCGGGCATGACGATGTTCCGGATGCCGATCTTCACCTGGAACATCCTCGTGACGAGCATCCTTGTGCTGCTGGTCTTCCCGCTGCTGACGGCGGCGTTGTTCGGTCTGGCCGCCGACCGCCACCTCGGCGCGCACATCTACGACCCCTCCAACGGCGGCGCGATTCTGTGGCAGCACCTGTTCTGGTTCTTCGGGCATCCCGAGGTGTACATCATCGCGTTGCCGTTCTTCGGGATCATCACCGAAGTGATCCCGGTGTTCAGCCGCAAGCCGCTGTTCGGCTACACCACTTTGGTGTACGCCACGTTCAGCATCGCCGCGTTGTCGATGGCGGTGTGGGCGCACCACATGTTCGCCACCGGTGCGGTGCTGTTGCCGTTCTTCTCGTTCATGACGTTTTTGATCGCGGTGCCCACCGGCATCAAGTTCTTCAACTGGATCGGCACGATGTGGAAGGGGCAGCTGACGTTCGAGACGCCGATGCTGTTCGCCGTCGGCTTCGTCGTGACGTTCCTGCTGGGTGGGCTGTCAGGGGTGCTCTTGGCCAGCCCGCCGCTGGACTTCCATGTCACCGACAGCTACTTCGTCGTCGCGCACTTCCACTACGTGCTGTTCGGCACCATCGTGTTCGCGACGTTCGCGGGGGTGTACTTCTGGTTCCCGAAGATGACCGGCCGGCTGCTCGACGAGCGGCTGGGCAAGCTGCACTTCTGGACCACGTTCATCGGCTTCCACACCACGTTCCTGGTGCAGCACTGGGTCGGCAACCAGGGCATGCCCCGGCGCTACGCCGACTACCTGCCCAGCGACGGGTTCGAAGCGCTGAACATCGTGTCGACCATCGGGGCGTTCATCCTCGGCGTCTCGATGATCACGTTCACCTGGAACGTGTTCCGCAGCTGGCGCTACGGCGAGCCGGTGACCGTCGACGACCCGTGGGGTTACGGCAACTCGCTGGAGTGGGCCACCAGCTGCCCGCCGCCGCGGCACAACTTCTACGAGCTGCCCCGAATCCGTTCGGAGCGGCCGGCTTTCGAGCTGCACTACCCGTGGATGGTCGAGCGCATGCGCGCCGAATCTCACATCGGCGGCCACCGCGAGAAGAAACTCGAGACCGACGCCCCGACACCGCTGCGCACCGCGCCGGACCGCGACTGACCTCAGCCCATCATCGTCGACACCGCGGCCGCGAGGTCCGGGCTGTCTGACGTGGGCAGGTTCCGGTAGCTGCCGCCCGTGGCCTGGGCAACGGATTCCCATGTGCTGCGGTCGGAGTCGGCACCGAAATCGATGACGTTGACGGCCACCGGTCGGGCGGGATCGAACGTCTTACGGATGTAGTCCTGCAGGCCGGCGCCGTCGAGAGACTGATCGGTGTGCGGACCGGCGGTGAGCACCAGCACGGAGTTCTTCGCGTTGGGCCGGAAGTTCGCCAGCGCGCCGTCGTAGATCATCCGCAGCGTGGTGAACGACACGGCACCGCCGTTCGACGAGTACTGCCGGTCCAGCGCGGCCGTCAGCGCTGCCGAGCGCGGCTGCCCGTTGAGGTCGTCGGACAGCGGTCCGGTCGGCACTTCACTGCGGCCCTCGACCCCGTCGAACGTCCACAACCCGACCGCCGCAGTGGGAGGCAGCGCCCCCAGCTTGTTCTTCAGCGCCGCAACCACATTCGCCAGTCGGCTCTGGCCACCCTCCTGCTCGGGCATCGACTGGTCGAGCATGATCGTGACCGCGCCTCCGGACGAGGGCGTGGTGACCGCGTCGGCCAATGTGACCCGCGCCGATTCATCGCCGACCGACAGCGTTGCCGACAGCGGCGAAAAGCTGGTGACGTCGCTCTTGGGCAGTGCCTGATCTCCGGCACGGAATCCGACTTTGGCCAATTCGGCTTGCTGCTCTGGCTTTTGGAGGAACTTCTTGAATTCGCTGGCCGCGGTGACCTGTTCCTCGGAGAGCCAGTTGCCGGCCAGCGACGCCATCGGGTAGTCGGCCACCGCGGCGGGTCCCGGCGGCAGCCAGGAGGTGACGACGTCCTTGGCCTCAGGTATCTTCGTCGACCGTTGATACAGCTGCTGTTCGGTCATCACCATCGCGTGCACCGGTGCGGCGGCCGGGTCGCCCTTGGCGGTCAGCGCGTCGAGTGCTGTCGAAAGCTTGGAGTCGGCCAGCTTGGGCTGTCCGGAAAGCAGCGCATTGATTGCGCCCACACCGGCGGTGGCCGGGGCGTTGGGCGGAGCGGATGCAGCCGCAACCGCTTCGGCGGCCAGGTAGGTGGCGTCGGCGTTGCCCGTGGTGGGCAGCGCCAGCCGCAGCGAGCCCCAGCCCGGCATGTTCAGCGCATCCAACGACACCGGGTTGGTCTGCAGGCCGGGCAGCGAGCCCCAATTCTGTTCGGCCAGAGCTGTTTTCAGCTGCGGTCTGATGGCCAGCACCACCGGCGTCTTGACAAGTGACCGGCTGTCGGTGACGACGTTCGATCCGCCCGCTGCTTGCAGTCTTGCGGTCGCAATCGAGCTCGCCGGAATCCACAGCGCCGGCCGCTGTCCCAGCTCGCCGGGCCAGGTGCCGGCGAAGCCGTCGACCACGGCGCTGGAGTCGGCCGCCTTCACGCCGAGCTTCACACAGCGGTCGCCGATCGGGTCGGCGGATTTGTTGTACCGGTCGGCCAGCGTGGTGATCTGCTCGGCGATCGACGGGTCGGCGATGACGGCGACGGGCACGTCGGCACCGTGGCAGCTGGTCGCCGCGGTGTTCGAGCGGTCGGAGAGCGTGTCACCCAAGAATCGCCACAGGATGATCGCGCCCACTACCACCACGACCGCAACCAACGCCACGATCACGCCGATGCTCACACCGCGACGTCTGCGGTCGGTGCTGCGGTGGCCGCCCTGCCAGGTGCCGCGGGCGAAGCGGCCGCTGGGTGTCTCATCTGAGGGACCGGGCGCCGCGTCCGCCGCCGCGTCGGGGCCGTCGAAGTCTTCGGTCGGGCCGCGGGCAGCGGGCGACGCCGACGACGGCTCGGGCGGCGGCGTGGCGCGGAACGGTTCTCTGGGCGTCTCGTCCGGGCCGGGAATGCTGTGCTTGCCCATGCCCTCAGGCTCCGTTCAGTCTGGCTTTCGCCTCGCGACGGCGCCGATGCAAGATCGGCTCGGTATAGCCGTTCGGTTGCTCCGTTCCGGACAGAATCAGATCCTGGGCGGCCAGAAACGCGATGCTGTCGTCGAAATTCGGCGCCATCGGCCGGTACGCCGAATCGCCCTCGTTCTGCCGGTCGACGATCGCGGCCATCCGCTCGAGGCTGGCGCGCACGTCTTCGGCGGTGATCACGCCGTGCCTGAGCCAGTTGGCCAGCAGCTGACTCGAAATGCGAAGCGTCGCACGGTCTTCCATCAATGCGACGTTGTGGATGTCGGGCACCTTGGACGAGCCGATGCCCTGGTCGATCCAGCGCACCACATAACCCAGAATCGACTGGCAGTTGTTGTCGACCTCTTCGCGGATCTCGTCGGGCTCCCAGGCCAGCTCTTTGGCCAGCGGGATGGTGAGCAGCTGTTGCAGCGATGTACGCCGGCCCTTTGCGGCGAGCTCCTTTTGCACCTCGCCAACGTCGACCTGGTGGTAGTGCATCGCGTGCAGCGTGGCCGCGGTGGGCGAAGGCACCCATGCGGTGGTGGCACCGGCCTTGGGTTGGCCGATCTTCTGCTCGACCATGTCGGCCATCAGCTCGGTCATGGTCCACATCCCCTTGCCGATCTGCGCGTGCCCGGGCAGTCCGCACTCGAGCCCGACGTCGACGTTGTTGTCCTCGTAGGCGAGGATCCACGGCTGGCTCTTCATGGTGCCCTTGCGCACCATCGGGCCGGCCTCCATCGACGTATGGATCTCGTCGCCGGTGCGGTCCAGGAAGCCGGTGTTGATGAACACCACGCGGTCCGCCGCGGCGCGGATACACGCCTTGAGGTTGACGCTCGTGCGGCGCTCCTCGTCCATGATCCCGACCTTGATCGTGTTCTGCGGCAGGCCGAGCACATCCTCCACTCGGCTGAACAGCTCGACCGTGAACGCCACCTCGTCGGGGCCGTGCATCTTGGGCTTGACGATGTAGATCGAGCCGGCGCGGCTGTTGACCATCGGGCCGTTGGCGTCGCTGGACTTCAGGCCATGAATCGCGATCAGGCTGGTGAACAACGCGTCTTGGATGCCTTCGTAGACCTCGTTGCCGTCTGCATCGAGGATGGCGTCGTTGGTCATCAGATGGCCGACGTTGCGCACGAACATCAGGCTGCGGCCGGGCAGCGTGAACTCGCTGCCGTCGGGGGCGGTGTAGCGGCGGTCTTCGTGCAGTACGCGGGTGAACGTGTTGCCGTCCTTGCTGACTTCGGCCGACAGGTCACCTTTGTTGAGCCCCAACCAGTTTCGGTAACCCCGCACCTTGTCGTCGGCGTCGACGGCCGCCACCGCGTCTTCGAAATCCATGATCGTGGTGACCGCGGACTCGAGCATCACGTCCTTGACGCCGGCCTTGTCGGTCTTGCCGACGGGGGAGTCGGGGTCGATGAGGATGTCGATGTGCAGCCCGTGGTTTTTCAGCAGCACGGACCACTGCGGTGAGCCGAGTTCGCCCGTGTAGCCGGCGAACTGCTGCGGCTGGGCGAGCGTGGTCTCCCGGCCGCCCTCCAGCGAGACGATCAGCCGGCCGTCCTCGATGCGGAAAGCTGTCGCGTCGGTGTACGAGCCGTTGGCCAGCGGAACCGAGTCGTCGAGAAACTTGCGCGCGTACGCGATGACCTTGTCGCCGCGCACCGGGTTGTAACTGTCGCCTTGTTCCGCGCCGTCGTCCTCGGGGATGACGTCCGTGCCGTAGAGCGCGTCGTACAGCGACCCCCACCGGGCGTTGGCCGCGTTCAGCGCGAACCGGGCATTGAGGATGGGCACCACCAGTTGAGGGCCGGCCGTGGAGGTGATCTCCGCGTCGACGTTGGCGGTGGTGACGGTGAAGTCCTCGGGTTCGGGCAGCAGGTAGCCGATGTCGACGAGGAACTGCTGGTAAGCCTCCTGGTCGATCGGCTCGATGACCCGCTGGCGGTGCCACTTGTCGATCTGGGCCTGCAGTTCGTCGCGACGGGCCAGCAGTTCGGCGTTGCGCGGACCGAGATCGGTGATCACCTTGTCCACGCCGGCCCAGAAGGTGTCGGGATCGATGTCGGTGCCAGGCAACGCCTCGTTGTTGATGAAGTCGTATAAAACCTTGGCCACTCGCAGGTTGCCGGTTGCCACCCGCTCCGTCATGCGTCCTCCCGTCGGTTGTGTCGGTACAGCTTACCCAGCGGTAACGTCGGCTTTTCCGGCGCGGCGGCGAGCAAGGCGCGACACCGCTTCAGCAGTGCGAGGCGCACAGTCGCTGCCCGCTGAGCGATCGCCAGCTGCTGACGCACGTACTCCGCGCGGCCGGCGGGTGTCTCGATGCACACCGGCTCGTACCCCAGGCTGCGAAGGTCGTAGGGGCTGGCTCGCATGTCGAGCTCGCGTGCCGTGAAGGCCAGCTCGAACGCATCCATGAGGATGTCGGAGTCGACCAGCGGCAGCAGCTTGGCCGCCCACTTGTAGAGGTCCATCGCGGCGTGCAGACACCCCGGCTGCTCGGTGTGCAGCTGCATTTCCCGCGTCAACTGGGCGCTGTTGCGCCCCCGCGCCGGGGCAGTGAAGAAGCGGAAGGCGTCAAAGTGCGTGCAGCGCAACGGCATTGACTCGACCACCGCATCGGTGCCGCGATACCCCAACCGCAGCGGCAGTAGGTGGCGAGGCCGCTCCGTGCGATACACCATCGCCCATTCGTGCAGCCCGAAGCAGCCCAGCTGCGCGGGCCGCGCGGCTGTGGCGTCCAGCAGTCCGACGACGAATTCGACGGTGTCGCGACGCCGCTGCAGAAGGGCGGGGTCGACGGTGACCACGTCACCGGTCTGGCGATAGCCGGCCAGCCTGGTGTACGTCTCGGCCGCCTGGCCCGCCAGTCCCACGCCGAACCCGGGATGCCAGCGCGCGAGATGACCGGGCCGCAGCGTGTAGTACGTGAACAGGAAGTCGACGACGGGATGCGACGCACCGTCGCCGCGCCGTTGCAGGTAGGGCCCGACGAGCGCGTCGACCCGCTTCCGGTGCAGGTCGCGGCGCCGCGTCCAGTCCGCTTCGGCCAGCACATCAGACACGGTGTGTGCCGTCACGGACAGTGCCGACGAGGTCCTCGACCAAATCCTCCAAGGCCACCATGCCGGTCACCGAACCGTCGGCGCCGACCACCAAAGCCAGGTGGCTGTTGTTGCGGCGCATCCGCGACAGCGCGTCGGGCAGCGACATGCTCTCCGACACTTCGGGCAGGGGCCGCACAGTCGAACGGTCGACCACAGCATCCGGGTCGTCGACAGCGGGCAGCACGTCCTTGATGTGCACGTATCCGACGAACCCGCCCGTGGCGTCGACGACGGGGAACCGCGAGTATCCGGTTTCGCCGAGCGCTCGCTGGATGGCTTCGACGGTCGGGCCGTCGCCGTCGGGGGCGATCTCGACGGTGTGGACCTCGCCGAGCGGGATCGCGATGTCGGACACAACCCGGTTGCGGATTTGAAGTGCGCGGGACAGCCGCATGTGCTCCTCGGGGTCGAGCAGCCCCTCCGACCGTGACTCCGCGATCATCTCGGAAAGTTCGACGGCAGACACCGTGTTCTCGAGTTCGGTCTTGGGCTCGATCCGCATCGCGCGCAGCGTCACGTGCGCACACCAGTCGTAGAACGCGATCACCGGCCGCGTGGCCTGCACCCACCACAGATACGGCGGCACCAACAGCATCGCAGCCGACTCCGGACCGGCGATTGCGATGTTCTTGGGCACCATCTCGCCGAGCAGCACATGCAGCACGACGACGATCGTGATCGCGACCACGAACGACACCGAGTGCAGTACCGCGTCGGGCACGCCGACCAAGTCGAAGGGCTTCTCCAGCAGATGAGCGACGGCCGGTTCGCCGATGCGGCCCAACAGGATCGAGCACACCGTGATGCCCAACTGGGCCCCGGCCAGCATCATCGACAGGTTCTGCCCGGCCTGGATGACCGTCACCGCCGTACGTTTGCCTTGCTCGGCGAGCGCCTCGAGTCGGTCGCGGCGCGCGGAGATCAGCGCGAACTCGGCCCCCACGAAGAACGCGTTGGCCAACAGCAGCAGCACGGTCAGCACGACCCCGAGCACGTCGGCCATCAGCGCTCGTCTCGTTCGTCGCTGCGCCGGCCCAGCTTCACCAGCTCCAGCTCGTCGATGCGACGGCCGTCCATCTTCGCCACAGTCGCGCGCCAGCGAATCGGGTCGTCCAGCGAGCCGTCGGGTTCGAACGCCTCGAGCTCCACCGACTCGCCGACCTCGGGGATGTGGCCGAGTTCGTGCATCACCAGGCCGCCGATGGTCTCGTATTCGCCCTCGTGCCCGCGGAAGCCCGTCGCCGCGGCGACTTCGTCGATGCGCAGCAGCCCCGACACCCGCCAGCCGCGGCCGGACTGCTGCACGTCCAGGGTCGGTTCGTCGTGCTCGTCGCGAATGTCGCCGACGATCTCTTCGATGAGGTCTTCGACGGTCACCATTCCGGCGATGCCGCCGTACTCGTCGGCGACCAGCGCCGTCTGCAGCCCGTTGGCCCGGACTTGCGCCATCAGCGCATCGCCGTCGAGCGTCGAGGGCACCACCGATACCGGAAGCGCGACATCGGCCAGCCGGGTGCGGGCGTGCTGGTCGTGCGGGACCTCGAACACCTGCTTGACGTGCACCAGGCCGATTGTTTCGTCGAGGTCGCCCTCGGTGACCGGGAAGCGCGAAAAGCCGGTTTGGCTGGCCTTGGCCACCAGATCGGCAATGGTGTCGGCGGCTTCCAGCGCCTCGATCTTGGACCGCGGCGTCATGAATTCCTCCGCGGTGCGCGCACCGAACTGCAGGGATCGGTCGACCAGGGTCGCCGTCGTCGGATCCAGCGAGCCACGCCGCGCGGAGTTGCGCACCAGGGACCCCAGTTCCTGGGGAGAACGTGCGGATCGCAGTTCTTCGGCGGGCTCGATACCCATGCGGCGCAGGATCCAGTTCGCGGTGCCGTTGGTGAGGTGGATCAGCGGGGTGAACACCATCGAGAACATCACCTGCGGTCCGGCCACCATGCGCGCGGTCGGCAGCGGCCGCGCCACCGCGAGGTACTGCGCCACCAACTCGCCGAACACCATCGACACCGAGGTCGCGATCAGCAGCGACAGCGCCAGCGCGGTGCCGTCGGCCCAGGTGTCGGGCACCTTCACCGCGGTCAGCAGCGGCTGGAGCAGCCGAGCGATCAACGGCTCGGCCAGGTAGCCGGTGATCAGCGTGGTGATGGAGATGCCGAGCTGAGCACCGGAGAGCTGAAATGACAATGTGCGGTGAGCCCGCTGCACCATCCGGTCGCGTGGACCGCCGGTGCGCGCGTTCGCGTCCACTGTGCTGCGTTCCAGAGACGTCAACGAGAATTCCGCGCTGACGAATACCGCGGTGCCCAATGTCAGCACCAAAAAGCCCAGCAGACTGAGCAGAATCACGACGACGTTCATCGCAACCCTGAGATGAGCTGGCCGGACCGCATGCCCGGCTGGCTAGAGGACGGCTCGGCGTCGGACGGGTCCGTCGCCGGTCGCTCAGCCCGGAAGGTTCCCTCCATACCAAGGGCCGCGACGGGTGCCTGCGGCACGGAACCCCTTCCCCTCGGATCGCGAAGAAGCACCCATGGTATCGCGATGGCGCACGTGGACCGGAGCGTTCATTGCCGCGTCCAGGAGAGAGCGACTATCGCAGTCACCCAGACAGTTAGGTTAGCCTCTGCTATCTTACCTCCCGTGACGGAGTCCCTCGCGGCCACGGTTGCGCCGGCGGACGTCGTCGCCGGGCTGGCCAACGCAGTGCCTGAAGCCCGAGGCGACGACTACCTGGTATACGAGAACGCCGGCCGCTGGACGCTGGCGACGGGCACCCAGACGCTTGTCGAACTCGACAGCGACGAGCTTCGGGTGGTGCGCGACGGCGTGGTGCACCGCCAGGCGTGGTCCGGGCGGCCCGCAGCGAAACTCGGGGAAGTGGTCGACCAGCTGTTGCTGGAGTCCGACGCGGCGTACGGCTGGATTGCGTTCGAGTTCGGCGCGTATCGCTTTGGGCTGCAACGACATTTGCCGCCGAAGACGCCATTGGCGCGGCTGTTCGTACCGCGCACGCGCGTCGTCGTCACCGCTGACGGCACTGTCCTCGACGGGCCGGACGAGTACGACGCGGTGCTATCGCGGCTGCAGACCGTCGGCCCGCCGCCGATCGGTCCGACGCGCGCGGTCGATCTGCGCCCGGATCCCAGCCGCTACCGCGAACGCGTGGTGGCCGCCGTCGACGAGATCCGCGCCGGCCGCTACCACAAGGTGATCCTTTCGCGCAATGTCGTCGTGCCGTTTGCTCTCGACTTCCCGGCGACGTACCGGCTGGGCCGTCGCTACAACACCCCGGCGCGGTCATTCCTGTTGCGGCTGGGCGGTATTCGTGCGCTGGGTTACAGCCCCGAATTGGTCACCGCGGTGCGCCCCGACGGCGTCGTGGTCACCGAACCGCTGGCGGGCACCCGGGCGTTCGGCCGCGGCTCCGCGAACGATATCGCCGCCCGCAACGACTTGGAGTACAACACCAAAGAGATTGTGGAGCATGCTATTTCGGTGCGCAGTTCGCTGCGCGAGATCGCCGAGGTCGCCGAGCCGGGAAGCACGGTGGTGAGCGACTTCATGTCCGTGCGCGAACGCGGCAGCGTCCAGCATCTGGGTTCCACGGTGCGCGCGCGGCTGCACCGGTCGTGTGACCGCATGGACGCGCTCGAGGCGCTCTTCCCGGCAGTGACCGCGTCAGGCATTCCGAAGGCCGAAGGCATCGAATCGATCCTGCGCTTGGACGAGTCCCCGCGAGGCCTGTACTCGGGCGCTGTCGTGGCGCTTTCTGCAGACGGCGGACTGGACGCCGCGTTGGTGTTGCGGGCCGCCTACGAACGCGACGGCCGCACCTGGCTGCGAGCGGGTGCCGGGATCATCGCCGAGTCGTCGCCGGAACGCGAGTTCGAGGAAACCTGCGAGAAGTTGACCAGTCTCGCGCCGTATCTGGTCGCGCGATCCTAGGCCGAAGCCCCCAATTGCGCTGCGAGCGCCCGCTTGTCGACCTTGCCGACCGCTGTCGTCGGCAGCGCTGCCATGGGCACCAGCATGTCCAGGCGCACGTGGGTGGCTACACCTCGCTCGTCCAGGTAGGAGTTGAGGTCGGCCAGTGTCGTCGGGGCTCCATCGAAAACCACTGCGGCACAGATTTTTTCGCCCAGGTGTTCGTCCGGTAACCCTACGGCGGCCACTGCCCAGACAGCCGGGTGCGTCAGCAGATGTGATTCGAGGTCGAGGGCAGAGATTGTTTCGCCAGCGCGCTGGATGACGTCTTTGACCCGGCCGGTCACCTCCACGTAGCCGTTGGCGAAGCGACGCACCCGGTCGCCGGTGCGGTAGAAGCCGTCCGGGCTGAACGCCCGCTCGTTGTCGCGTGGGGCACGGAAGTAGCCGTTGAACGTGCACGGTCCGCGCACCAGCAGTTCACCCTCCTCGCCGGGCCCGACGTCGTTGCCGGCGTCGTCGACCACGCGCAGCTCGTCGTGCGGGGACAACGGGCAGCCTTGTGTGTGGTACACCACGTCGGCCGGATCGTCGAGCCGCGTGTAGCAGACCATGCCCTCGGCCATCCCGAACACCTGCTGCAGTCCCGGTGTCAAGGCAGCCCGGACCGCACGGGCGTCGTCGGCACCCAGCTTGGCCCCCCCAACCTGAAGCAGCCGAAGGCTTTTCGGCCGAGTGGGCTCCCACTCGCATGCCTGTGCCCACAGTTTGGCCAGCGCCGGCACCAGCGCGGTGACGGTAACCCGGTGCCGTTCGATCGTCGCGAACGCCGACTCCGGGCTCGGGTCGGTGCTGAAAACCACTGTCGCGGCGGCGTTTATCGCGCCGAGGATGCCGGGGCACGCCAGCGGGAAGTTGTGTCCCGCCGGTAGCGACACGAGGTAGACGTCATCCCGGGTCAGCCGGCACAATGCCGCGCTCGCGGTGGCGTTGTAAAGGTAATCGTCGTGGGTGCGGGGGATGAGTTTCGGTGGGCCGGTGGTGCCACCCGACACGAGCAGCAGCGCCGGCGCCTCCGGGTCGATGGTGACGGCCGGAGGCTCGCAGTCGTGGGCCACCACATCGGCCCACGGGGTGAAGGAGCCAGCCTCGCCGTCGACGACGACATGGTGTATCGCAGGATGTGCTGCGATCAGCTGCTCGGCCATCGAGCGGTAGTCGAAGCCGTTCACCTCGTCGGCGATCACTGCCGCGACCGCGCCGCTCACCTCGGCGAAGTGGCTGAGTTCGGCGAGCCGGTGGCCGGGCAGGCACATGACCGGAATGGCGCCGGTGCGCAGCAGAGCGAACAGCGCGACCGCGAAGCGGCACGAATTGGGCAGTTGTAGCAGCACGCGCTGCTTCGGCGCGATCCCGAGCGACGCGAACCCGGCGGCTGCGCGGTCTGCCAGTGCGTCGAGTTCGGCATACGTGAAGCGCTCGACGGCATCCACGACAGCGGTCCGGTTCGGCCACCGCGTTGCGGCCACGCGCAACACGGAGTCGAGTGGGCGGCCGGTCCAGTAGCCCGCTGCGCGGTAAGCCGCCGCACGCTCGGGCGGGAACGGGACGAAGCCGTCCATGACCTCCGGTGGTGCGCTTTCGGGCGGCTGGGCAGCGGTCACGGATGCTCGAAGTCTCCAGGGTAGGCGTGTCCTGTTCGGTGAACGTACGGTAGCCTACGGCAAGTTAGGGCAGCCTCTACTAACTCCTGCTCGGAAGGTCGACCCCCGACTTGACTACGACTGGTGTCACGCCGGAAGTGCTGCGACACGTCGCACCAACCGCCGGCCAGCGGCGAATGTGGTTCGTTTCCTTCGCCGACGGAAGCGGTGCGGCGCTGAACGTCGCCGCGTCCTACCGGCTCACCGGCGATCTCGATGCGACGCGGCTGAAGGACGCAGTCGCGGCGGTGACGGCGCGTCACGAAATTCTGCGCACCACATATCGGGTCGACGATCTAGGCGGCCTGGCCCAGGTGGTCCACCCGATCGGCGCACTGTCGCCGGCGTGGACGCAACACGATCTGACGCACTTGACCGGACAGGGCCAGCAATTGCGGCTAAATGTGTTGGCGCAACGGCAGTTCGGGATGCCGTTTGACCTGACCGTCGATTCGCCGCTGCGCCTCACACTGATCCGCATGAATGAGGCCGAACACATGCTGCTGGTCGTCGCCCACCGCATCGCCTGGGACGACGCGTCGTGGCCAGTATTCCTGACCGACTTGAGCGCGGCTTACGCCGACCCTCGCGGCTACTCGAACGCTCCGGCAGTGCCGTTGACGCAGCCGCAACTCGCAGCCGATTCCGGCGCCGATCTGACCTACTGGCGAGATGTGTTAGCGAACTTGCCTGAGCCCCTTGAACTTCCAGGCCCGAATGGCGCGGCAGTACCGCGCACCCGACGTTCCGGCGTCTGCATGCGACAGCTGTCCGGCGAGATCATGGTTGCGGTCGACCGCCTCGCGGCCAAGACAGGCACCACCCCCGACGCGGTCGCGTGCGCTGCGCTCTGCGCGCTCATAACCCGATACACCCACACTCACGATTTCCTGATGGCCTCGGCTGTCCCGGAGTGCACTCAGCAAACGCGTCAGGCGATCGGCTACTTCGCCGGCCCCGTCTTGCTACGAGTAAAAACTCAGTCAGACAGTAGTTTTCGGGACCTTGTGACATATCTCCACGGCACCATGAGCGCGGCATATGCGCATCAGGGCGCCGCGCTGGATCGGGTGACCCGTGAGATCACCGGGAATCCCCGCGGCGCCGACAGCGTGGCGCGGTTGAGCTTCGCCCGGTGTGACCACACGCAGAGCACGCGCAGCGGTGCCTTCGCAGACGGTGTGCGGTGCACGCGCACAGCGTTGCACGGTGAACCGGGACGACTGCCACTCGAGATAACGGTCGAACGCGGACCCGGCGGCGCGCGGGCAAAGGCCCGGTACTTGACGGAGGTGCTCGACCGCCCCCTGGTCAGCCAATTGTTGACACATTTGGAGCAGATCCTCAAAAATGCCGTGCGCCAACCTGATACGGCGCTCTGGGCGCTCGATTTCCTGGGCCGCGATGCCGCCTGGCTGTACGAGGTGTCCCGCGGCGCGAAGGCTGACGTGCCCGCTGTCACCCTCGCCGATGCCGTGCAGCGTCAAGTCCGAGCCACCCCGAACGCGGTCGCGCTGACCTACGACGGCCGGCACCTCACCTACCGCGATATCAATGAACAGGCAAACCGGCTGGCGCACTGGCTGATCGCACGGGGGATCGGCGCCGAAGACGTGGTGGCAGTGGTCATGGAGCGCTCGCCTCAACTCGTTGCCAGCGCGTTGGCAATCGCGAAAACGGGCGCGGTGTACCTGCCGGTCGACCCGGCCTATCCAGCCGACCGGATCGACTTCATCCTCGCCGACGCGGCACCCAAACTCGTGCTGCGCGACCCTCTTCACGACGTCGCCCGATCGCTCGACAGGTATCCGGCCAGCGATCCGACCGATGCCGACCGGGTAAGCCCGCTGCGGCCGGACAACCTCGCCTACGTGGTCTATACCTCAGGTTCCACCGGTGCACCGAAAGGGGTGGCCGTCACACACGCCTCGGTGGCGCAGTACTTCGCCTGGTTCGGCGCCGTGTGTCACGCCGACGGCGCCGAGACCGTGCTGCAGGTGACCTCGAGCAGCTTCGACTTTTCCATCGAGGAGATCTTCGGAACCTTGAGTCGCGGTGCGCGTTTGGTGATTCCACGTCGGGATGTGTTGCGCGACGTCGGCTATCTGACCGACTTGCTGAAACGCGAGCGGATCACGTCGATGCACCTGGTGCCGTCGATGCTGGGGCTGTTCCTGTCGCTACCCGGCAGCTCGCAGTGGCGGACGCTGCAGCGTATCCCGGTTGGTGGCGAGCCGCTGCCGGGAGATCTTGCCGACAAGTTCCACGCCACGTTCGACGCGCCGCTGCACAACTTCTACGGCCCGACCGAGGCCACGATCGCGTCGACGACGTATCACGCGGTGGGCAAGCAGGGCGTTCGCGTGGTGCCGATCGGTAGGCCGAAGATCAACACCACCGTGCATCTGCTCGATCACATGCTGCAGCCCGTACCGGTCGGCGCGATCGGCGAAATCTACATCGGTGGCGACTCTTTGGCCAGGGGTTACCTCGGCCGGCCAGTATTGACCGCAGAGCGGTTCGTCGCCGACCCCTATACGACGAGCGGCCGGTTGTATCGCACAGGTGACGTGGCCCGACGTAACGGCGACGGCGACCTCGAGTTCATCGGGCGCGCCGACGAACAGGTCAAGGTGGGCGGATTGCGCGTCGAAATCGGTGAGGTGGCCTCCGCCATCTCCGTCGATCCCAGCGTCGGCCAATGCGTCGTCGTCGTCCGCGAGTTGGCCGGCGCCGGGCGCGCACTGGTGGCCTACGTGACGCCGTCGGCCGGCTGCGACGCGGTCGAGGTGGACCGGGTACGGGCTCGGGTCAGCGCGGTACTGCCGGACTACATGACGCCGGCGGCGTACGTGGTGCTCGACGAAATACCCATCACCACCCACGGCAAGATCGATCGGGGTGCGCTGCCCGAACCCCAGGCGCACAACCGATGACCGGCACACTCGCGATCGTGGGCGCCGGCGCCAAGGCGGTGGCGGTGGCCGCGAAGGCGGCAGTGCTGCGCGAGATGGGTATACCGGCGCCCGATGTGTTCGCGGTCGAACGCCGGGGCGTTGCGGCGAACTGGCAGGCCGTGGGCGGCTGGACAGACGGCCGACAGCGATTGGGTACCAGCCCCGAGAAGGACGTCGGCTTTCCCTACCGGTCGACGCTCGCGCCGGGCCGAAACGCCGAACTCGACACGCGGATGCTGCGGCACAGCTGGCAGGCGTTTCTCGTCACCACAGGCGAATTCGCGGGTTGGGTCGACCGCGGCCGGCCGTCGCCGCCGCACGGGACATGGGCCAAATATCTGCGCTGGGTCGCTGAGGCAGCGGGCTTGAGAGTCGTTGGCGGGGAGGTGGTTGAGGTTTCGGTCGACGGGTCGCAATGGGTACTACAGACGCGGGATTCGCGCCTTACCGCAGAAGCGATCATGATGACCGGCCCGGGCCAGCCCGCCCGCTCGATCCTGCCCGGCCATCCACAAGTGTGGTCGATAGCCCAATTCTGGCAGCGCGCCGCGGGCACCGAACGCATCGGCGCCACGCGAGTAGCCGTGATCGGCGGCGGCGAGTCCGCCGCATCGATCCTCAATGAGCTTTTCCACCACCGGTTTTCGGCGATCACCGTGATATCGCCCCAGGCAACGCTGTTCACCCGCGGCGAGGGCTTCTTCGAGAATTCCCTGTTCTCCGATCCGACCGACTGGCACAGCCTGTCGCTCGCCGAGCGGCGGGAGGCCATAGCCCGCACCGACCGCGGAGTGTTCTCCGCCCGGGTGCAGGAGTCGCTGCTCGCCGACGAGAGGATTCGGCACTTGCGCGGACGTGTCGCACACGCCGTCGAGCGGGACGGTCAGATCCGGATCACGCTGCACACCGACGGCCCACACGGCGGCACCGTCGGTGAACGGCTGGAGACAGTGCACGGGTTCGACCTCGTGATCGACGGGTCCGGCGCCGACCCGCTGTGGTTTATGCCCCTGCTGCGCCAAGACGCCCTGGACCTATTGGAGCTGGGTCTCTGCGGCCCCGTCACCCGCGAGCGGCTGGAGGAATCCATCGGCCACGATTTGGCCGTCACCGGTGTGACGCCGAAGCTGTTCCTGCCCAATCTGTCCGCCCTCAACCAGGGTCCCGGGTTTCCCAACCTGAGCTGTCTGGGGCGGATGTCGGATCGTGTGCTGGGCGCCGACCTCGGTGGGACCGCTCGAGCACCTACCGGCGCGGCGCAGTGTCAGCGCATCTGACGCGACAGGTCACGCGCTGTCAGCGCAGCGAGCACGTCGGCGGTGGAGGCCCCGCCGAGCAAATCCGCGACCGGCAGCTCATAGTCGAACTCGTTCTTGACACGGCGGTGAAACTCCAACGCCTGCAACGAGTCCAGGCCGATCGCCACCATCGGTACCGAGGTGTCGATCGCATCGGGGCCCTCGACACCGATGACGTCGGCAAGCAGCTTGACGAACCGGTGTGGAACATCCGCTGCCGCATCCGCCGGCTCGGACTCGACGACCGGCGACGCCAGCTGTGAGAGCAACGGCCCATAGCCGTAGGCGTCGAGCACCGGCCGCGCGGTGTCGAGGTCGAACGCCGCGACGAGCGCGTTGCCGCGCAGCCCGCACATACCCAGCGCCAGCGCGTCGGCGGGCGCCATCGGCAGCACGCCGGTAGCCGCCAGTCTCGCCTTACTCGTCGCGTCGAGGTCGAAATGCACGGTCCACGGGCCCCATTCCACCGACACGCAGTCGGCGCCGTCGGCGCGTAACCGATGTGCCAGCGCATCGAGCATCCGATTGGTTGCTGCGTACACCACCTGGCCCCGGCCGCCGACATTCGCCGCCATCGACGAGCACAACACGATCCGGCAGTCGTCGGTGCGGGGAAATGCTCCGAGGACACGCCAGATGCCGAGCACTTTGGCGCGCATCGACTTGTCCACATTCGCCGCGGTCACGTCAGCCAGTTCCAGGTGCGAATAGTCAAGCGCGGCATGGATTATCAGGTCTGCCGGTGTGTTGCGATACGCGTCGGACAGTTCGGCCACTGCTGTGTGATCGCCGACGTCGCACTTGACCACCTGGATGTCCGACGTGGTCGCGGAACGGATCTGCGCCAGCCGCGCCGCGACCTCGGCGTTGCCGCCCGATCTGCTCACCAGCGTGATCCGGTGTGCGCCCCCGTGTGCAAAGTGGTTGCAGAACTCCAGGCCAAGATTGCCGGTGCCGCCGAGGATCAGCACATGCTCCGGGGTGTAGGGCTGGCTGAATGAGGTGTCGCCCTCGACCAGCCGCTTGGCGTAGAGCCCGCCGCCGCGCAGTGCCAGCTCCGACTCGTCGCGGGTGTGCAGCGCCGTGAGGATGGCGTGGGCAGGTTCCGGTTTCGCCGCAAGGTCGAGGTGGCGGAATCGGACGCGGGGATGTTCGGCGCCGATGCTGCGGAAACCTGCGCTGGCCGCGGCGTGCACCAGATCGGGTGGCGGGTCGTCGTCGACCACGGCCTCGCCCCCGACAGTGACCAGCCAGCATTCGGTGATGTTGTCGGTCAGTCGGGGCCACCACGGCCGGTCGGCGAAGAAGGCCGCGACTTCGGCGGCGGCCGCATCGACGTCCAGCGGCAGGGACGGTGGCAGCAACACCACCACGGTGTCGAGATCGGCTGCTGCTCCGGCATTTTCGCCGAGCATGCGGGCTGTGGCGCCGGTGTCACCCGCGGCAGTACAGAGCGCCGCGGCAAGGTCATCGGATACCCCGGTGTGGTCGACGATTCCGATGGCGCGCGGGGGTGTCAGCGACCGGTGCGAAAGCCGCACCCAGGTCTCGACGAGCAGCCGCGGAGGCACACTGACCGCGTGAGAGTCTCGGGCCGGCTGTGGCGGGCGAGCCGGAGCAGCCTCGTAGGGAAGCCAGAGCCGTGTCTCGTTCATCGGGGAGTTGGGGAAGTCCCGCAACGGTAGTCGCACGTCGTCGTCCCCGGTGCGCAGGTTCTCCCATCGATAGTCGAGGTCATGTAGCGCGAGTAAGGCCAGATTGCGGCTGAACTCACCGAGATCGGCGGCCGTGCGTTCGGACGTGCCCACCACGACGGACTTGTCCGCCTCGGGCGACGCCGCGAGGTTCTCGCGGATCGCCAACTGCAGCGTGGGGTGTTCGGCCAGTTCGACGAATGTATCGACGCCGCGTGCGAGCGCGGCAGCGATTGCTTTGTCGAACCGAACGGTGTTACGGAGGTTGAGAAACCAGTACTGCTCGACGGGCAGGCCGCCACCGATGGGGCCGCCGAGGGTGGCACCGAGGCATTCGATCGCGGTGGGAAGAAAGGCCGCATCTCGCAGGCGGTTCTGGGTGGCCGCGCGGACTTTGTCGCCGATCTCGTGGATCAGCGCCGTGTGCGCTGGATAGTGGACCGGGATGACCCGGGCGAACGTACCACGCTTCGCGAAGGCGTCGACGATCGCGGTGACGGTGCCGCGCTCGCCTGAAATAGCGTGCATGCCAGGGGAGTTGACCGCCGACAGCTGCGCCCAGCCCGGCTCGCGGGCGACAGCGTCTTCGCATGTGTCGCGATCTGCGGCCACCACCGCCATGGCGTACTCGGTAAAGACGAACTCGTCGGCGGCACGTGCGCGCGTACCGACGACGAGCGCGGCGTCGGCCAACGTCATCGCGCCGGCCACATAGGCGCACGCGATCTCTCCCTGGCTGTGTCCCACGCTGACATCCGGGGTGATGCCGAAGGAGCGCCACATGGCCGCCAGCGCAGCCATCTGGGTGAACAGCGCAGGTTGGACGGTCCGGGCGGAGTCGCCCGCAGATATCTGCTCTCCGAGCAGGTATTCCAGCGGCGACTCGCCGAACTGTCGGTCGAACGCTTCAGCGCAGCGGTCGGCTTCCGTGCGGAATGCGGGCACGGTGTCGTAGAAGAGCCGCCCCATTCCGGGCCGCTGCGCACCTTGTCCGGGAAAGACGAAGGCCAACCGGCGCGCCGCTGCCGGCCGGCCGGCGCGTAGCACCGCATTGTGTCTGCGGCCGTCGGCGATCGCCCGCAGGGCGGTGACCATGTCACCGCGGTTGCGCACCATCGCCAGAGCCCGGTACCGCCGAGCCGTTCGGCTGCGAAACAGCATGCCGGCGATTGCTTCTGGCGCGACTTCGGGGCGATCACTCACATAGGAGAGCAGTCCCGCGGCATCGGCGTGCACGAGAGCGGGACTGTCGCCCGAGACGAGGACGGGAATGGTGCCGTCGGGCAGCCGGTAGCTATGCACCCACGCCACCTTCTGCGTCGGCAGGCATCGCGATGATGGCGTGGGCATTGGCACCGCCCGCGCCGAAGGACGACACCGCGCCGTAGCGCACGCCGTCTTTGGGTTCCCATGGCTGGAGTTTGGCGGCCAGGCGCAGACCGGTCATGTCCCAGTCGACCTTTCGGGTCGGGTTGTCCGCGAACAGAGTCGGTGGAATGTAGCCGTGCTGTCCGGCCAGCAGCAGCTTGATCAGTCCCAGGATTCCCGACGCTGCCTGGGCATGTCCGGCGTTGGACTTCACCGAGCCGACCAACGCCTCAGAACCCGCTGTCCCGTACGTCTGGAACATCGCGATCAGCTCTACCGGATCACCGGCGAGCGTTGCCGTGCCATGCCCTTCGATCATTGCGACGTCTGACGGATCGATGCCGGCCGCGTCGATCGTCTTGCGGATCAGCTGCGCCTGGGCGCCCACCCGGGGCACCAGGATCGGCTTGCCCTTGCCGTTGTGGTTGGTGCGCACAGCGAGGATTCGCCCGTAGACGCGGTGTCCGAGTTGTCGCGCGCGCGATTCGCGTTCGACGAGCACCATGCCCGCACCTTCGCCCCACACCGTCCCGCTGGCGTCATCGGAGTACGCGCGACAGTGCCCGTCGTCGGAAAGTGCGTTGAGCCTTGCGAATTCGTAGAAGGCGGCGGGCGATCCCATGACGCAGGTGCCCCCGGCAAGTGCCCATTCGCATTCGTCGGCCCGCACCGCCGAGGCAGCCAGGTGCAGCGCCGTCAGCGACGACGCGCACGCGGTGTCGACCGCAATCGAAGGGCCGTGCAAGCCAAGACAGTGTGAGATGCGGCCCGCTGCCCCGAGCTGTCCCAGACTGGCGATCCGGTGTCCGCTGTAGTCGTCTGGGGTAGTGGCGCGCGGACCGTATTCCATCGGGGACAGGCCGACGAAACATCCGCCGTCGGCACCCTCCAGGGCACCGGGGTTCTCGCCCGCATTCTCCAGCGCCTGCCACGCCACCCGGATCGCGACGCGTTGCTGCGGTTGCATGACGGTGGCTTCGCGATGGGTGATGCCGAAGAAGGCCGGGTCGAAAGTGCTTGCGCGGTCGAGGAATCCGCCAGCATCACATACCGCGCCCCAGCCTTCCCGTCGCGACAGCGACAGCAGGTCGTCGATCGGCCAGCCGCGGTCGCGGGGGAAGGGCCCGATCAGTTCTTTCGCCTCGCTGAGCGCGGTCCACAATGCGGCCGGCGTGTCGATTCCGCCGGGTGCCTCGACGGCCATTCCCGAAATGACGATCGGATCGTCGTCGCCGGTCGACTCGGTCATGCCGTCTGTTCGCATCGTGCTCTCGTCGCCAGCAGCTCTGCGACTGCGTCGAGGTGGTGGTTCCAATAGAAGTGGCCGCCGTCGAACATGGTGACCGCCAGGTTGTCGGTGTGCTTCGCCCATCCGTAGAGATCGCCGAGCGTCACGATCGGGTCCTGGTCACCGCCGAGTGCGTGGATAGGCGCGGCGACCTTGACGTCGTCGGCGCAGGAATACGCGTCGAACGCTTGGTAATCGGCTTTGATCACGGGCAGCGCCAGCCGCATCACGTCGCGGTTGGCGAACACCCCTGCGTCGGTGCCCTCCAGCGCGCCGAGATGGTTGAGGATCGCCTCGTCCTCGGTCGGGTGAGGCGGTTTTGCGGCGGCGTAGCACGGAGCGACTGCGGCGGACGCGACGAGCTGGCGCACCTCGATGCCGCGTGCCTCCGCGATCCGGACGAACTCGAACGCGACCAACGCACCCATGCTGTGGCCAAACGTAAGGAGCGGGACGTTGCGGTTGTGCGGCGACGTCTGGAACTCGTCGAAAGCGCCCGCAGCGAGCTCGGGCAGCGACACCAGCGGCGGCTCGGCTGCTCTGTCCTGCCGCCCCGGGTACTGGAAAACGAGGACGTCGAACGTCGCGCTGAGTGCTTTCGAGAACGTGCGGTAGGCCGATGCCCCGGCGCCGGCGTGTGGAAAGACAAGCAGCGGGGGGCATTCGGGTGTTGGGGGTCGGTGGAATTGGCGAATCCAACCCAATGCGCGCATGCAGCACCGCCTCTCTCGATCGCCGTGTCGAATTCAGCGCGAAGGGCCTAAACTTAGCGAAGGCTAACATAACCCGGACGCGATAGCAGGAGTCTCCGTCAGCCCCGACCGCGGTCACGAACCATGAGCACGGCCCGCTTGTTCGGCAGCTCCAGCACGCCTGAGCGGTGAAAGCCTGCGCGCTCGAACGCCCGCACTGACCGCTCGTTGTCGACGTCAGGCTCCGCAACTACGCGGGTGGCGTGCGGGTCGGCCTGCAGCTGCCAGCCGGAGACCGCGCGCAGCAGAGCCGCCGCCAGTCCGCGGCCCCGCCACTGCGCCGGACCCACCAGCAAGTGCACTCCGGCGTCGTGCGCACGGGCGGCATAGTGCTGGGCCAGCGTGTCCAGATCGGCGCGGTAAAGCTCCCAGTAGCTCATCGGAACGCCACCGAGCACACCGACATACGGGGTGGAATGTCTGCTGCGGCACTGGCGGCGCAGATAATCGGCGATCCGGTCGCGCGGCCACGCCATCTTCCAGAACCGGGCGACGTCCGGGTCGTTCATCCACCCGTGGACGAGGTCGAGGTCGCATTGTGGATCAAGTGGGTGCAACGCGAACACTTTGGGGAACGCTTCGTGCTCGAGAACGGTGCGCCACTTCGACACGTCCGCTGCACCCACCGATGCGCTTGCCTGCGGCCCGTTCGTCATCAGGTCTCCCTCGCCTTGGCTAGTTAGCCTAGCCTATGCTAAGAACCTAGGTGGTGACGGATGACGCACACAATCTCAGGAGACAGCGACGGGCCATGGCAGAGGACGCCCAGAGTGTGCACGACCGCCGCCGCGAGCTACTACGCCGGCGCATCGCCGAAAGTGGCCTAGCCGCTCCGAGATCGACTGAGCAGCAACACGTCCGGGTGGGCCAGCCCTACCGGCTTTCCGCCGGCCAGCGGCGGATGTGGTTTCTGCAGAGCATGGACCCGTCCGACGCCACGCTGAACATCGGGGTCGCGTTCCGGCTGACGGGCGCCCTCGACGAAGTCCGGCTGCGCCGCGCTTTCGACGAGGTGCTGTCCCGCCACACCGTTTTGCGCAGCACCTACGGTGTCGACGCCGACGGCGAGCCGTACCAAGTGGTGCGCAGTGACGTCGAAATACCATGGCAGACAGTCGATTTGGTCGGCGATGCCGACGATGCCGAGCCGGCGCCGCTCGAAGTCCTGGCCCACCAGGAGTGCGGCAGACCATTCGACCTGAGCAACGAGCTGCCCCTGCGGGTGACGCTGCTGCGCACCGGCGCTGACCAGTTCGTCCTGTTGTTCGTGGTGCATCACATCTGCTGGGACGACGAATGCTGGGCGGTCTTCTTCGGTGATCTGAGCGCCGCCTACAACGGCAGCCACGCGGGCGGCCATGGCCCGCAGTACATTGCGGCCGCTGTGCTGGCACCGCCCGCACCGCCCACCGAGGCCGACGTCGACTACTGGCGTAGCACGCTGCAGCCGCTGCCGGAACCGTTGATTCTTCCGGGCGGTGCCGCAACACCTTTCACCAAGCGCGCCGAACGCCGAAGCCGGCCGCTGCCCGCCGGCCTGTACCGCCGCGTGGAAACCTTCGGCCGTGACCGGCACGCCTCGCCGTTCATGGTGCTGCTCGCAGGTTTCGCGGCGTTGGTCCGCCGCTACACCGGCGCGCTCGAGTTCCTGGTGTCGGTTCCGGTCACCGAGCGGCCGGCGGCTGCTGAGCGCGCCCTGGGATATTTCGGCAACACGGTGCTGCTGCGGATTTCGATGCGCCCGGATGACACCTTCGGCTCGGTGGTCGAGGCCGTACGCGACACCTGTTTCGGTGCTTTCGCTCACCAGTCTGTCGGCATCGACCGTGTGATACGGGAAGTCAACCCCACCAGGACGACGGGCCGCGACGGCATGGAGCAGCTCGTCCGGCTCGGATTCAGCACGCGCACAAGTGCTTACGACATGCACCTCGACGGTGTCGCGGTCCAGCACCTGGAGCTGGGCGCAGCAACCGCGCAGCTGCCGCTGGAGTTGGCGGTTGTGTCAGGCGCCGACGGCGTTGCGGTCGAGTTCGACTACCAGGCCGGCGCCGTGGACGGCGCAGTCGCGGAGCAGATGCTGTCGCACTACGCCCAGCTGCTACACAACGCGATCGACGAACCGCGACGTCGCCTCGGCAGCGTGGCGATGCTGAGCGCCGACGAGTCCACCCGCGTACTCGAGCAGTCGCACGGGGCGCTGGTGGCCACCCCCGCCACCACGATGGTCGCCCTGCTGGAAGCGGCCGCGGCGGTGACGCCTGATGCGCCAGCCGTGGTGTCGGAGCACGAGGAGCTGACATACCGGCAGCTACACCGGCGCGCAAACCGGCTGGCACGCTGGCTGATTCGCCGTGGAATCGGCGCCGAGGACATCGTCGGCTTGCGCATGACCACGTCGGTGGAGTTCGTCGTCGCAGTGCTCGCCGTCGTGAAGGCCGGCGCGGCGTATCTGCCGATCGATCCGGCCTACCCGCCCGACCGCGTCGCCTACCTACTCGCCGACGCGCAGCCGAGGCTTGTGCTGGGACCGCCGGAGTACCGGGACGCCGAGGCAGCCGCCACGCTTCTGCCCGATGATGCGGTGACCGACACCGAGCGTGTTCGCCCGTTGCTGCCGCAGCACCTGGCGTACGTCATCTACACATCCGGATCCACCGGCCTGCCCAAGGGTGTCGCAGTCGCACACGACGCGATCGCCGAACACGTGGACAGCTTCATCGCGGAGTGGAGCATGACCGCCGACGATCGGTTGCTGCAGTCGTCGTCGGTGAGTTTCGACGCGTCGCTGCTGGACATCTTCGTCACGTTGTCGCTTGGCGCTGCGCTGATCGTGCCGAAGCCCGACGCGTTCGGCGACGTCGGTTATGTCGCCGATCTGATCAGGCGCCGCGGCGTCACAGTGCTGCACATGGTGCCGTCGATGCTCGCCACGCTGCTGGAGATGCCGCAGGCCGACGAATGGCGACAGCTGCGACTGATCCCGGTGGGGGGAGAGGCCTTACCGGGTGAAGTCGCGGACAAGTTCCCAGACTTCTTCGACGCCCAGTTGCGTAACCACTACGGCCCCACCGAAGCCGTGGTCTGCTCGACGCACATGCCGGTGACGGCGTCGTACGGAACACGTGTGGTGCCCATCGGTGTACCCAACCGCAACGTCTACGCCTACGTGCTGGACGAGGACTTGGCGTTGGTGCCGGCGGGGGTGGTCGGCGAACTGTATCTGGGCGGCCACCAGCTCGCCCGCGGCTATCTCGGGCGGCCGGGGTTGACCGCACAGCGATTCGTCGCCGACCCGTTCAGCTCGGGCATGCGGTTATACCGATCCGGAGACCTGGTGCGACGCAACCTGTCTGGTGAACTCGAGTTCGTCGGCCGCGCCGACGAGCAGGTCAAGATCCGCGGGTTTCGCGTCGAGCTGGGGGAGGCCGAATCTGCGATCGCGGCCCATCCGGCGGTCAGACGCTGCGTCGTCGTCGCCCAGGACACCGAGATCGGACCGACGCTGGTCGCCTACGTCGTGCCCGTCGACGGCATTGCTCCCGATGTGGAAGAGCTTCGTGCCCACGCGGCCGAGTCGCTGCCGGACTACATGGTGCCCAGCGCTTTCGCAGTCATCCCGGAGGTACCGCTGACCGTGAGCGGCAAGGTGGACAAGCGGGCGCTGCCGACACCCACTCCCGTCGCGCGCGGCCGTTATCGCGAGCCGGCGACGGCGGCCGAGCGCCGATTGTGCGCGATCTTCGCCAAGCTGTTCGGCTGCGAGCGGGTCGGCGCCGACGACTCGTTCTTCGAACTCGGAGGGCATTCCCTGCTGGCCGCGCGGCTGGTCGCCCAGATCCGTGCCGAGTTCGAAGCGGAGTTGACGGTGCGCGCCGTGTTCGACACTCCGACACCCGCGGGGCTGGCGGCCGTGCTCGCCGGGCAGTCGAGCAGCTGCGAGCAGAAGACAGCACGGCCCACTATGACGAAACGTGTTCGCCCGCAGCGACTTCCGTTGTCCCACTCCCAGCTGGCGATGTGGTTCCAGTACCGCATGGAGGGCCCCAGCGACGCGTTCAACATGGCGTTGACGCTTCGCTTCGACGGGCCGCTGGACACCGCCGCTCTGGCCGGCGCACTCAATGATGTGGTGGCGCGACATGAGGCGTTGCGCACGAACATCGACGAGCACGACGGTGTTCCCTACCAAATCGTGCATCCGGCACGTGAGGTGGATCTGGCGGTCCGGCACGTCGGCGCGGCGACAGTCGACCAAGCGATCGCACAGCTTCGTCGCCAGGTTCTCAGGCCCGAGTCCGGCCCGCTGATCCTGCCGACACTGTTGACGGTCGCGCCCGAAGACCATGTGCTGTACCTGCTCGTACACCACATCGTCGCCGACCACGTCTCACTCGGCATCGTCTTCGACGACCTCGTCGTCGCGTACCGCGCGCGCCGGAATGCCACGGCACCGCAGTGGAAACCACTTGCCATCCAGTACGCCGACTACTGCCTGTGGCAGCGCGATCAGTTCGATGGCCCGAGCGCGTGGGGACAGGCGCAGCTGGCGCACTGGCGTCAACAGCTGGCCGGGTTGCCCGAGGAAATCTCGGTGGCGCCTGACCGTTCCCGCCCGCGAATGCTGGGCACACGAGGCGAGGTGGTCCACTTCGCGCTGCCGGCGAGCCGCCGGGCGGCACTCACGGGGCTCGCCGAACGCGAAGGCGCCACGGAATTCATGGTCCACCAGGCGGCTCTGGCGGTGCTGCTGCACAAACTCGGCGGCGGACCGGACATCCCGGTCGGCACCCCGGTGGCCGCCCGGGTCGACCCAGAGACGGCGAACCTGGTCGGCCTCTTCGCGAACATGGTGGTGCTGCGCAACGACGTGTCCGGCGATCCGACCCTTCGCGCACTCGTCGGCCGCAGCCGCGAGGCTGTACTCGATGCGTTCGGCCACCAGGAAGTGCCCATCGAACGCGTGGTGGAGGCACTCAACCCGGCCCGGTCACGATCGCGAAACCCCTTGTTCCAGACCATGATCAACTATCGCGGAGACGACTGGGCGCTGCAGCCGCGCGACTTGACCGGCACCGGCGAAACCACCGTCGTCTCGCTTCCGATGCAGCTGGACGTCTCGTATCTGGACCTCAACGTGGGACTGAACGCGACAGCGGACGGCGGGCTGGACGTGTGGGTGGTCGGCAATGCCGATCTCTACGAACCGCACACCGTTGCACTGATCGGCGACGCCTTCCGCACCGTCCTCGACGCCTTCGCGATACGACCCGATCTGCCGGTATCCGCCGTGGAGGTACTGCCCGCGGCGGAGATGGAAAGGCTGCTGGCGCCGCCGGCACCGCCGGTCAGCGGCCCGCTGCAACCGCCGGCGCGGGGGTCGGCCGCAACGGAGCGAACGTTGACCCGGTTGCTGGAAGAGCTGCTCGACATCACCGACGTCGACCCCGACGACAATTTCTTCGCGCTCGGCGGCGACAGCGTCATCTGCGTCCAATGGGCGGCCCGGGCCAGCGCCGAGGGACTGAGCATGACTCCGGCCATGGTGTTCGAGCACATGACGGTAGCCGAGTTGGCCGCAGCAGTGGACGCCGCCAGCGACATACCGGTAGCACCGGCAGCGACCAAAGAAGCAGCGCCACAACGTGATTACGTTCCGATGAGCGCATCGGGGTTGAGCGCCGATGCACTGGCGGAGCTCACCGACGCGTGGCAGCGGCAATCGTGACCGTGGCGTCGCCGCAGGTCGAGGACGTGCTGGCGCTCAGTCCTCTGCAGCAAGGGCTGTTTGCGCTGTACCGCCTGGCGCAGGACAGTCTCGACCTCTACACGATGCAGTTCGAGATCGACATCGACGGGCCGCTTGACGTTGACCTGCTTCGGCGAAGCGCCCAGGCCATGCTGGCGCGTCACCCGAATCTGCGTGCCGCGTTCTGGGACCGCGATGTGCCGAAACCGGTGCAGATCATCCCCAGCCGGGCGCAGCTACCATGGACCGAACGTAGCGCTCTGCCAACAGAATTCGACGCAATCGCCCGCTCCGAGCGGCGGCGCCCATTCGACCTGAGCCGCGGTCCGGCGCTGCGAGCCGTCCTGCTCAGCGCCCCGGGCGGCGCGCAGCGCCGGTTGATCTTCACCGCCCACCACATCCTCATGGACGGCTGGGCGCTGGCGGTGTTCTTCACCGAGCTGCTCGCGGTCTATCGAGCGGGCGGATCCGCAGACGGGCTACCGGAGCCGCGGCCCTACCGTGACTACATCGTCTGGCTCACCGAGCAGGACACGTCGGCGGCGATCCGCAAGTGGATCGACTATCTGAGCGGAGTGTCCGCACCACTGATGCTCGCCGACGGTGCGGTTCCCGCCGCAGGCCGCGTGCCGCAGAAGACCGAGTTTGTGCTGCCGCCCGACGACACGGCACTGCTGCGCGAGTGGGCAACGCGTCATGGGCTCACGCTCAACACCGCGGTACTTTTCGCGTGGGCTGTGGTGCTCGGCCGGCTTGCCGACCGCCGCGACGTCGTTTTCGGCACCGTGGTGTCCGGCCGTCCCGAGCAGCTGCCCGGGGTGGAATCGATGGTCGGGCTTTTCATCAACGCCGTGCCCGTCGTCCACCACGTCGACCGCAGCGGGTCGGTGGTGCAACAGTGTGCACGATTGCAACGCGAGCTGTCGGCGATGCGGGACATCGGCTACCTGAGCCTCGCCGAGATCCAGCGTGAGTTCGGCCAGGGCGCGTTGTTCGACACGCTGTTCGTCTTCGAGAACGCGCCGATCTCCGACGCGGTCCGCCCGGCGACCACACCAGACGGCGTGCGATTCCGACCGGTCCAGATGGAGAGCCTCACGCACTACCCGTTGACGGTGGTATCGCATATGAGCGGTGACGCACTGCTGGTGCTCGTCGAAGCGATTCCGGAGGCGCTGCCGCACCTTTCGGCGGCCGACATCGGTGCGCGGCTGCTCGGCGTGCTGCGCCAGCTTCCCGGCTCCGGCGACGGCAGCCCCGACGCGTTGGATGTTCTCACTGCGGCCGAGAAGGCCGAACTACGGCCACCGGCAACGCATCCCGCTCGCGACCGCACAGTGTGGGAGATGTTCGAGCGGCAAGTCCGCAACACTCCCGGCGCCCTGGCGCTGACGACGACCAGCGGTGAGCGCTACACCTATGCCCAGCTGTTCGATAGCGCGTGCCGGCTCGCCGCGGAGTTGGCCGAGCTCGGCGTCGGCTCGGAAAGCGTGGTGGCGGTGGCCCTTCCGCGCTCCGCGCGATCGATCGTCACGATTTTTGCGGTACTCGCCGCCGGCGCGGCGTATGTGCCGGTGGACGTGACCCTGCCGGCTCCCCGGGTCGAGACGATTCTGCGCCAGTCCGCCGCGGTGCTGGCAGTGACGGAGTCGCAGTGCGCGGACCTGACGGGAGGCCTCGTACCGACATTGGTGCTGGATGACACCGATGTGGCCGAACGTATTTCGGGGCGCGCTGCCGCAGCGCCCGAAGTTCGTCGTCATCCCGGGCAGTGCGCGTACGTGATCTTCACGTCGGGCTCAACCGGTGAACCCAAAGGTGTGGCCGGTACTCACGCCGCGCTGCTGAGCTACTTCGCCGATCACCGCGACCGCGTCTACCGGCCCGCGCGCGCCCGCCTGGGCCGAACGCTGCGCATAGCGCACGCATGGTCGCTGAGCTTCGACGCGTCCTGGCAGCCGATGGTGGGCCTGCTCGACGGACATGAACTTGTCCTCTTCGACGCCGACGAGATGCGCGACGCCCACCGGCTGGTCGCGAAAATCAGCACCCACGCAGTCGACATGATCGACACCACCCCGTCGATGTATGCGCAGCTCAGCGCCGCTGGCCTGACACGGCGGACGCTCGCGGTGCTGGCGTTGGGCGGCGAAGCGATCGACACGGCCATGTGGGAGCGGTTGTGCGCCCTGCCCGATACCGCGGTCTACAACTGCTACGGGCCTACCGAGGTGACCGTCGAAGCGGTGGTCGCGGCGGTCAAGCAGTACCCGGCACCGACCATCGGCACGCCCAACGCCTCAACGGCGGCGTACGTGCTGGACTCGATGCTGCGAGCAGTGCCCCATGGCGCCGTCGGCGAACTGTATCTGTCCGGCGCCCAGGTGACCCGCGGCTACGTCGGCAACGCGGCGGCAACCGCCGCACACTTCGTCGCCGACCCGCTGCGCCCGGGCCACCGCATGTATCGCACGGGGGATCTGGTTCGTCGGCTGCCGCACGGCGGATACGCCTACGTCGGGCGCCGGGATACGCAGGTCAAGATCCGCGGCTACCGGGTGGAGCTCGACGAGGTCGTGACCGCGCTGCGCAGCCAGCCGGGAGTCGACGATGCTGCGGTTGCCGTGGTGCGCCGGGCAGGCGGTGCAGGTCTGGTCGCTTTCGTTGTCTGGCAAGGCAATACAGCAGCGGAGCCGGCACGGGTGCGCACCGCGCTCGCGCAGCGGCTGCCCTCCTACATGGTGCCCGGCCGGATCGTGACGGTGCCCCGCCTGCCGGTGAACGCCAACGGCAAACTCGACGGCCACGAGCTGGACCGGCTGGCGCACGAGGCGTTGTCGCGGCATGAGGATGTGAACGCAGCGTCGGCGAGCACCGAGACGGAGCGGTCATTGGCTCAGGTGTTCGCCGAGCTGTTCAACGGCGTGGTCCCACACATCGACGACGACTTCTTCACGCTCGGCGTCGACAGCATCGTGGCGATCTCACTGGTGAACCAGGCCCGCCGGCACGGCCACGCTGTCACGCCGCGAATGGTATTGACGCATCCCACGATTCGCCAGCTGGCTGCCGCAATCGACGACGGAGCCGGCGCCGCCACCGCCGACCCACACCCCGAATACGGGGAAGTGCCGCCGCTGCCGATGGTGTCGTGGCTCTTCGAGTACGGCAATTACCGCCGCTTCACCCACGCTGTGTTGATCCGACTGCCGAACGACATCGACCGTCCCACGATCGAGTCGATACTGCAGACGCTCATCGACGGACACGACACCCTGCGGTCGATTCTCGTCGACACCGTAAAAGGGCCGCGCCTGGTGACGCGCGAACCCGGCGTCGTTCGCGCCGCCGATCTGCTGACCGAGGTGGAGCTGACCGGCGCCGGCATCGGCCAATTGGCTCCGGCGATCGGACAGTGCGCCCGCAACGTCATGGACGAGATCGACCCGCGGACTGGAGAAATGGTGCGCGCGCTGTGGTTCAAAGGCGAGGGCACCGGGCCGATGTTGTTGCTGACCGCACACCACCTCACGGTCGACGTCGTCTCATGGCACATCATCTTGAGCGATCTGAGCCAGGCGTGGCGCGCCGTGGTGTCCGGCGAGACGCCGAAGATGCTGCCAGAGTTCACCTCGTATCGCCGGTGGTCGCAGCTCATGTGGCAGCGCGCAACCGAACCTGACGTGGCCGCTCAGCGCGACTACTGGGCGGCGCAGGTCCACGGCCCCGATCCGGCGCTCGGCGCGCGCCACCCCGACCCCACCCGCGACACCTGGTCCACGCTGCGCGTGACCCCGGTGGTCACGTCGGCAGATGTGACCGAACGCATCCTGACGGCCAAAGCCGACGGCATGCGCGAATTCCTGTTGACGGCAACGGCAATGACGGTTGCGAGTTGGCGGCGCCAACGCGGCCAGGACCCGGCGGCGGGCGCACTCGTCGCGCTGGAAAGCCACGGCCGCGCCGACGCTGTCGTGGACGCCGACACCACCAACACCGTCGGTTGGTTCACGACCGTGTTTCCTGTGCGGCTGGGCGCCGGTGCTGCAGCGGCGGATGCGCTGGAGGCGCAAGCGAATCCGCACACCGCCCGTCGGCTGCTCGCCACGGTGACCGGCCAGCTCGACGCCCTCCCGAACGACGGGCTCGACTACGGGCTGCTTCGCTATGTCGACTGCATCCCCGACCTGCAAGGCGCAGCGGAACCGCAGATCCAATTCAGCTACTTGGGACGGCTCGACTTCGCCGGGTCCTCAGATCAGCCCTGGTCGCTGGTCACCGGGCCATACGTCGACGTTCTGCCGATCGACCCGGAGCCCGATTTGCCGCTGCGCTTCGCGCTGCACCTCAGCGCATTCATCGGTGCGACTGCCCAAGGCCCGCAACTGATCACGAACTGGCGCTACAGCGATGCACTGTTCACACGCTACGACGTCGACCGCCTCACCGAGTTGTGGCAATGCAGCGTCGCCGCCCTGGCCGCCGGCGTCGCGCAATAGGAAGGAGCGGAATGCCGCTGCAGGACGAACGTGACGGGCGCCCCGTCAGCAAGGACCAGATCCGTGCTGTGGTGGCCGCTCATCTGGACTTCTCCGGCGACATCGCCGATGACGACGATCTGATCCAGTTGGGGCTGAACTCCATCCGGATGATGGCGCTGGCGGGCCGATGGCGCAAACAGGGAGCCGACGTCACCTTCGCCCAACTTGCGGCGAACCCCACCATCGCAGCGTGGCACGAGATGCTGCGTGGGCACGAACTCGCAAGCGACACAAGATTTTTGCCTTCACCGACGACGGACCCCGACGAGGCGCCGTTCCCGTTGGCCACCATGCAGCACGCGTACTGGATCGGCCGCCAGGCCGAACAGGAGCTCGGCGGCGTCGCGGCCCACCTGTACGTCGAATTCGACGGTGCCGGGGTGGACCCCACGCGTCTGGAGCGTGCGGTGGCCGAGCTTGTCGCAGTACATCCGATGCTGCGCACCCGATTCCTGCCCGACGGCACCCAGCAGACGATGCCGGCGCCGGGGCGGCCGGTGTTCAGTGTCGTCGATCTGCGCGGTCGGCCAGCGGAGGTGGTCGACGCGACCCTGATGCGCATGCGCGACGCCAGAACGCACCAGCGCTTGGCCATCGAGCATGGTCAGGTCATCGACGTCACGGTGACGCGCTACGGCCCGGACCGCACCCGACTGCACCTCGACGTCGACATGCTGGCGGGCGACGCAATGAGCTACCGCGTCTTGGTGTCTGACCTCGCCGCAGCGTATCGCGGCACCGCACTGCGCGCACCCGGCTACAGCTATCGCCGCTACCGCACGGAACGCACGGACGACAGCGCTGCACGGGAGCGCGACAAGCGCTGGTGGCAGCAGCGGCTGGCCGATATGCCCACCGCGCCGCAGCTTCCCACGATCCCGGTCGGCCAGCGCACGGCGCCGCATCGCACCGTCCGCCACCACCACTGGCTGGCACCGCACGCCAAGCGCAGCCTGGTGGCCGGTGCCCACGCGCGTGGAATCACCCCGGCGATGGCCTTGGCCGCGGTGTTCGCCGACACCATCGGCGGCTGGTCGGCGCAGGACAGGTTCCTGCTGAACGTGCCGCTGTTCGGCCGGGAATCGGTGCACCCGGACATCGACCGGGTGATCGGCGACTTCACGTCGTCGGTCATGCTCGAAATCGACGTCGCTGACGACGTATCGGTAGCCGAGCGGGCCCGCCGCATTCAGCAGCAGATGTACGAAAGCGGTTCTCACGCAGCGTATTCCGGGCTCGAAGTCCTGCGTGACCTGGGTCGGCACCGTGGCGAGCCGGTGCTGGCTCCGGTGGTGTTCACCAGCGCCCTGGACTTGGGCGAGCTTTTCGCCCACGACGTCGTCGAGACGTTCGGCGAGCCCGTGTGGATCATCTCGCAAGGGCCGCAGGTACTGCTGGACGCCCAGGTCACCGAACTGCGCGGCGGGCTGCTGGTCAACTGGGACGTCCGTGAGTCGGCGTTTCCGGCCCGCGTGATCGACACCATGTTCGCCAGCTTCACCGAGGCCGTCCAGCGGCTGTGCGCGGGCGACGCCGGATGGGACGCCGAAGCGGCGGTGCGGCTGCCCAGCGCACAGGCCAGAAGGCGCGCCGCAGTCAACGCGACGGACGGTCCGGTCAGCGGCCGGTGCCTGCATCAGGGCTTCTTCGAGCATGCTGCGTCCACACCCGAAGCACCGGCGGTGGTCTGGGGGTTGGGGGACGCGACTGGGGGATGGAACTACCGCGAACTCGCACAGCGCGCGCTGGCGGTCGCGGGGGCTCTGCGACACCAAGGTGTGCGGCCGGGCGATGCGGTCGCGGTGTACCTGCCCAAAGGCAAGGAGCAGATGCTGGCCGTGCTCGGGGTGCTCGCCGCCGGAGCCACCTACGTGCCCATCGGTTTCGACCAACCCGCTGGGCGGCGTGCCGCGATCTTGCAGACCGCCGACGTCGTGGCCGCGGTGACCGTCGACGGCGCACAGCTGGGCGGCTCCGTGCCGTGCCTGTCGATCGACACGGCTCGTGACTATCCGCAGCCGCTGGCGACGCCGGTGTTCGGTGACACCGCCGACATCGCGTACGTGATCTTCACGTCCGGCTCGACTGGACTACCCAAGGGCGTCGACGTGCCACACCGGGCGGCGATGAACACCATCGACGCCGTGAACCACTGGTTCACGGTGGGCAGCACCGACCGCGTCCTTGCGTTGTCAGCTCTCGAATTCGACGCGTCGGTCTACGACATCTTCGGCATGTTCTCAGTAGGCGGCTCGGTGGTCGCGGTCGACGCCGACCAGCGCGCGGCCACTACCACGTGGGTGGATCTGCTTCGGCGGCACAAGGTTTCGATCCTCAACTGCGTACCCAGCATGCTGGACATGATCTTGGAGCTCGGCGGTGATCGCCTAGGGGATTCGCTGCGGGCGGTGACGCTCGGCGGCGACTGGGTGAGCGCCGATCTGGCCCGCCGGCTGGCCAAGCAAGTGCCCGGATGCCGGTTCGCCGGGTTGGGCGGAGCTACCGAGACGGCGATCCATCACACCATCTGTGAAGTAGGGGGAAACCCGCCCGCACACTGGACCACGGTGCCGTTCGGTGTTCCGCTGCGCAACGTGCGGTGCCGGGTGGTGTCGCCGTCAGGCCGCGACTGCCCGGACTGGGTGCCCGGCGAACTATGGGTCGGCGGCGCGAATGTCGCAGCCGGGTACCGCAATGACCCCGAACGGACTACCGCTCGCTTCGTGGAATACGACGGCGTTCGGTGGTACCGGACCGGTGACATGGCCCGGTACTGGCCCGACGGCACCATCGAGTTCTTGGGCCGTTCCGACAACCAGGTGCAGATCCGCGGGTACCGGGTGGAGCTCGGCGAAGTGGAGAACGCGCTTCGTACCGTGCCGGGCGTGCGCCATGCCGTCGCGGCAGTAATCGGGCGTGCTGCGCCCAAGCTCGTCGCCGCGGTAACCGGTGACCCGGACCAGGCGGGCGACGTCGCAGCGGCCGTCGCCGACCTGCTGCCGACGTACATGATTCCGGCCCGCACGGTATTCCTCGAGCGAATGCCGTTGACTGCCAACGGAAAACTGGATCGCCGCGCGGTGGCAGCGCTGCTGGAGAACGGCCACCCGGAGCCCGAAGACAGCGGACCGCGCAACGACGTGGAGGCCGCGCTCGCGACGATTGTCGCCGAGGCGCTGGGCACCGAATCCGTAGGCGTCCACGCCGATTTCTTCGCCGCAGGAGGCGACTCGGTGTTGGCCACCGCCGTCATCGCCCGAGTGCGTGACTGGCTCGACGTTGAGCATGCTGTGGTCGCCGACGTGTTCGCCACCCGCACCATCGCGGGCTTGGCGGAACGGCTGTCCGCCCGCGAAGCGCAGCGCGGCACGCCCGAGCGCCTTGCCGCGATCGCGCGCCACTACCTCGACGTGGCCTCGCTGACCGACGAAGAGGTGCTCGCCGAGCGATGAAACCCGTTGTTCCCTAATCCATTCGACGCGAGGCGCGACTAACGACTACCAGAGGACCAACATGAGCAGAGGCTTGCAAGGAGCGCTGGTTCGCGGCTTCGGCGGGAAAGACCACGTCGCGACCGTGCTGAAGAGCGAACGGATCGCACCGCACTGTCTGCGGTTGACCATGTCGTCGCCGACACTGTTCGACGACGTCACGGTGGCGCCGACCGCGTGGCTGCGGTTCTGGTTCCCCGATCCCGCCGGTGGCACCACCGAGCATCAGCGCGCCTACACGATCGTCTGGGCCGACCCGCACGCCGGCCGGTTCGCGGTGGACGTCGTTCTGCACGAGCCGGCCGGACCGGCCTGCATATGGGCGTCGAACGCACAGCCGGGAATGACCGTGCCGGTGGTGTCGCTGGGCTCGTCGCGGTTCGAGGTTCCCGACGAACTGCCCGCCGGTTTTCTGCTGATCGGCGATGCGGCGTCGCTGCCCGCGATCAACTCGATTCTGGACGTGCTACCGCCCGAGGTCGACGTCGAGGTGTATCTCGAAAAACATTGCGCCGAAGACGAACTCATCCCGATCGCTGACCATCCGCGGTGCCGACTGCACTGGGTGTCTCGAGTCGACGAGACGTCTCTTGCGGCCGCGATCGAAGACCGAGATTGGTCGGACTGGTACGCATGGGCCGGAACCGAAGCCGGCTCGCTGAAACATCTGCGCAAGCGGCTACGCGACACGTTCGGTTTCCCCAAGAGCGATTTGCACGCCCAGGCCTACTGGACGCACGGCCGTGCGATGGGCAGCAGGCGCGGCGAGGCCGATACCGCAGCAGTGACTACGCCACCCAGGACAGCGGAGAAGGGGACAGCGGAGAAGGGGGAGCCGAGCCGGCCGCCCGCCCGCAGGGGCCGATGGCGTTCGCAAGCGGCCAAGGCACTGCTGGCCCCGCTCAAGCCGCAGTTGATCGCCAGCGGCGTTCTGCAGGCATTGATCACGCTGCTCGAACTGGCGCCGTTCGTCGTGCTCGTCGAGCTGGCTCGGCTACTGCTAGCCGGTGCCGACGAGGCGCGGGTGTGGAACACCGTCACGGCGTTCGTGGTGCTGCTCGGCGTGAGCGCGGTGCTCGGCGCGGCACTCATCCTGTGGCTGCATCTGGTCGACCTGCGGTTCAGCGCGGCGGTGCGGCGGCGGCTGGTGGACAAGCTGGCCCGGCTGCCGCTGGGGTGGTTCACGCAGCGCGGCTCCGGTGCGGTCAAGAAACTCATCCAAGACGACACCCTGGCGCTGCATTACCTTGTCACTCATGCGGTTTCGGATGCGGTAGCCGCGATGGTGGCACCGGTGGCCGTGCTGGTGTACCTGTTCGTTGTCGACTGGCGCCTGGCACTCGTGCTGCTGGTGCCGATCTTGGTGTACATCGTCACCACCGCGACCATGGTGTACCAGAGCGGCCCGAAGATGGCGCAGGCGACGCGCTGGGCCGAACGGATGAACGACGAGGCAGCGGCGTTTCTCGAGGGCCAGCCGGTGATCCGGGTGTTCGGCGGAGCCGCAGCGTCACCGTTCCGGCGAAGCCTCGACGAGTACATCGCTTTCCTGAACGCCTGGCAGCGCCCGTTCATCGGGAAGAAGACGTTCATGGACATCGTCACCCGCCCCGCGACGTTCCTCTGGCTGATCGCCGCCGCCGGCACGCTGTTCGTCGCCGGTGGTGTCATGCAGCCCGCGACCCTGCTGCCGTTCCTGGTACTGGGCACCACGTTCGGCAGCCGCCTGCTGGGTATCGCATACGGGCTGGGCGGCCTGCGTGACGGGCTCGACGCTGCCCGGCGCATCGCCAACACGCTCGACGAGACGGAACTGACCACCTACGGCGAGACAAAACCCGCTCCGCCACCCGAAACCCGCTCCGGCAGTGTGCAATTCGACGCCGTCAGCTTCGGCTACCGCCCGGGCGCACCGGTAATTCACGACGTTTCACTGACCCTGCGGCCTGCAACGGTGACAGCGCTGGTGGGTCCGTCGGGATCAGGGAAGTCGACGCTGGCGTCACTGCTCGCGCGTTTCCACGACGTCGACGCCGGCGCGATCCGCATCGACGGCCGCGACATCCGGTCGCTGACCCCCGACGAGCTCTACAAGCTCGTCGGATTCGTCTTCCAGGATGTGCAGCTGGTGGCCGGCACCGTCCGCGACAACATCGCGCTGGCCGTGCCGGACGCCAGTGCCGCCGAGGTCGAAGCGGCTGCCGTCGAGGCGCAGATCCACGAGCGGATCCTGCGTCTTCCGCACGGATATGACACCGTGCTGGGTGCCGGCACTGCGCTTTCGGGAGGGGAGCGCCAGCGGTTGACCATTGCGCGTGCCCTGCTCGCCGACACCCCGATCTTGGTGCTGGACGAGGCGACAGCGTTCGCCGACCCGCAATCGGAATATCTTGTGCAGAAAGCACTCGGCCGACTGATCCGCAATCGGACCGTACTGGTGATCGCGCACCGCCTGCACACGATCACCCAGGCCGACCAGATCGTCGTCCTCGACCACGGCCGGGTGGTCGAGACGGGCACCCACCGTGAACTTCTCGAGGCGCACGGCCGGTACCGGCGTCTCTGGGAGAGCCGACTCGAAACCGTCGCCGCAACGTCCGGCGTCCTGACCGGAGAGGCCGCCCGATGATCGCCAACCTGATCCGGTTGATTCCCCCTCAGTACCGTGCCCATCTCGGCGGCTATGTGGTGCTGTCGGTGATCTCGGTCGTGCTGCGGGCGGCAAGTGCACTGTTACTGGTGCCGCTTGTGGTGAGCCTTTTCGGGTCGGCGCCGGCCGACGCGCTGCCCTGGCTCGCGGCGTTGACCGCGACCACCGCAGCTGGATGGGTCGTCGATACGGTATTGGCGCGCATCGGTTTCCGGATCGGCTTTGCGTTGGTGGACACCACCCAGCATGCAATGGCGGACCGGCTCACCGAGACTCCGCTGTGGTGGTTCACGGCCGACAACACCGCGCTGACCCGGCAGGCCATCGCCGCCAGCGGTCCAGACCTTGTCGGGTTGGTCGCCTATCTGCTCACCCCGTTCCTCGGCGCGCTGTTGCTGCCGGTGGCGATCACCGCGGGATTGTTCTTGTTCTCGTGGCAGCTGGGTGTCGCGGCGGCGATCGCCCTGCCGGTGCTTTTCGGTGCGCTTGTGGGCAGTCAACGGATCGTGCGTGCCGCAGACGCCGCGGATGCGCGCGCCCACAGTGCGCTGACCGAACGCATTCTGGAGTTCGCCCGCACCCAGCAGGCGTTGCGCGCCAGCCGGCGGGTGACCGCCGCGCGCAGCGAAACGGGCCAAGCCATCACTGCGGCGCAGGGAACCACGTTGCGGCTGCTGCTTTTTCAGATCCCCGGGCAGCTGCTGTTCAGCATCGCCAGCCAAGTAGGTCTGATCCTGCTTGCCGGCACGATCACGACGCTGGCACTGCGCGGCGAGCTTGGCGCACCCGAGGCCGTGGCGCTGGCGATCGTCATGGTGCGGTTCCTCGAGCCGTTCACCGTGCTGGCCGAGCTGTCCACCGCCATCGAATCCTCGCGTGGTCTCCTCGCGCGGCTGCGCGCCGTCGTCTCCGCGCCGCGTGCGCCATCCGCAGAAGGGTCTACGCCCCGGATTGGCCAATCGCGTTCTCCGCGAATCGAATTCCGGGATGTCAGCTTCGGCTACCGCGGATCCGGGGGACAGGTCCTCCGCGAGGTGAACTTCACCCTCGAACCCGGCACCACCACCGCGATTGTCGGCCCCTCCGGGTCGGGAAAGACCACGGTGCTGTTCCTCATCGCCGGGCTGCTCACCCCGGACTCCGGGCAGATTCTGGTCGACGGGGTGGACGTGACGGAGCTGGATGCCGAGTCGCGCCGGGCATTGGTCAGCATGGTGTTTCAGCATCCGTACCTCTTCGACGGGCCGATCTGGGACAACGTGCAAGTGGGGAATCCAGACGCCACCGACGAGCAGATTCGCGCCGCGATGGCCCTGGCCCGGGTCGACCAGATCGTCGAGCGGCTGCCCGACGGCGTGCACACCCGCGTCGGCGAGGCCGGCGCAGCGCTGTCCGGTGGCGAACGTCAACGCGTGAGCATCGCCCGGGCACTGGTGAAACCGTCAGGTTTGTTGCTGGTCGACGAGGGTACCAGCGCGTTGGACACCGAAAACGAGAAGCTGATCGTCGACGCGATCAAAGACGACCCCCAGAACCGCACCCGGGTGATGATCGCGCATCGCCTCGCCGCGATCCGGCACGCCGACCACGTGCTGTTCGTCGACGACGGCGTGATCGTCGAGCAAGGCACCATCGAGGAACTCACCGCACTCGGTGGGCGGTTCGCCGAGTTCTGGCGCCACCAGCAGGACAGCGCCGGCTGGCGGATCGCCGCACAATAGCCGAGCGCCGGGCCGCTAACCGGATGCGGCGGGCTGGCGCGCCGAGGATGCAACGGCCGGCAAGCGAAGGTCCGGCAGCAGCCCGGCGGCCGGATCTGCCGCTCTGCCAACGAGTTCCGTCGATGCGGGATGCAGTCTTTCCAGCGCGGCCCGATGGTCGCCGACGCGAGGGACGATGCCCGCGACGGGCGCCTTTCGGGCGGGCTTGTCGGCCGACAACAACGCAGCGCTCACCGACATCGCCGGTCGCCGCGGGTTGCCGGTCAGCTCCACCACGGTCCACGCCTGCAGCGCCGGCGCCGCCCAGATGTCCGACAGTGTGTCCGCCACCGCGGTGTCGACGTTCACGTCGTAGGCGGCGACAAAGCCGCGGTCCACCCGCACGCCACGCCAGTGCTCGCTCACCGGGGCGGGCCACGGAATATCCGACGCGTGCACCGCCTGCACCTGCCAACCGAGTTCGCGGAGATGATCGGCGAGACGACGCTGCACCACGTGCGCGGTCTCGTGCAGCGGCAGGTGCGCGCCGCGGGCCAGCAATGCGGTCAGGTTGTCCGCGGCCCCGACGGTCAGGCTGACCCACGACAGACGTTCGGGGACAACGGTTGTCACCCGCACTGCGGCACACTTGATGCCATAGCGGTCCAGATAGCCGGCGAGGGTCTGCAGCGGAAACACCTCGCCCGGACCCGAGCCGACCTGCAGCACCACGGTGCTCTTCACGTCGGTGGCCAAAGCGTCGCCGTGGGCCCGCGTCGACGCCCTGGTACGGCGCAGTTTGCGGCCGATCAGCGCGATCCAGCGGCGTACGAGCGTGGACAGCGGCACCTTGTGCCACGAGCCGAGAAGCGCAACGAGCACCACGGCCAACGCACCGACCCACCACCAGTCGGACGGCTGCCAACGCCACACCGCGGCGACCAGAAGAGTTATTGCCAAGGCAGATAATGCGATTCGCCATGTGCCCGCCCGCGCCGGGTCCCGGAATCTCACTTCGTATCCACCTTCCGTCGGGCGGCCAGCGCCGCCGCCACCATCACGACCGCCAACACACCGACTCCCGAGAACGCGAGAATGCGCGGCATCGGGTCGGCCGGCTGCGGCTCGACCGGCGGCGGGATATGCCCCACGGGGGGCTGCGCCGGCGCCGGCGGCGGCAGCTTCCACGTCAACGCCGCCACCGGATCGACCACTCCGGCGCCCACCAGATTCGACGGCGAGCGCGACGCGTTGTTCGCGGTCCGCACCAAGCGGTCCACCACCTGGGCGGCGCTCAGTTCCGGGTGGCGGCTGCGCACCAAAGCGGCCACGCCCGAAACATATGCGGCCGCATAGCTCGTGCCGTCGATCGGCACCATCCGGTCATTCGGGGCGGGGAATCCGTTGGCCAGCCCGCCGGACGGGTCGTTGCTCACCGACACGATGCCCTCGCCGGGACCGGCCAAACTCACCCACGGCCCGGCCATCGTGAAGCGCGACGGAAGCCCGGACGGCGCTACCGAACCCACCGACAGCACGTACGGCTGCCACCACGACGGTACCGACACCGACGTCACGCCGGCCCAGTTGCGCGGATCGTCGGGGCGGCTGACGTCGGTGAGCGGGTTCGGTTCGCAACCCCCAACTCCGACCGCGTTTCCCGCCGCTGCGACGATCACGGCATCCTTTTCGACCGCCGCGTAACGCAGGGCCGCGCCCAGTGAGCTCTGCTCGATGTTCTTGTTCACCGGAAGGCATGTCACCACCGACACGTTGATCACGCGGGCACCGCGGTCGGCGGCGAACACCACCGCGCGCGCCAGCGTGTCGATGTCGACGGCCGCCCTCGCCACCGCCGGATCCTGTCCGGGTGCCTGCGGTGCGTACTGCGCCGACGTCTGCCGGATCGACAGCAGCCTTGCGGCGGGCGCAACACCGGTGAACCCGTCAACTCCGGGCTGGCCGGCGATGATTCCGGCCACCGCGGTGCCGTGGCCGTCGCAGTCGGTCAGACCGTCGGTCGCCGCGACATAGTCACCACCGGGCTCGACGTTCGGCAGTCGCGGGCCGGGTCTCACACCGGTGTCGATCACCGCCACCGTCTGCCCCTCACCCCGCGAAAACTGCCATGCCGCAGACAGATTCAGCACCGATTGGCTGCGCGTGGCAGCGGCCGGATCGGTACCCGGCATGACTCCGCTGACCATGCACTCAGCGCGCTGCACCATGCCCGACGGCGACGGATTCGGGTTGGGCGGAAGCGCCGCGCCGTCGGCAACCGGGGGAGTGATCGCTGCGGCCGACGGACACGCAACGAGCAGCGCGCAGGCGGTGGCCGCGCCCGCCCGCGTTGCGCGCCAGAAGGCGAAGCTCACCGGTTCAAGACCCAGTCGAAGATGCCGACCACGTACGCCATGACGGGGAGCAGAGACGCGTCGATCGCCGCGGCCAGGAACCCGACAGCCCGCCGCATCGGCAGCGAGTAGCTGTCCGGTTCACCCATCCTGGGGTTGAGCGCCACGACGATCCAAGCCAGGGCCAGCGCGGCGAGCACCCCCAGTGCAACCCCGGCCGCCATGAAGCGCTCGGCCAGGGTGAATCCGACCGCCAACGCGGACGTGAGCAGAAACGGGTGGGCCAGCAGCCACGCCTTGCATGGCGCCGAATCCCACACTCGGGCCCGCAGCACGGCGCCGGCGGCAGCTGCCCCGATCACGTACCAGCCCCACGGGCCGGGCGAATCCGCGGCAATGCCAAGCGATCCGACGACAGCAAGAAGCACCGCACCGGCGATGAACCCAGTCTGGTGGGCGTCGCTGACACGTACCCGCCGAGGCAGGTCACGCAGCACCCGCAACGACGGCGGCGCCGGCGTGGGGTCGCCCGGCGCGGGGATGACGGGCAGCGGCAGCCGAGCCCAGGCGGCCGACAACTGTGCAGCCCGGACCGTCACCAGCAACGCGAACACGATCAAGCCGCAGCCGAGACTGACCGCCGACAGCTGCCACAGTGTCGCGGCCGCGGCGGCCAGCAGCACGCCGACACCGATCACGGCGGTTCCGGTGAAGAAGGCAATTGCACTGTCGCGCAGACTCATCCACACCATCGACCAAGCCGCGACGCCCGCGGCGGCAAGCATGGCGCGCGGCGCCCACTGGTCACCCGGCAGCGCCACGGCGAACGCCGCGGCGATCGGCACCAGTGCCACCGCGGCCAGATCGGCGCCCACCCGCGGTGACTTGGCCGCGGCCACCAGCGCGGCGGCCACCACGGTCGCCGCGACGGCGCCGAGTCCCGCTACCGCGACCATCTGTCCACTGGCCGTGTGCTGATAGGCGAGCAGGAAGCCGGTGGTGGCCAGGACGACTGCGAGCGCCGCGATCCGCGCCGTGTGCCTGATGTGGGGCAGTCCCCATGGCCTGCGTCGTGACTCGGAGAAGATCACGGCGGCGTCGGCCACGTCTTCGACGATGCCCGGCGCGGAAGGACCTGACGGAACGGGTTGCAGCACAAGAAGATCCCCGTCGGCCACGCCGACCGTGTCGAGTGTGGCGTCGAGGCTGTACGGTGCACCGCCGACCGGGGCGAGGCTCATGGGCTGCGCCGCACCGGTGGTGGCGCCCGGCGTGGTCAACCGATGTACCGCCGGGATGACTTCGCGCAGCGGCAGATCCGTGGGGAGCACGACGTCGACGAGTCTGGTGTCGGCCAGCACCGCCACCCGGGCGACGGACATGGCAGGCGACTCGAAGGCTTCTTGGGTTTGTGACATCAGGTTTCCTTAGCTCGTCTGGGTGCTGAATTGCCGTGTCAGCGCCACGTCGGGGAACCAGCGGCCCTCCGGCAGGGTGGCGGTCAACCGGTCGATGGCAAGCGCGATGGCCAGGTTGGTGCCCGGCGCGAACGTCGACACCCACTGGCCGTCGGCCGCACGCTCCGGGCTGACCAGGATGCGCCCCGCGGTGCTGTCGACGATTCCGACACCCACCTCCGATGTGGCGTGCCTGCCGTCACGGCGCGCCCCGGCGACGATCTCGACATAGCTGCGCGGTCCGCTGTACACCGCTTCCACCGCCGGCCGCGCTGCGGCCGGGACGCCGAGAAAGTCCAACAACTCAACGACTTTCGCGCCTGCCCTCAATTGCTCGTCGGCGCGAGCGCCCACCCGCGCCGGCAGCGCGAACTCGGGAAAGCTAGCCGGCCGTCGTCCGCTCAGGCCGGCGGCCACGATCGGCACCAGCGCCAGCGGATGGTCGACGGCCATCGCGGTGAACGTGACCAGCTGCGCGTTGCGCAGCGCGACCACGGTGTCGTCGCCCCGGCGGCCGACGAAGCCGCGCAAGACGTCGGCAGTTGAGGGCCCGACGAAGCGCAGCTCCAGCCACTGTTCGCAGTAACAGACCGTCCGGATCCATTGCGCCACTTGAGGATTGACCGCTCCGGCTGCTGACATCACACCCAGCTTCGTGAGCGCTTCGCGTTGCGTCTGCTCGAAGCTCGCGGCTTCGCTGCGGTCGGCATACGGCGGCGTGATCCCCAGCACCCACGGAAAGCTCCCGGCTCCGATCACGTCAGCGATGAACCAGGCCTGGTCGACGGTGAGTTCGACAGCGTTAGGCGACGGCGTCACCTAACCACCCCATTTGGCGCCTTCGGCGTTGTCCCGGGCGTTCATCGACATCGTGTTCATCTCGTGGGTGGAGGCCATCGCGTGGTAGGCGCGGACCAGCTCTTCGGCCGCCTGGTTCCACTGCGTTTGCCAAGCCTGATAGCTCATGCCGGTGTCACCCTGCCAGGCCCCGGCCAGCGCGGCCTGCTCGCTGGCGATGTCGGCCGCGACTGCTCCCAATGCGCCTGCGTAGCCGTTCATTTCGCCCGCATGGGCCAGCATCGCGGGGTAGTTGTACATGATTTGTGACATCAGAGTTCCTTCCTCGGGATCGGTGTCGGCTCAGGAGCCGGTGTAGCGGCTGGCGGCGGCGGCGTCCTCGGCGACGTAGGTGCTGCTGGCGTCGGCGAGATTGGCCTGGGCGATGTCAAGCAGGGTGTTCACCTTGGCGGCGGCTTCGACGAATCGTGCATGCGCGGCCTGAAACGCCGCCGACGACTCACCGACGTGGAAGGCCTGCGCCGACATCGCGGCCTGTTCGGCCTGCGAGATGGTGCTGCGCATCAGCGCGGCCTTGGCCCCGAACACGGATTCGGAAGCCACCAGTTGGGGGATGTGAGCATCCAAGAGGCTCATTCGGTTTCCTTTCTGTCGATTTCTTCGGTGGGTTTTTCGGTGTCGTACTCCCAGGTGCTGGGCATCATCGGCATCGTCGGACCATTGCCGAACATGTCACCGGCCAGCGTGGTCAAACCGGTTGCGGCGGCGCCGGCCTTGCCCGCGGTTCCGGCGAAGCCGATGGGGCCGGCGCCGCGCTGTGACGCCGCGGCGACCGGCTGCGGGGGCGCGGGTTCGTCGCTGCCGCCATCCATGTCCATGTATTCGTCGCGGTGTCCGCGTTCCCTCAGCGCGGCGCCGCGACGCCGTCTGGCGCGCCGTTTCTCGGCCACCGACGCCGAAGCGGCCGCGGACGCCGCGGCGGGAATGTCTGCGGCCGGCGCCTTCGCGCCCGTCCTGTCGATCAGTGTCGGTCCGACACCTTCTTCCGGGTTGTCACCCCGGACGGCGTAGCCCAGGCCGTCGGCGGCTGCCGGAGCCGGCGACGACGGTGCGGCCGGCGCCGATCCGGGCGCAGGCGCGGTCGCAGGTGCTGCCCCGGGGCTCGCGACGCTGGTCGGAAGGCCGGCGGCGGCGAAGCTCGACGGCTGGTCGGCGCGCGGCGCCGACACTTGCACCGGCGGGGCGGGCGCTGCGGCCGCGGGTTCTGATTGCGGCTGCTGCGGCAGGAGTGTGTTGGCGCCCATGGCGGCGACGGCAATCAATATCGGGAGCCAGGCCGGGGAACTCAAGATCAGCGTCCACGTCGTCCACCCGACCGGTTGGAAGAAGGCTTGGTAGCCGATCGCGAACAGCAGCGGGAACCAGTTGACGAACGCTGCCGCGGGATTGGTGAGAAAGTCGCTGAGCATTCGCCGCAGCGTTCCGATCGGGTCCTGCAGGAACTTCAGGATCTCGTCCCAGCCGGGTATCGAGTTCAGATACCGGTTCAGCCAATCGGTGATGAGGTCGCTGTTGTCCAGCGACTCGCCCGCCTCGGCTGCCCGCGCGTCGGCGGCACCCTGGCCGGCGTTGGCCGCGGCGCGACCCGCCTCGCCGACGCCTGGCGCAAGCACGGCCGGGGCGGGGGTCTCAGCCGGCAGCGACATCAACGCCGTGGTGGCCAGCGCCTGGTAGGTGGTCATCGACGTCGCCGCCTGAATCCACATCCGGACGTAGTCGGCCTCGTTCAGCGCGATCGGAATCGTGTTGATGCCAAGGAAATTGGTGGCTACCAGCACGGCATGCGTGGCATGGTTGAGCGCCAGCTCGGCCAGGGTCGGCATGGTCGCCAAGGCGGTGGTGTAGGCGGCCGCAACCGTTTCGTGTTGCGCCGCGGTGGCCGCGTGGGCCGCGCTCTGCTCGGTCAGCCATGCAAGGAATGGCGCGTGCGCCGCCACGTACTGCTCTGCGGACGGTCCCTCCCAGGCGCCGCCCTGCACGTCTGCCAGGATGGCGGTCAATTCGGCTGCCGCCGCGGCGTATTCGCCACTCAACGCTTGCCACGCCGCTGCCGCTGCCAGCAGCGGCCCAGGACCCGGCCCACTGCTCAGCAGCGCCGAGTGCACCTCGGGAGGCGACGCCATCCAGATCGGAGCGGTCATCGTCCGCCGCGGGAGAGCAGGTATGAGCCCGCGGCGTGTGCGTCACCCTCGGCATAGCTCGTGCCGGAGTCCGCGACGCCCACACCCGACCGGCCGAGTTCCTCGATGCCCTGTGCGGCGACGACGCCGTGCCGGGCGCTGTGCGCCGACAAGCCGATCGCGGCTTGCAGCGAGACCGGGTCCGCGGCCGGCGGGATGACGGCGGTGGTCACCGTCGCGGCGGCGTTGTTCGCCGTCAGCAGCCGCGCGGTCAGCGCCTCGACCGCCGCCCCGGCGGCGGCGAGCCCTTCAGGGACGACTCGCAAGGTCATGACGGGTACTCCTCTCCATGAGCGTGTCCGTGAGCGTTGCCGACAGCAGGTTCGGCGACGAGCGGATTGACCAGCTGGACGTACGTCGCAATATCGCTGTAGTCCAACAACATTGCGCGTCCGGCAGGCAGCCGCGCGAACCGGTGACCGCGGATCTTTCCCCCGTCTTGGGGGTTGCCGGACAGCATGATCGTGGTGGCCTGCAGGTCGTTGAGTCGCCGCAGCAGCGGGTTGGTCATCAGCGTGTGACCCGAGCCGGTCGCGCGGGCGGTCACGATAACCCGAAGGCCGAGGTCGGCGGCCTCTGCCAGCAACCCGATCAGGCTGGTCCAGGGCCGCTGCCCGACGTACGGGCCCGCCATCGCCGGCCCGTCGGGGATCTGGTCGACGTCGTCGATGATCAGGTAATGCTTCTGCGCCGCCTGGGCTCCCGCCGACCACTCGGCGAGTTCGCGCGGGCTCAGCCCGGCAGGAGGGCGGCGCTCGGCGATCAGTGCCGACAGACCCAGCATGGCGGGCAGCACCCGGTCGATGTTGGTGGTGTACTCGTTGTCCGGGAACAGCGGCTCGTCGACGAGGTGCAGCCTGCGGTCGACGACCGTGAACGCCAGCTGGTCGGGATCGGTGTGCTCGCGCAGGGTGCGGATCACGTGCCGCAGCAACGTCGTCTTCCCCGACCTGTTGTCCCCGAACACCATCAACAGCGGGTTGGCGGCGAAGTCGAGTGCGACCGGCGACAAGTCCTGCTCTCGTTGCCCGATGACGATGCGTTCGCGGGCCGGGTACAGAGTGCCGCCGTGTGCGATCAGCTCGGCGGGGGACAGGTTGGTCGGCAGCAGCCGCACCGGCGGTGCCGACACGCCGGGATAGCGGGCGTTGATGGTGCCGATCTGGTCGAGGTCCGGTGTGGCGAACAGGAAGTGCTCTGCGGCCATGGTCAAGCCGCGGCCCGGCTGGTCGTGCGGGACGCTTTCAGCGGGCCGGCGCAACGCGCCGACGACGCGCACATTGCTGTCCTGGACGTCCTGCAGCCGCAGCTCGAGCCGCAGGCCGAGCCCGTCGCGCATGGCCAGCGGCACCTCGAGCCAGTTCGGCGTGGTGATCACCACGTGAATGCCGTACGCCAGCCCGGTGTTCACGAGTTCAGTGAGCCTGCCCAGCAAGGGGTTTCGCGTATTGAACTGGTCGGTGTTGTCCCGGCTGAACGCATAGAGGTTGTCGACGACCAGAAACACTTCGCCATAGCCGTCGTCGTAGCGGCGCCCGCGCGCCGCCCGGCCGCGCTGCCGGATGCGCAGCAGCTGTTCCAACTCGCCGAAGGTGCGCCGGATGCGCTCGTCGTCCCAGGCGGGTGCGACGCTGCCGACGTGCGCGAGGCCTTCGACGGACTCCAACAGGCCGCCGCCGTAGTCGATGCAGTAGAACGTGACGTCGCGCGGCGAATGCAGCGCGGCCGCCGACAGAATGAACGTGAGCAACGCGGTCGACTTACCCGATTTCGGGCCGCCGTGGATCACCACGTTGCCGGCGGCAGAAGCGGCGTCGAACACAAGGGGGTCGCGGCGCATGTGGAAGGGCCGGTCGATTTCGCCCAGGGGCCAACGCAATTGCTGCGGTTGCACGCCGCTGCGTGCCAGCACCGAGTCCAGCGGTATCGGCTCGTCGAGCGGCGGCAACCACAGCTGCGGCGCGTGCGGGCCGTAACGCGCAAGTTGATCGCCGATAACCGCGATCAGCTTGCGTGGCGGCTCAGCGACGACGTCATCGTCCTTGACGATCACGGTGTCCGGCTCACGCTCGACGGGACTGGCGGTGAACGCCTTGGGCTCGGTTGCCGTGTGCACGACCACAGACCGTTGGGCGCGCGGCGGCTCGTAGATGGCGTCGACGTAGGTGCTGCGGAACTTGATCGGTGCCGCACCCGGGGCGGGGACCAGGAAGCCGACGCCCTTGTGCTCTTTGCCGGACTCGATGTGGTAGGCATCCTCGACTCCGATGATCTGCCGAGAAATGCTGGGGCTGGCCACTTTCAGGCCGATCCGGTACGAGGTGTTCTTGTCGATGTCCTTGATCCTGCCGATGTCCAAGGTCTGCGACGCGAACAGGATGTGGATGCGAAACGACCGGCCTTTGCGGGCGACGAAGTCGAACAGATCGGCGTACTCGGGGTGGTCGGCCAGCATCAGGCTGAACTCGTCGGCCACCACGAACAGTGTCGGGATCGGCGGCAGTTCGTGGCCGGCGGCGATCGCGTTCTCGTACTCTGTCACCGAGCTGAATGCGCTGCCCTGAATCCGGCGCCCGGCGTCCATCAAGAGTTGTTCCCGGCGGGCGACTTCACCGCGCAGCGTGTCGGCAAAGCGATCCGCCAGAGCCTTCTTGTCGGCCATGTTGGAGATCACGGCGACAACCTGCGGGAAGTTGCGGAAGATGTCCGCGCCCGCCTCGCCCTTGAAGTCGGCGTAAATGACGATCAGCCGATCTGCGGGATGGGTTGTCAACAGCGACAACAGAATCGACATCAACGTCTGCGACTTGCCCGATCCGGTCATGCCGATCATCAGCCCGTGCGGGCCCATCCCGCCCTCGGCCTCGTCCTTGAGGTCGAAGTACAGCGGTTCACCGGATGCGGTGACACCGATCGGCACGCGCAGCTCGTCGTCGCGGCTGCGTGGCGCCCACAGCGCGGGGACGTCGAGGCGTGACGCGTCGGGAATACCGAGCAGCGTGGTGAAAGTCGCGCCGCGCGTCGCCGCGTATCTGGTGTGGACGGGATTGGAGTCCCACCGTGACAGTCGGCGCGCGAGGTGGCGGGCCTCGTCGACCGACAGGCTGTCGGCCGCGTCGACGTAGGGTTGCCAGCCGTCGCTTCCCCAGCGCTCGATGGCGCCGTCGCGTACGCGCAGCACCGGTCGTTCAGGGTCGGGGTATTGGCCCTCGTACGGCGGGGTGTCGGCCAGTTCCACCACGGTGACGCCGGCCAGGCCGCTGAGCGGCACGACCGCGTCGGCTCCGTTCGGATCGTCGACGACGATCAGCAGGTGCTTGGCGGCGTCGCCCGTGGTGGTGCCGAACGGCGGGCGATCCGCCAACGCCTCTGACAGCGCGGCGGCGAGGTCTTGCGGGCGGGTGCGCAGATAGCGCGCCGGTCCGGCGCCGTCCACCTCTCCGGGAATGTCGGTGTGTGGCAACCACTTCAGCCACGACCACATTTCGTCGTCCACTCCTGGGCCGGCCATCGCGACGCCGAGCACCGAGGGGTCGTGCCAGGTGACGGCCTGGGCAATCCATGCCCGCAGCGCGGCCCGAGCGTCGTCGCCGCCGTGCAGCGTGATGCGGGCGACCTTGCGGACGTCGATGCCGACCGGGGCGTCGCGCACCGTGCGTTGAATCTCGAGCAGTCCACGCAACGTGCTGTGCGAAACCGGCTCCAGGTCCACCTCGTCGGCGGTGTCCTTGACTCGAAGCGCGGTGTCCAGCGGCACGTCGTGGCGCCCGGCGCGCACCACGAGGAAGTCAGAGTCGTACGGGTCGCGCTCCCATTGCCGACGTGTGCCTGGAACCGCTTGCAGCGCAACAGGATCCGGGTGTGACCACTCGAGGGCCGCCCGCTGCTGGGCGGCATGCGCGCGCACGTTGTCGCGCACTACCGACAGATAGCGCAAATAGTCGGCCCGCTCGGCGTCGATCTCTTCGGTGCGGGTCTTGTTGTCGGTGCCGCGGTAGAGCGCAGTCGCGGCGAGCAGCAGCACGAACGGGAAGAACAACGTCTGGGGCGTGATCAGCCGCATGCCGGTTGCCACCAGCGCGATGATCATCCCGACGATGAGCAGCACGATGAGGTACGGCAGCACCCGCCGCAGCAGCGACGGCGGAACCTGACGCGGCAGTTCAGGCGGCGGCTCGATGGTGATGGTGCCGGTCCGTGCGGTCGGCCGCGGCAGCCGCTGCTGCGCCTCGAATATCATTCTGCTCAACGGGTCTCCTGGATCCGGCGTCCGGCCTGCGCAGCGGGCGCCAAGGCGTCGTGGGCAACCAGCGCGTCGGCACGGGACAGTGTGGGACCGACGGCGAACAGCGCCAGCACCGCCGACGGAATGGGCAGCGGCGGCGGTGTCAGCCCCAGTGCTTCGACGGTTTTCGCACCGGCTTCGGTATCCAGGCCGTAGCGCACGCCGGTGTCGGACACCCAGAACTGCGCGCCCGCTCCTGCGATCTGGACGAAGTACCCGGTGCCGCGCGGCAACGCCACCTTGTTCGCCGTTCCGCCGGCACCGGCGCTGACAAGTTCGACAGGGCGCACCGATTCGGGCAAGGGCAGCCGGGATCCGGCGAGCAGCGTGACGGCTGGCGCAGGGGTTCCCGCCGGCTGCGACCATCGCACGCACGTCACCGCGGCATCGTCGGCCTGCACCAGAGCGATCGGAGTGTCCGGATAGCGTTTGGTGTCGATCATCGTCGAGACCGGAAGCCGGGCGATTTGATCGGCATTGAGTCGCGGTGGCTGATCGAGTCCGTGAGAATCGTTGTTGCGCAACATCGCAGCCAGCACCCCGCTGACTTGTTGCAACCCGTCCGGCAACACGGCGTAGTACAACGCCGAGCCATCCGGCGCATAGGCGCTGACCACCGCACCGATCGGTGCGGGCACCGGCATCGTGAATTCCGGCGCTTGGCCTGAGTCCGGGATCGGAGGCACCGTCAGTGCCGGTGCCTCCGGGATCGCATTGAACAAACCTTCGCTGATCGGCCGCGCTGGGCGCACGCCGGCGCCGAAGCCCAGCGCGCTGGTCACCGCGGTGTCGGTCAAGTCGACCCGGCTGCGCCGCCCGTTCCACAGCAGCCAGGTGCCGTTTTCGGCGCCCACCAAAACGCCGTGCGCCGGCGGCAGGTCGCCGGCGCGGCCGTTACCGGGCTGGGGTGCTCCGGCGATCACGGTCACGCCGTCGCCGTCGCACACCGTCCAGTCGGCGTCGTGGCTGCGGTTCTGCACCATGCGTTCCGGCGCGCCCGGGATTCCGACCAGGTTCCCGCGCGGAAACCGGTCCAGCTCTTGGCTTTTCACCGGTTTGGGGTCGACCGGCTTTCCGGCGATCAGCCGCGCCGAGGCGAGATTGAGGACCGGATGCAGATTTTCGCCCACCCGCACGTACAGCGCCGACGTCGCGCGGTCGGCAAGCACGACGTCGTTGCCGGCGACACCGCCGGGCCGGATCCACGAGAAGATCAGGCAGCCGATCAACCCGGTGACCACTAGTAGCGCACCGACGCCGAGAGCCCGCGACTGGCTGCGCAACGGGTCGACCAACATCCGCGCGTCGTGCAGCGCCACCCCCGAGGCGATTCGGCGCATCACGAAGCGCCATCCGGAAACCTGATGGCGAGTAACGAATCCCCGGCGATAGGAGACGTGGTCGGGGTTCTCGTTGGCCGGGGTGCGCGACGAGAACGTGCGCCGCTGCGCGTCGCTCATGCCGCCTCGGCAAGGCCAAGACCGCGTAACAACGCCGCAATCGTCGTGCGCACGTCGTCCGCAGTGATTGTCATCAGGTCGTCGTCGGTGAACTCGTCGAGGCCCGAATTGTCGAGCCGGTGCTCGCGCTCCTCTTCGGAGCGTTCGACGACGTTGCGGACGAACCGGCCGTTGCCGGCGATGTCGATCCTTCGCCGCGGCACTCCGCGGGCGTCGGGACTTTCGGTGTTGCACAGCGTGGTGAAGACGGCCAGCATCTCGTCGACGGCGGCCGGCTCGAAGACGCTGTCGCGGTTCTTCGCCATCATCGTTGCGATTTCGACCAATTCGGCGGGGGAGTAGGACGGGAAGTCGATCGAGCGGGTGAAGCGCGACCGCAGACCCTCGTTGGTGTCGAGGAACTGGTCGAGTTCGGCGCGGTACCCCGCGACGATGACGACCAGCCGGTCGCGGTCGTTTTCCATCCGGGCCAGCAGCGTGTCGATGGCGACCAATCCGAAGTCGTTCTTGGCGCCGGTGGCCACCAGTGCGTAGGCCTCGTCGAGGAACAGCACGCAGTCGAGCGCGCTGTCGATCACTGCGTTGGTCTTGGCCTCGGTTTCACCGATGTGCTGGCCGATGAGGTCGGCGCGGTGCACTTCGCGGATGTTCTCCCGCTTCAAAAGCCCTAGGCCGCAATAGATTTTGGCCACCACGCGCGCGATGGTGGTCTTGCCCGTGCCCGGCGGCCCGGCGAACACCAAGTGGTGGGTGCGCTGCGCGACCGCCAGCCCGCGCTGTTGGCGCAGCAAGCCCATCGCGACGGAGCTTTTCAGCCGCGACACCTGGGTCTTGACCTCGTCGAGCCCGATGAACTCCCCGAGTTCGCGTTCGGCTTCGGCGAGAAGTTCAGCCTTGCGGTCGTGCGCACCTGGGTCGATGAAGTCGGCCTCGCTCGGTTCGGTCGCCGGATCCCAGGGATCGGTGCGGGCCTCGATGCGTGCGGCGGTGGTGGTGACCACGCCGTAGGTCGGGTCCGACAGCGCCTGCTCGACGTCGTGCCGCTGCGGGTGCGCGGCGTAGAGCTCGTGCAGCACGTCGTCGGCGTCCTCCGCCTGGCCGTGACCGCGCAACGCGAGCGCCTTGGCCAGCGCGCCGTCCACGGCAGCCACCTCGACGGGTCCGGCAGGGTCTTCGAGGTATGACAACGCGGGGGCGAACATGCCCAGCATCGCCAGCGAGGTGCCCAGCGCCACACGTACCGCGTGAGCGATCGTCGGGTCCAGATCGGCGTCGGTGACGACCGGGGTGAGCAGCGTGACGACGTCGGACCAGCGGGCGGCGCGATGGTTCACCGTGGCCGCCATCCACCGGGCATCGACCGACTGCGGTCGACGCTGCCGCACCTCGTCGATCAGACCCGCGGCCTGGGCGAACTCACCACGCTGAATCAATGCCGCGGCATACGCGAGCGTGAAGTCGTCGGGGGTGCTGGCGCGCAGGTGCAGGTAGAGCCCGGTGTCGTAGTTGAACCCGAGCGTGCCGGGCGCCATGTTCACCGCGCGCTGGAGGCGACCGGCAGTGTCGCTGGTGCGCCAGATCGCCTCGAGCACATGCTCGGACGTATCGCCCGCGGCGGCCAGGCCCACCCACGCGTCGCACTGCTCGTGTGCCATCCGCGCCAGCGCGGCGAATCCTGACCGAGCTGTCGCTGGGTCGGCGGGCCGGCGCCGATCGCGGACCGGCAGGCCCAGCGCCAGGCAGCAGGTGGCGAATCGGCTGACCACCTCATCGTCGAGCCGATGGACGGCGACGTCGGACGCAGTGGTGTCCCCGCGCAACGAATCTCCTCGAATGAGCCGAATTTCGCCCAAAGTTAGCATTGCCAAACCTAACTGTCGACAGCTTCGTGAGGTTAGGCTGACTTCAGCTCAGGGTGGAGCAGGCGCACCGAGGCGCCGACGAATCCGGCGGGGGCTGCTACCAGCCCATCGGCAGCGGGTGACCTTCGGCGAAGCCGGCCGCCGACTGCACGCCGACTACGGCCAGCTCGTGCAGTTCGGCGATGGTCGACGCACCGACGTAGGTACAGGTGCTACGCACCCCGGAGGTGATGTGGTCGAGCAGGTCCTCCACGCCGCCGCGGTCGGGATCGAGGCCCATCTTCGACGTCGAGATACCCTCCTCGAACAGCGCCTTGCGGGCTCGCTCGTAGGCGCTGTCCGCGGTGGTGCGGGCGGCCACCGCACGCTTGGACGCCATGCCGTAGCTCTCCTTGTACGGCCGGTTGTCGCGGTCGTGCAGCAGATCGCCCGGGGATTCGTAGGTGCCGGCGAACCATGATCCGATCATCACGTTCGACGCGCCCGCTGCCAGCGCCAGCGCGACGTCGCGAGGATGACGCACTCCGCCGTCGGCCCACACGTACCCGCCCATTTGGGTTGCGGCAGTGGCACATTCGAGCACTGCGGAGAACTGCGGCCGGCCCACCCCGGTCATCATGCGGGTGGTGCACATCGCGCCGGGCCCCACCCCGACCTTGACGATCGTCGCTCCCGCGCCCAGCAGCTCGCGGGTGCCCTCGGCCGACACGACGTTGCCGGCCGCCACCGGCACGCCCAGGTCCAGCGACGCCACCGCCTTGACCGCGTCGATCATCCGGGTCTGGTGGCCGTGAGCGGTGTCGATCACGAGCAGGTCCACACCGGCCTCCACGAGCGCGGTGGCCTTCGCGCCGACGTCACCGTTGATCCCGATCGCCGCACCGACCCGCAGCCGGCCGGCGGCGTCGACCGCTGGGGTGTAAATGCCCGCGCGCAGCGCGCCTCGTCGCGTGAGCACCCCCGCGAGCGTGCCGTCCGGCTCAGTGAGCACCGCCACGTCGATCTGGGCGTGCTCGAGCATGTCGAACACCTGGCGCGGGTCAGTGTGCGCGGGCGCGGTGACGAAGTCGGCGACCAGCACGTCGCGCACCCGGGTGAACCGGTCGACCCCGGCGCAGACGGCGTCGGTGACCAACCCTATTGGGCGGCCTTCGAATACGACGACGGCCGCGCCGTGCGCGCGCTTGTGGATCAGCGCGCATGCGTCGGACACCGAGTCGTCCGGCTCGAGGGTGACGGGGGTGTCGGCAACGAGATCGCGGCTCTTGACGAATTCGACGGTGTGGCTAACCGCGGTGATCGGCAGATCCTGCGGGAGCACCACGATGCCGCCGCGACGGGCCACGGTCTCGGCCATTCGGCGGCCGGCCACCGCGGTCATGTTCGCCACCACGACCGGGATCGTGGTGCCCGACCCGTCGACCGTCGACAGGTCGACGTCGAACCTCGACGCGACGTCCGAGCGGTTAGGAACGATGAAGACGTCGTCGTAGGTCAGGTCGTACGAGGGCGGGTGGCCCTCCACAAAGCGCATGTGCCGAGTCTAGTGACGCCCCGTCACTCGCCGAGCAGACGCGGAATCGCACGGCAAGCCCGCGGGTGATGCGATTGCGCGTCTGCTCGCGGGGCGTCAGGCGTCGACCTCGCTGCGGTCGCCGCTCCACAGGGTGTGGAACTTGCGGCCGCGTTCGGCGTCGATGCGCTCGTAGGTGTGCGCGCCGAAGAAGTCACGCTGGGCTTGGGTGAGCGCGGCGGGCAGGCGCTCGGTGCGCAGCGCGTCGTAGTACGACAGCGCCGACGCGAAGCCCGGCACCGGGATGCCCAACTGTGTGGCGGTGCCGACGACGCGGCGCCAGCTGTCGATGCCCGCCTCGACCGCGCTGCGGAAGTACGGTGCGGCGATCAGCGTGGGAAGATCGGGGTCCTCGTCGAACGCCTCTTTGATCCGATTGAGGAATTTGGCGCGGATGATGCAGCCGCCGCGCCAGATGGTGGCCAGATCGCCTGGGGCGATGTTCCAGTCGTATTCCGCACTACCGGCCTGGATCTGGTTGAAGCCCTGGGCGTAGGCCACGATCTTCGACGCGTAAAGCGCCTGGCGCACGTCTTCGGTGAATTTGCTTGCGTCACTTGGCTTTTCACCTAGTTCGCCGGAGGCCAGCCCGACCGTCGCGGTGCGCTGGGCAACCGAGCCGGACAGCGCGCGGGCAAACACGGCTTCGGCGATGCCGGTGACCGGCACACCCAGGTCGAGCGCGGACTTGACCGTCCAGCGCCCGGTGCCCTTCTGCTCGGCCTCGTCGCGGATGACGTCCACCAGCGGGCCGCCGGTCTTGGCGTCGGTCTGGCGCAGCACCTCGGCGGTGATCTCGATCAGATAGCTGTCGAGGTCACCGGTGTTCCATTCGGCGAATACGTCGGCGATCTGCGGCGCGGAGTAGCCCAGTCCGTCGCGCAGCAGCTGGTAGGCCTCGCCGATCAGCTGCATGTCGGAGTATTCGATGCCGTTGTGCACCATCTTCACGAAGTGACCGGAGCCGTCGGGCCCGATGTGGGTGCAGCACGGCACCCCGTCGACGTGCGCGGAGATCTCCTCCAGCAGGGGGCCCAGCGACTTGTACGACTCGGCAGGGCCGCCCGGCATGATCGCCGGTCCGTTCAGCGCGCCCTCTTCGCCGCCCGAGATGCCCGCACCGACGAAATGCAGACCTCGCTGCCGCAACGCCTTCTCGCGGCGGATGGTGTCGGTGTAGAGCGCGTTGCCGCCGTCGATGATGATGTCGCCTTCCTCCATTACCTCGGCGAGCTCGTTGATCACCGCGTCCGTGGGGTCGCCGGCCTTGACCATGATCAGCACACGCCGCGGCTTTTCAAGGGCTGCAACGAATTCCGCCATCGTCTCGGTGCGGACGAAGCTTCCTTCCGAGCCGTGCTGGGCCAGCAGCGCGTCGGTCTTTGCGATCGACCGGTTGTGCAGCGCAACGGTGTAACCGTGGCGGGCGAAGTTGCGAGCGATGTTGGAACCCATGACAGCCAGCCCGGTGACGCCGATCTGAGCGGTGGGGTCTGCTTGCGGCATAGGTAGCCCTTTCGTGTGTTCGGTTGTGGCGCAGGGGTTTCGCTATGCGACGAAGAGCCGGTGCAACTCGGTCAGCCATGGCACGGCCAGCGCGACGGTCGGCACGACCAGGATCGCCGCGGCGGCCAGGTAGGCAGCTGCGGACAGCAGCACGCTGTTGCCGCGGCCGCAGAGCCGGCGCACCCGCACGACGGTGCTCGGACCGCCGGCGGCCAGCGCGCCCGACGGCGTCGGACCGGCCGCGCAGGCCACCAGCGCGCGGGCCAGCGGTGTGGGCCCAGCCGCGCGCACCGCGGCGTCGTCGGCAAGCATCTCGACCAGCAGCCGTACCGCGTCCAGCGCCCGGGCGCTGCGAACGAACCGGGGAAACGCCGCGTGGACCGCAGTGAACATCTCCAGCACCAGGTCGTGGCGGGCCCGCAGATGCGCCCGCTCGTGGCGCAGGATCGCGGTGATCTCCTTGTCGCTCAACATGTTCAAGGCACCCTTGCTGAGCACGACGCGGCTGCGCACACCGGGCAGGCAGTAGGCCATCGGCGCCGACACGTCGAGGATGCGCAGGTGACCCGCGCGCGTGGCGCCCAGCAGGTCGACCAGCATGCGGTGGTGCGCGCGCCTGCGCCGCGTGGCGATGGCGACCTGCAGCACCGCGATGACGAGCCGCGCACCGATCAGCAGCGTGACCGCGAACACCGCGAGGTAGGTCAGGCCCAGCGGCAGGCCGAGCGCGCTGATCTCACTGGAAAGTGTGGCGGTGGGCCGGCCGTCCATACCGGGAACGAACAGCCGGCTGGCGATCGCGATGCCCGCGCTGAACGCGGACAGCACCGCGGCCACCGCGATCGACTGCCACAACACGACCGCGGCCCGTGGTGCACGCATCGGCCAGGAGGCCCTGGCCAGCATCTCCGGTAGGGGGCCGGCGAGGGTCAGCGCAAGAAGGACGAAGGCCAGCGCGGACACCCGCTAAGTCTCTCTCAGCCGGAGTCCGGGCTGTCACCGGGTGCCGCATGCTTGGCCTCGAGTTCGGCCAGCGCTCGACGCAGCGCGGCGGCTTCGTCGGCGCCGACGCGTTCCACGAAGTGCACCAGCGCGGCCTCGCGGCTTCCCGAGTCGGCGGCCTGGTCGAGCGCGTCGACCATCAGGCCGGCCACCAACTCGTCGCGGCCCCTGGTCGGGGCGTAGCGGTGCGCGCGGTCGTCGCGGTGCTGGACGACGAGGTTCTTCTTCGCCAGCCGCTGCAGCACGGTCATGATCGTGGTGTAGGCGAGGTCGCGCTCAGCGGACAGTGCCTCGTGCACTTGGCGGACGGTCTGGGGTCCGGGCGACGCCCACAGATAATCCATGACCGCGCGTTCGAGATCACCCAACCGAGTCAACTTGGCCATGGTTGTTTGCTCCTCGCATCCGCAGACGGCACATCTCCTGCGGCAATAACGCAAGCCTACTACTGGCTTACTACTGAGTGTCGTATGTGACCGATCACAGTCTGCATTGACGCGGACCGGTCCAATGTGGTTAGGCTAGCCTAACTCAAGGAGGAACGCATGACGGTCCTGGTTGACGATCCGTTGATCGCCGCGATGACGACGGTCCGCCCGTTGCCGCTGCACGAATCGAGCCGGCGGCTGCGCGAACTGAACCCGATGTGCCCGCGAATGTACGGGGTGGCCGCAATGGCTGATGTCGGCCGGCGGCGGTGGTGGCCATTGGCCGCGGCGTTGAGCAGCGATCGGCTGTACACGATGTTCGCCGCCGCAGCCCGCGAGATGGACAGTCGGGCCGCCGCGTCGCAATTGGCCTCCGCGCTGGCCTACACCGTGGTGGGTCGCGTGGTGGCGCTGGTGATCCTGGAGGCGCGGGCGTGGGACCCGGGCCTGGAGAACCTGTGGGTGCATTTCGACTCAGAAGGCGAGATCGACTGGGCGGGTGTCATCGATCCGACCTTGCGCGTCGTCGCCGACGATCCCGTGGATGAAGACGGCGTGGTGCGCCTGCCGAGCCAGGCGGCACTGGCCACCTGGACCGCGCATCGCTGCCACCGCGCACTTTCGCCGCTCTTTCGTCACGTGCATGCGGTCAGCTGCGGTGCGCTGTCCGTGGCCACGATGTGGGGCATGGTCGGTTCAGCCGTGGTGACGGCAGGGGCGCAGATTCCACAACTGGCCGGCACCTGCGGCGAGATCGGAATGTGGCGCGCACAGTTGGTGCTCGACGCGTTCACCAGCTTCGGCCTCCCCGTGCGCAACGCACCACGCATCAGCTAATGGACCGCGTGGAGTGCTGAGGGCTGCAGCGACTCCCGGTCCATCCTGAACGGGGCCCCGCCGTCACTTGACGCGGGGCCCCGTCTCATCTTCAGCGCCGAGGCCGTGTAGACACTTTTGTGTGTCCACCACGCAATCACTGGAGTTCGGTAAGGGATTCGACAGCGAAATCGGCTTGACGTATCTGGACGTCACTGCCGACGAAGGCCGCGCGCGCCTCGACATCACCGACAAACTGCTACAGCCGTGGGGCATTGTTCACGGCGGCGTCTACTGTGCGGTCGTCGAAAGCCTGTCGAGCGTGTGTGGTCACGTGTGGCTGTCCGAGAACGGCGGCGGCACGGTCGTCGGCGTCAACAACAACACCGACTTCCTCCGGGCGATCGGCGGCGGCTCGGTGGAGGCGGTGGCCACCCCGATCCACCGGGGCCGCCGTCAGCAACTGTGGCAGGTGACGATCACCGACGAGAACGACCGCGTGGTGGCGCGAGGCCAGGTGCGGCTGCAGAACCTCACCGACGTCCAGCGCTAGCTGGCCGCCTCGCTCTGCACCGTCGCGGCGATCTCCTCGAGCTGCTCGATCCGGGTGCGCGCGAACGCCTGCTGCTCGGTGATGGTCAGCTGGCCGCGGTTGCGGCCGATGAACGTGACGGTCCACGACAGCAGCGTGGTGATCTTCGTCTTGAACCCGACCAGATACACCAAGTGCAACACCAGCCAGGCCAGCCACGCGATGACGCCGCCGAACTCGAGCGGGCCGATCTTGGCTACCGCGCTGTAGCGCGACACCGTCGCCATCGAGCCCTTGTCGAAGTACTGGAACGGTTCGCGCTGCGTGGGATCGGCGCCCTTGAGTTCTGACTTGATGCAGTTGGCCGCGTACTTGGCGCCCTGAATCGCACCCTGAGCCATGCCCGGGACGCCCTCGACGGCGGCCATGTCGCCGATCACGAACACGTTCGGATGACCCGGAATGGTCAAGTCGGGCAACACCTTGACGCGTCCGGCGCGGTCGAGTTCGACGGGCGTCTGGTCCGCCAGCTGCTTTCCCAGCGGGCTGGCCGAGACGCCGGCCGACCACACCTTGCACGCCGACTCGATACGACGAGTGGTGCCGTCGGAATCCTTGACGGTCAAGCCGTTTCGGTCGACGTTGGTGACCATCGCGTTCAGCTGGATTTCGACGCCCATCTTCTCCAGCCGCTCGGCGGCCTTGCGCCCCAGCTTCTCACCCATCGGCGGCAGCACGGCAGGCGCGGCGTCGAGAAGGATGACCCGGGCTTTCGTCGAGTCGATGTTGCGGAACGTGCCCTTGAGCGTGTGGTCGGCCAATTCGGCGATCTGCCCGGCCATTTCGACACCGGTCGGGCCGGCGCCGACGACGGTGAACGTCAGCAGCTTGTCGCGCCGCGCCGGATCACTCGAGCGCTCGGCCTGCTCGAACGCCGACAGGATCCGCGCTCGCAGCTCCAGCGCGTCGTCGATGGTCTTCATACCGGGTGCGAACTCGGCGAAATGGTCGTTGCCGAAATACGATTGGCCCGCTCCGGCGGCGATCACCAGCGTGTCGTACGGCGTGACGTAGGTGTGGCCGAGCAGCTCGGAGGTCACCTTGCGGTTGGCCACGTCGATCGCAGTGACATCACCGAGAAGCACCTGAGCATTCTTCTGCCGCCGCAGGATCACCCGAGTGGCCGGAGCGATCTCACCTTCCGAGATGATGCCGGTGGCAACCTGATACAGCAGCGGCTGGAACAGGTGGTGGGTGGTGCGGGCGATCATCTTGATGTCGACGTCGGCGCGCTTGAGCGCTTTGGTCACGGTGAGCCCACCGAAGCCGGACCCGATCACGACGACCTGATGCCGACGTCTCGGTTCGGCCGTGGCCGGGGACTGCGCGCTCATGGTGGCTCCTCGACAGCGGGGATCTGCGGACTAGCTCCACGGTAGTCGGCCGACACCGCACAGCTGCGGGGTGTACCCAGTGGGATTCGCCACCCGCCGCGCTTTGCTGCCGTCAGCTCACCAGCGGCTTGAGCGCCTCCCCGAGCTTCGCGACCACGCCGGGGGAGTAGACCGCCAGGTTGACGATCACGCCGGTCAGACCGGCGTCGAGCACCTTGGTCTTGATCTGCTCCGCGATCGAGTCGGCGCTGCCGACCACCATGCGCTGATTCATCTCCGGTGGGACTTGCTCGGCCGACGCGTTGTCGTCGACCAGCGCGGTCACCAGCATGCTGGTCTCCAGCGTCGCCGGGTCACGGCCGACTTCGTCGCAGCGCTGCTCGAGCGCGGCCAGCTTGCCCGGCAGCTCGTCGAACCCACCGATGATGTTGAGGTGGTCGAAATGCTGCGCGGCCAACCGGAACGTCTTCTTCTCGCCCCGCCCGCCGATCAACAGTGGAATACGCTCGCGCAGACGGGGATTCGCGAAGGCGTCCTTGGTGTGATACCACGCGCCGTCGAACGTCGACCGCTCGCCTTTGATCATCGGCACAATGATCTGCAGGGCCTCTTCGAGACGGTTGAACCGATCGGTGAAGGTGCCGAACTCGAACCCCAGGCTGTCGTGCTCGAGCTCGAACCAGCCGGTGCCGATGCCCAGCACGGCGCGGCCGGCGCTGACGACGTCCAGCGTGGTGATGATCTTGGCGAGCAGCGCGGGGTTGCGGTAAGTGTTGCCGGTGACAAGCGTGCCGAGTTGGACGTTGTCGGTCGCAGTCGCCAGGGCCCCGAGGGCGGTGTACGCCTCCAGCATCGGCTGGTCGGGACTGCCGAGCATCGGCAGTTGGTAGAAGTGGTCCATGAGCATCACCGCGTCGAAACCGCTTTGGTCCGCTTCTTGCGCCTGACGGATCACCGTCGGGAACAACTCCGAGACCGGTGTGCCGTACGAGAAGTTGGGAATCTGGTAGCCGAGTCGAATCGTCACGGATTCGACAGTAACCCCGCGCGCGGGATCAGCCCCAGTGCGCGAACGCCCCGTGGCTGGCGTGCAGCGTCTGGCCGGTGATGTGCCGCGCGGCAGGCGTCGTCAAAAACAAAGCGACACGGGCGATTTCGCTGTCCGCACTGGCCGGCACCCCGGTCGACAGACCGTCATAACCGGCCTGGGCGCCCCGACCGGACGCCACGGTGTTGATCGTGATGCCGCGGGTTCCGAAGAATTCGGCCTGGCCAGCCGTCCAGTCGGACAGCGCCGCCTTGACGGCCGCCTCTGGGGTGCCCTCGCGGGGACTGCCGGCGACCACGTTGACGATCGACCCGCCCGAACGCAGATGGTCGCCGATCGCGCTGACCATGAGCACAGCCGCGAGGACGGTGGCGTCGAGGTTGTGGCGCCATGCGGCTGCGCGCTCGGTCAGTGAGTAGGTGCGAGGGTCACCCGGGTCGAACGGAAGCGCGGGCACGTTGACGATCGTGTCGAGATGGTGGGGCAGCAGCGGCACGGCCTCGGCGAGGCTGGCCGGGTCGGTGCAGTCGCACACCACGGCGTCGACGTCGAGCTCCTTGGCGGCCACTTCGAGCTCATCGCGGCGAGCGCCGGTGATGACCACCCGGTGCCCGGCGTCGCGGAAACCTTCGGCGACCGTGCGGCCGAGGTCGGTGTCGCCGCCGGTGACAAGCACCTCCATCGCAAGCCTCCTGTCGGCGGAATGTTGTCCGGACCGATGTTACTGGACGGTAGCTACCGGCTGTAATCAGGCGCGCCGGGTTGCAACTGTCTAGGGTCTGATTCGTGACCCGGCCGGTCGGGCTGCCGCGATGGCTCTACATTCCCGCAGTCGCAGGCGTGGTATTCGTCGGCCTCCCGCTGGTCGCGATGGCCGTCAAGGTGGATTGGCCCCACTTCGCCGGGCTGGTCGGCAGCCCGCCGTCGCGTACTGCGCTGCTGCTGAGCTTGCGCACGGCCGCCGCCAGCACGGCGTTATGCCTGGTGCTGGGCGTGCCGATGGCGCTGGTGCTGGCCCGCAGCGAAGGCCGCCTGGTGCGGTTGGTGCGGCCGCTGGTTCTGTTGCCGCTGGTGCTTCCGCCGGTGGTGGGCGGCATCGCGCTGCTGTATGCGTTCGGCCGGCTCGGACTACTCGGGCGCTATCTCGATGCGGCCGGTGTCCATGTTGCGTTCACTACGACCGCGGTGGTGCTGGCCCAGACGTTCGTGTCGCTGCCGTTTCTGGTGATCGCGCTGGAAGGTGCTGCGCGCAGCGCGGGCGGGCGGTACGAGGACGTGGCCGCGACACTCGGGGCGCGGCCCACGACGGTGTGGTGGCGGGTGACGCTGCCGCTCCTGGCGCCCGGGCTGGTTTCCGGGGCGGTGCTCGCGTTTGCGCGGTCGCTGGGCGAGTTCGGCGCGACGCTGACGTTCGCCGGTTCGCGTCCTGGAGTGACGCGAACCCTTCCGCTCGAGATCTATCTGGAACGCGAGGCCGACGCCGACGCGGCTGTGGCGCTGTCGATGCTGCTCGTCGGGGTGGCGGCCGTGGTGGTGGTCGCGGTCGGCGCCCGCCGGCTGCGCGCGGGGGAGCCGTACCGATGACCGGGGTAACGGTGCACGCTCGGGTCGCGCGGCGGGCCGTGGATGTGTCGTTCGAGGTGGCGGCCGGTGAAGTGGTCGCGCTGATCGGCCCGAACGGCGCCGGCAAGTCGACCGTGCTGCATGTGATCGCCGGGCTGCTGCGCCCGGACACCGGCCATGTGCGATCGGGCGGACGCGTGCTCACCGACACCCCATCCCGTGCGTTCGTGCCCGCCCACGCCCGCCGCATCAGCATGCTGCTGCAGGATGCGCTTCTGTTTCCGCACCTGTCTGTCCTCGACAACGTCGCGTTCGGACCGCGCACGCGGCGACGCGGACGTGCCGCGGCGCGCCGGGTGGCACGGCAATGGCTTTCTCAGGTCGACGCCGCCACGCTTGCCGAGCGCGCGCCACGCGAACTGTCCGGCGGGCAGGCGCAGCGAGTGGCTCTGGCACGGGCGCTGGCCGCGGAGCCCGACGTGCTGCTGCTCGACGAGCCGCTCGCCGGCCTGGACGTGGCTGCGGCCGCCGACGTCCGGGGGGTGCTGCGGTCGGTGCTGGCCCGCGACGGCCGGGCCGCGATCCTGGTCACCCACGACCTCGTCGACATCCTGACCCTTGCCGACCGGGTGCTGGTGATGGACGCGGGCCGCATCGTGGAGTCCGCCGACACTGCGCACGTACTGGCCGCCCCGCGAAGCGGCTTCGCCGCGCGGATCGCCGGGGTGAACCTGGTCAACGGCACGGTAGGCGACGACGGTGCCCTGCGGGCCGCGAACGGCAGCCGCTGGTTCGCCGCCGCCCACCGGCTGCCTCCGGGCACCCGTGCCGTGGCGGTCTTTCGCCCGTCGTCGGTCGCGGTGTTCCGCGACACCCCGCGCGGCAGCCCACGCAACGCGGTGACCGTGACGGTTGCGCAGCTGGAGGCGATCGGCGCCGGCGTCAGGGTGCGCGCCGCAGAGCAGACAGACGGGGCACCCGGCCTAGCGGCCGACGTGACGGCCGAAGCCGCAGCCGAGATGCGCCTGGTCGCCGGTGAGCGGGTCCAGTTCGCGGTCAAGGCTCACGAAGTGGCGATTCATCCCGCCTGAGAACTGTTTAATACTCTCACCACACACTTGCGTCACGGCGGTAACACGGTAATTTCGTCGTCATGAAAAAGCCGGAGGGGAAATCTCAACGTACGGGGCTTCGCAGGGTGCTGACCACGACGGCGATCGCCGGTTCGATGGCCTTGACGCTGCCGATGGCGGCGGCCTACGCCGATCCGCCGCCACCGTCTCCTGACAATCCGTCACCGAGCGCGCAGGCCCCCGCTCCGGCACAGGGCGACCCGGGCGCGCAGGCTCCCGCGCCGGCGGAGCCGAATCCGGGTGCCCCGGCCCCTGCGGAACCGAACCCAGGCGCTCCCGCGCCGGCTCCTGGCGACCAGAATGCTCCGTCGCCGGGAGGGAACACGCCGCCCGCGCCGGCTCCCGAGGCCAACCGCGTCGACGTGGCGGCCGGCGGCTTCAGCTACGTGCCGCCAGCAGGCTGGACCCCCGGAGACGCGTCGCGGATCAGCTACGGCCAGGCCGTGCTGCTGAAGACTCCGGCGCAGGGCCAGCCCGCTCCCACCGACACGAGCATCCTTCTCGGCAAGCTCGACCTGCGGCTCTTCGCGGGCGCCGAACAGGACAACCAGAAGGCCGCGATCCGGTTGGCCTCCGATATGGGCGAGTTCTACATGCCGTTCCCCGGCCAGCGAATCCACCAGGAGCAGATTCCGCTCGACGCCGCCGGTGTGCCCGGCTACGCCGCCTACTACGAGGTTGACTTCACCGATCCGAACAAGCCGAACGGCCAGATCTGGGCCGCGGCACTCGGCAACACCGCGCCGCGCCAAGGCACTCAATCAGCCCAGAACAACCGTTGGTTCGTGGTGTGGCTCGGCTCGGCCAACAACCCGATCGACAAGGCGGCCGCCAAGGCGCTCGCCGAGTCGATCCGGCCGTACACTCCGCCGCCGGCAGCGCCGGCGCCCGCTGAGCCGGGCTCTCCGGCCACGCCGGGAACACCGCCCGGCCCCAACGGCGCACAGCCCGGCGCCAACACGGCCCCGCCTGCCGGAAACCAAGCTCCCCCTGCCGGAAACCAAGCACCGCCGGCGGGTCCGCAGGTCGGGGTGCCCGTGCCGGTGAACCCGGACCAGGCGCCGGGAATGCTGCCGCCGAGCTAAGTCGCGGTCCACGGGCTGGATTCCGACGTGCGCATAGCCGCCGTCTCACCGTGACCGGGCGGCGTCGGTGAGCAGCTAGCTACGTCGCGATTACCTCGCCGGAAACATTGGAAAACAGTGGCTCGCCACCATGGCGGCCATGGGCAGTCCCGCTCCTCGCGTCTGCGGCGAGGCCGATTCATCGCCGACGGTCACGCGTACTGCTTGTTCGTATTGCGGCGTCGGATGTGGGATGGAGGTGCACACCAGCCTCGACGCGGCCTCGAATCGGCGTGTGATTGCTCGGGTTTGCGGCGACAAGCTGCATCCGGCGAATTTCGGCAGGCTCTGTACGAAGGGTGCCACGCATGCCGAGGTGATGCGCGCCACCGAGACTCGGCTGACCACCGCGATGACGCGCAGCCGCCGCGACGCGGAGCCCGCTGCCATACCGCTGGACCAAGCGATCGCCGACGCCGCCATGCGGTTGCGCACGATCATCGACGAGCATGGACCCGACGCGGTCGCGTTCTACGTCTCGGGTCAGATGTCGCTGGAGGCGCAATATCTCGCGACCAAGCTGGCCAAGGGCTTCATCCGGACCGCGTACATGGAGTCGAACTCTCGGCTGTGCATGGCCAGCGCTGGCACCGGCTACAAGCAGTCCCTGGGTGCCGACGGACCGCCCGGCTCCTACGACGATTTCGACAACGCCGACCTGTTCTTCGTCATCGGCTCCAACATGGCCGACTGCCATCCGATTCTGTTCCTGCGCATGGCCGAACGGCTCAACGCCGGCGCGAAACTCATCGTCGTCGATCCGCGCCGCACGGCCACAGCCGAACGCGCCGATCTCTTCCTTCACATCAAGCCGGGCACAGATCTGGCGCTGCTCAACGGGATTCTGCACCTTCTTGTCGAAAACTGCGCCGTCGACGCGGATTTCATCGCCGAGCACACCGAAGGCTGGGACGCGATGCCGGAGTTCCTCGCCGACTATCCGCCCGAGCGGGTGGCCGCCGTCACCGGCGTTGCCGTCGACGATATCCGCCGCGCGGCAGAGATGATCGCCGCCGCAGGCGACTGGATGAGCTGCTGGACGGTCGGGCTGAACCAGAGCACCCATGGCACCTGGAGCACCAATGCGATTTGCAACTTGCATCTGGCCACCGGTGCGATCTGCCGGCCCGGCAGCGGGCCGTTCTCGCTTACCGGCCAGCCGAATGCGATGGGTGGCCGCGAGATGGGCTACATGGGCCCGGGGTTACCGGGTCAGCGCTCGGTGTTGTCCGCAGCCGACCGCGCATTCGTCGAACAGCGCTGGGGTCTGCCCGCTGACACGATCCGCGCCGAAAGCGGTTGCGGAACGATCGACATGTTCGCGCGGATGGCGGCAGGGCAGATCAAGGCCTGCTGGATCATCGCCACCAATCCGGTCGCGTCGATCGCCAACCGCGACACCGTCATCGCGGGCCTGCAGGCTGCCGAACTGGTGATCACCCAGGACGCCTACCGCGACACCGCCACCAACCGCTACGCCGACGTCATGCTGCCGGCGTCGCTGTGGGCGGAAGCCGATGCGGTGATGGTGAATTCGGAACGAACGATGACGCTGCTGCGCCGGTCGGTGCCGCCCTGCGGTGATGCACGGCCCGACTGGCAGCTGATCTGCCTCATGGCTCAGGCGCTCGGGTACGGGCACGCGTTCGACTACGTGAGCAGCGAGCAGATTTTCGACGAGATCAAGCAGTTTTCCAATCCCGGCACGGGTTACGACCTCCGCGGCGCCAGCTACCGTCGGCTCGAAAGCGGCCCGCTGCAATGGCCATGCCCGCCCGATGACGACAATCCGCGCCACCCGATTCGGTACCTCAACGACGGCATCAGCCAACCGCTACACGTCACCGAGGATGGCCGGCGTCCGCGGTTGGCGTTCCCCACCGCCAGCAGACGGGCAAGGTTCTTGCCGCGGCCGCACCTGCAGCCGGCTGAAATGCCTGACGACTCTTTCCCTTTTGTGCTCAACACCGGCCGTGTGCAACACCAGTGGCACACGATGACCAAGACCGGCACGGTGGCGAAGCTGAACAAGCTGAATGGCGCGCCGTTCGTCGAAGTGCATCCCGAGGACGCCGAGGCGCTCGGGATAGTCGACGGTGCGCCGACGCAGATTCGTTCCCGTCGCGGAAGGGCGGTGCTGCCCGCGGTCGTGACCGACCGGGTCAGGCGCGGCACGTGTTTCGCACCGTTCCACTGGAACGACGAGCAAGGTGAGAACCTCACCGTCAACGCCGTCACCAACGACGCCGTGGACCCCGATTCGCTGCAGCCCGAATTCAAAGCATGCGCCGTCGCATTGACGCCGGTGGACGCGCCCGCCGCCGACATGCATCCGGTCGGCGTCACACTGGGACTCGACCGGGAGCCCCCGCCGGCGCTTACTGAGCTCGAATTACAGTATCTGGCAGGCTTTTTCAGCACACTGCCGCATTCACTGCCCGAGGCGCCGGTACTGCCGGAGTCAGCACCGGTGCGCCAGGTGGTGCGGGCACGTGTCGACGGCATGCTCGCCGGGGCGTACCACACGCGCGGGCATGATGCGACTGCTCGTGGGCCGCTGGTGCTGTGGGCGTCGCAAACCGGCACCGCCGAGGAGGTCGCCGCGCAACTGGCCCGGAGACTCGACAGCGCGGGACGGCCCGCCCGGCTGGTGAACATGGACGACTGCCATCTCTCCGATTTGGCCGACACAACTGAGTTACTCGTCGTGACAAGCACTTTCGGCGATGGCGGACCACCCGACAACGGGGCTGACTTCTGGCACCGGCTCGGCGCCGCCGACGCGCCGTCCCTGGCGGGTCTGAAGTACGCCGTGCTGGGCATCGGCGACCGCGCATACGCGGACTTCTGCGGCCACGCCCGCTCCATCGACGCGCGGCTGGCCGACCTGGGCGCCACCCCGGTGCTCGAACGCGCGGAGCTCGAGGCCCACGACGAGGAGCCGATGGCTCAGTGGGCCGAGCAGGTGACCACGCTGCTCGGGGCGCCGGTAGCCGAACCGAGCGCTCCGCCACGCCCCGAAAGACGCCCGGCCGGGCCGTTTTCGCGGACCAGCCCGATTGCGGCACCCCTCAGCCGCAACGTCACTTTGACCTCGGTGGCTGCCGGAAAGGAGGTCCGCCAGCTCGGATTCGACATCTCCGAGCATGACGTCACCTACGCGGTGGGGGATTCGCTCGGCGTATATGCGTCGAACAGCGAGCAGACGGTAACGAGGTGGCTGGCCGTCACCGGACTCAGCGGCGATGAGCCCGTCGTCGTCGACGGCGCGGAATGCGCGCTGCGCGACGCCCTGACGTCGCACTACGACATCTGCCGGGTCACGCCCGGTCTGCTCGCCTTCCTGGCCGAGCGTTCCATTGAGTCCAAGGCACTGAAGCGCTTGCGTACTAACCCTTCTCAGTTCGAACGTTGGCTGGTGGGGCGCAATGCAATCGATCTGGTCGAGCAATTCCCGGTAGTCGCCGACGCCGAGCAGTGGCAGAGCGCGCTGGTCCGCTTGACCCCGCGGTCGTATTCGATCTGCAGCAGCCCGCTGGTCGATCCGCACGAGGTGCAACTCACCGTGTCCGTGGTGCGCTACCGCGGGCCCGACGGCGTCGAACGCGGGGGAGTGTGCTCGACGTACCTTGCGGACCGCGTGAATGCGCCGGTCCCGATTTTCCTTCAGCACTCTCCGCACTTCCGGCCTCCCGAGGAGCCGGGCACGCCGATCATCATGATCGGCCCCGGCACGGGGATCGCGCCGTTCCGCGCGTTTCTGCACGAGCGGCGTGCGCTCGGAGATCGCGGCCGCAACTGGTTGTTCTTCGGTGACCGGCACGCCGCGCACAACTTCTACTACCGCGATGAACTTCTCGACATGTTCAGCGACGGCTTTCTGAGCCGGCTCGACCTGGCTTTCTCACGCGACCAAGCCGAGCGGGTGTACGTCCAGCACCGCATGATCGAGAAAGGTGCCGAACTGTGGGCGTGGCTGCAGGACGGTGCGCATGTGTACGTCTGCGGAGACGCCACCCGAATGGCCAGAGACGTCGACGCCGCGCTCACCAAGATCGTCAAGGTTCACGGCCGTCTGACCGACGAGCAAGCCCACGATTACAAACGCGAGCTGGTCGCCGCGAAGCGCTATCTGCGCGACGTGTACTGACGGCGCACGCCGCCGAACCGCGCCACGATAGGACCATGGCGAGCAACGGCACGATGACGGCTTGGCGGGTGCAGCGACCCGGCCCGATCACCTCCCGGCCACTGGACCGGGTCAGCACCGAGGTTCCACGTCCGGGTGACGACGAGCTGCTGGTGGCGGTCCGCGCGTGTGGGGTGTGCCGCACCGACCTGCACGTGGCCGAAGGGGACCTGCCGGTCCATCGACCCGGAGTCACGCCGGGTCACGAGGTGGTGGGCGAGGTGCTCGAGGTGGGACAGCAGGCCGGGTCGGAGTTCGCGGTCGGCGACCGGGTCGGCATTGCCTGGCTTCGACACACATGCGGGGTCTGCCGCTATTGCGTGCGCGGACACGAGAACCTCTGCCCGCAATCCCGCTACACCGGCTGGGACGCCGACGGTGGATACGCTGAATTCGCCACTGTCCCAGCGGCTTTCGCACACCATCTCCCGACGGGCTACGACGATGCCGAGCTGGCGCCGCTGTTGTGCGCGGGCATCATCGGCTACCGCTCGCTGCTGCGCGCGGAGGTACCGCCCGGCGGCCGGCTGGGACTGTACGGCTTCGGCGGCAGCGCCCACATCACCGCCCAGGTGGCCTTGGCTCAAGGCATCGAAGTCCACGTGATGACACGCGGCGCCGCCGCCCAGCAGTTGGCTCGTGCTCTGGGTGCGGCGTCCGTGCAGGGCGCGGCAGACCCGCCGCCGGTTGCGCTGGACTCGGCGATCCTGTTCGCGCCGGTCGGCGATCTCGTGCTGCCGGCGCTGGAGGCGCTGGACCGCGGCGGCACGCTGGCGGTGGCCGGCATCCACCTCAGCGACATCCCGAAGCTGTCCTATCAGCGCCACCTCTTCCAGGAGCGCCAGCTGCGCTCGGTGACGTCGAACACCCGAGCCGACGCCCGTGAGTTCCTGGCCTTCGCCCAACAGCACCGCATCGAGGTCAGCCACCCTACCTATCCACTCGATCAGGCCGACCGTGCGCTCACCGACCTGGCCGACGGCCGCATCGCGGGTGCGGCGGTGTTGTTGCCATGACGTTTGCCCATGATCTGCGTGTAGTACGCGTTGAAGTGGGGAACCCGTGCCTGATCGGGAAGGTGGCGGGAACATGAGCGAAACGAAAGATCGCGCGGCAGAAGCCCGGGTGGAGATGGAGTTCGCCGACTACGACTGCGGATTAGTGTCAGTCCGAACAACGTCCACCGACCTTCACCGGGAGGTCGCAGCACTGGCCCGGCGCGTGCACGGGGAAACCAGACCGCACTATGAGCCCGTCGTCGAAGAGTTCGCCGCCCTGGCCCCCCTGCACATCGACGGCGTTGCCGGTGCCGCTGCACTGCTGGCCCTCGGCAGAACGGGCTTGCGGACGGTTTCTCCCCCGGGCACCACCGCGAACGTGCTAGAGCAACTGCACAAGGATTTCGGCGGCCCCGCCGTCGACGCCAGCAACGCCCAACGCCCAGTCCACGTCACCGACCTCACCGACGAGCCGCGTTGGCCGGAATTCACTCGCGCAGCGCTCACGCAGACCGAGGTGCAGTCGCTTCTGTGCCTGCCGCTGTACACCCACATCCACAGCTGGGGTGCGCTGATTCTTTTTGCCGACGAGCCCAACCGGTTCCATGCCGACGTCGAAGAGGCCGGCCAGATCCTGGGCACTCATGTGGCGCTGACTCTCGACGCCGTCCACCACGACCGCCACTACCGGTCGGCGCTGGGCAGCCGCGACATCATCGGCCAGGCCAAGGGCTTGTTGATGGAGCGGTTCGACATCGACGCCGTGCAGGCGTTCGCTCTGCTGACCCGGTTGTCGGAAGAGTCGCGCAGGCCTGTGGTGGTGGTGGCCAAGGAGTTGCTCGAGACCAAGGTCGGCCGCAAAACGTAGGCGGGGCGTACGTCAGGTCGCCAGGTGCCACACCAGCGCCGCGGCGAGTGCACCGAGTCCGTTGAGTGACCAGTGCAATGCGATGGGCGCCAGCAGGCTGCCGCTGCGTCGGCGCAGCCAGGTGAACAGGAACCCGGCGACCGCGGTCGCGGCCACCGCCAGCACCACACCGACGAGTTCGCCGACGATGCCGCCGCCGAAGAGCCGGCTGAAGCCGACATTGCCGCTGGTCAGTCCCAGCGACGTGGCGATGTGCCACAGCCCGAACAGCAGCGATCCGGCCGCCGCGACACCGCGAAAGCCCCATGCTCGGGCCAGCGCGCCGTGCAGCACCCCCCGAAACGCCAGTTCCTCCGGGATCACGGTTTGCAGGGGGATGACCACCATCGAGGCGATCAGCGCTCCTGACACGGTCGCGTAGCGGTCGTTCATGAACATCGGCCGGGTCCACGGCAGCATCGCACCGACCGCGATGACCGTGACCACCAGCGCCACCGCGGCGACTGCGTAAGCCAGGCCGGTCTTCCAGTGCTCGCGCCCCAGTCCCAGCTCAGTCCAGCCCAAGCCACGAGACCGCAGCAGCACAAGCAGGCCCACCGCAGCGGCGGGTACCGTCGCCACGCTCGCCCACGGCGTCGTGAAGTGTGCGATGAGATTGCTCGCCGTCAGCACCACCACGACGACCGCGATGTCGGAGTAGACATGCAAGCGGTTCAGGGCGGCCAGTTGCGCGGCGATCGGGTGCGGATGAGCTGGCGCGCCGACGGACATAGCGGTGTCGAGTCTAGCGATTCGGCCCGCTCGAGGTCGCTGAGCGGCCGTGCGCGCGCCGAACTCATGACCCCCACGTCCAGTTCGCAATCGAGGGCGGGTCCTCGCCGTGTTCGCGGGTGTAGCGACGCGCCGCCAGCCGTGCGTCAGCCATCGTCTGCCGCAGCAACGCAGCGCGACTACCGAGACCGTCGACCCGGTCGATCACATCCATCACGAGGTGGTAGCGATCGATGTCGTTGAGCATGACCATGTCGAACGGCGTCGTAGTGGTGCCACGCTCCTTGAACCCCCGCACATGGATCGACCGATGGTTGCTGCGGCGATAGGTCAGCCGATGGATCAGCCAGGCATAGCCGTGGTAGGCGAAGATCACCGGCTTGTCGGTGGTGAACAGACCGTCGAACTCGCGGTCGGACAAGCCATGTGGATGTTCGGATTCCGGTTGCAGCCGCATCATGTCGACGACGTTGACCACCCGCACCTTCAGCTCGGGCAGCTCACGGCGCAGGATGTCGGCCGCGGCCAGGGTCTCCAGCGTCGGGACGTCACCGGCGCAGGCCAGCACCACGTCCGGCTCACCGGTTTCGCCGGTGCTGGCCCAGTCCCAGATGCCCAGGCCGCGGGCGCAGTGCGCGATCGCGGAGTCCATGTCGAGGTAGGCCAGCGCGGGCTGCTTGCCGGCGACCACCACGTTGACGTAGTCACGGCTGCGCAGGCAATGGTCGACCGTCGACAGCAGGCAGTTGCCGTCCGGTGGCAAGTAGACCCGCACCACCTCGGGCCTCTTGTTCATCACGTGGTCGATGAAGCCGGGGTCCTGGTGCGACGCGCCGTTGTGGTCTTGGCGCCACACGTGCGACGTCAGCAGGTAGTTCAGCGACGCAATCGGCTGGCGCCACGGCAGTTCGCGGTTGCGGGTCAGCCACTTGATGTGCTGGTTGACCATCGAGTCGACGATGTGCACGAACGCCTCGTAGCAGTTGAAGAGCCCGTGCCGGCCCGTCAGCAGGTAACCCTCCAGCCAGCCCTGGCAGAGGTGTTCGGACAGCACCTCCATCACCCGCCCGTCGGGGGACAGGTGATCGTCGCCCGGTTCGGTGTCGGCCATCCAGGCGCGCTCGGTCGCCTCGAACACCGCCGACAGCCGGTTCGACGCCGTTTCGTCGGGACCCATCAGCCGGAACCGGTCCGGGTTGCGCACGATCACGTCGCGCAGGAAGGTGCCGAGCACCCTGGTGGCCTCGTGGGTGGCGGTACCGGGCTTGTCGACGTCCACCGCGTAGTCGGTGAAGTCGGGCAGGTCCAGGTCGCGTAGCAGCAGGCCACCATTGGCATGCGGGTTGGCGCTCATCCGCCGGGTGCCTTCTGGCGCCAGCGCCCGCAGTTGCGGGCGCAGCGCACCGTGGTCGTCGAACAACTCTTCGGGCCGATAGCTGAGCAACCACTCCGCAAGCTGCTTGCGGTGCTTCGGATTCGTATGGGTCTCGGCCAGCGGGACCTGATGCGACCGCCAGGTGCCCTCGACCTGCTTGCCGTCCACCTCCGCCGGTCCCGTCCAGCCTTTGGGGGTGCGCAGCACAATCATCGGCCAGAGCGGTCGGCCCGCCTCGTCGTCCAGCCGCGCCGCGCGCTGGATCGCCGCTATCTGGTCGAACGCCTCGTCGAATGCGGTCGCCAGCTGCTGGTGCACGACCGCCGGGTCGTCGCCGGCGACGACGATCGGCCGGTAGCCGTAGCCGCGCATCAGCGCGTCGAGCTCGTCGGCTGAAATGCGGGCCAGCAGTGTGGGATTGGCGATCTTGTATCCGTTGAGATGCAGGATCGGCAGTACTGCGCCGTCGGTGACCGGGTTGAGGAACTTGTTCGAATGCCAGCTGGCTGCCAGCGGCCCGGTTTCGGCTTCGCCGTCGCCGACGACGCACGCCACCACCAGGTCCGGGTTGTCGAAAGCGGCACCGTAGGCATGCACCAGCGCGTAACCGAGCTCGCCCCCCTCGTGGATGGAGCCCGGTGTCTCGGCCGCCACGTGACTCGGGATGCCGCCGGGAAAAGAGAACTGCCGGAACAGCTTTCGCAGTCCGTCGGTGTTCTCTGCGATGCCGGAGTACACCTCGCTGTAGGTGCCTTCCAGGTAAGCGTTCGCCACCAGTCCGGGTCCGCCGTGCCCGGGGCCCGCGATGTAAATGACGTCTAGGTCGCGGGACCTGATGACGCGGTTGAGGTGCGCGTAGATCAGGTTCAACCCCGGGGTGGTGCCCCAATGGCCCAGCAACCGCGGTTTGACGTGCGCTTCGGACAGCGGCTCCGCCAGCAGGGGATTGTCCAGCAGGTAGATCTGACCCACCGACAGATAGTTTGCGGCGCGCCAGTAGGCGTTGATCAGATCGAGGTCGACGAGAGACAGCGGCGGGCTCGGTGAGGTCACGACCTCAGAGGTACCCGAATCGGGTTACATTACGCTGACCCCGTGCCGGGATCCGCGTTACCACTTGTCGTGAACCCGGCATGAGCGCTGCAGATCTGCCGCTCGCCGGGGTTCGGGTGCTCGACGTCGCGGCTGGTGACGCGGAGGCGGTCACACGCCTGTTCGCCGATTTGGGCGCCGACGTGCTCAAGATCGAACCGCCGGGCGGTAGCCCCTCGCGCCGCGCGCGGCCCACGGTGGCCGGTGTGTCGATCCCGTTTGCGATGCGCAATGCGAACAAGCGCAGCGCGGTGCTCGATCCCGCCGTCGTCGCGAACCGGCGGCGGTTCGCCGAGCTCGTCGCGGACGCCGACATCCTCGTCGACGACGGGATCCCGGGACAGTCCGCGGCATTCGGTGCCGGCTGCGAAGAACTGACCCAGCGGTTCCCGCATCTGGTCGGGCTGTCGGTGACCGATTTCGGCACGTCCGGGCCGTATGCGTCGTGGCGCGCCACCGATGCGGTGCTCTACGCGATGTCCACGGCGTTGTCGCGCTCAGGTCCGCCGGCCGGGATGCCGGTGTTGCCGCCCGACGGCATCGCGTCGGCTACCGCGGCGGCGCAGGCGGCATGGGCCGCACTGGCTGCTTACTATCACAGGCTGCGTTGCGGCAGAGGGGATTACATCGACTTCTCGCGCTTCGAGGCAGTGGTGCAGGCGCTTGACCCGCCGTTCGGCACGATGGGCCAGGGTGCGCTGGCGCAGCGCACGGCTGGCTGGCGCGGCCGCCCGCGCAACCAGGACGTGTATCCCACTTTCGCGTGCGCCGACGGGTTCGTCCGGATCTGCGTGATGTCGCCGCGCCAGTGGCGCGCCATGTGGTCGTGGCTCGGTGAGCCTCCGCAGTTCGCCGACCCCAAATACGACACCCTCGGGGCACGGTTCGCGGCCACCCGCGAAATCAACGCGCTGATCGCGCAGTTGTTCGCCGATCAGACGATGGACAATCTCGTCACAGCCGGTCAGCGATTCGGTGTCCCGATTGCGCCAGTGCTGACACCCGCGCAAGCCTTGTGCTCTAAGCACTTTCGAGCCGTCCGCGCGCTGACGACACTAGAAGTCGCCGACGGTGTGCGCGTTGCTGCGCTGGTCGGACCGTTTGTCGTCGACGGCCAGCGCGCGGGGCTGCGGCACGCCGCTCGCGTGGCCGGTGCGGACGATCCCGCATGGCACACGCCGCGTGTCGCATTTGCGACAACCGGCCCCGGCGTGCGTCCATTCGACGGATTGCGCATCCTCGATCTCGGCATCATTGTCGCCGGGGGAGAACTGGGCCGGCTGTTCGCCGACCTCGGCGCCGAGGTGCTGAAGGTGGAAAGCGCCGCTTACCCGGATGGACTGCGCCAGACCAGAGCCGGTCAGCCGATGAGCGAGGCGTTCGCATGGGCGCATCGCAACGAGTATGGGCTCGGGCTGGACCTGCGCACCCCCGACGGTAAGGAGCTGTTCGGGCGCTTGGTGGCCGGCGCCGATGCGGTGTTCGCCAATTTCAAGCCGGGAACTCTTGGTTCTCTTGGCTTTTCGTACGACAAGCTGCTGGAGATCAATCCGCGGATCGTCCTGGCCGAGAGCAGCGCGTTCGGTGACACCGGGCCGTGGAGCACCCACATGGGTTACGGCCCGTTGGTGCGGGCGGCCACCGGAGTCAGCTGGCTGTGGGCCACGCACGGCGATGTGCCATCGTTCTTCGACGCGGTCACCGTGTTTCCCGATCACGTGGTCGCGCGAATCGTTGCGGTGGCCGCGCTCGCCGCGCTGATCCGCCGCGACCGCACTGAAGCCCCAGCGCACGTGCATATTTCGCAAGCCGAGGCTGCGGTCAACCAACTCGACGTCACCTACGTCGCCGACGAGGCCCGCACTGCCGGACAGCCGGTGTGCGACAACCAGACGGCGCACGGCGTGTATCCCTGCGCCGGGGACGACGAGTGGTGTGTGATCTCGATTCGCAACGACGCCGACCGACATAAGCTCGCCAGCGCGATAGGCTGCGCCGGCTCTGCCTCCCTGGACAGTGAAATCCTCAGGTGGACAAGCACTCTCGACAAGATAGAAGTCGCCGCGATATTGCAGCAGGCCGGCGTGCCCGCCGCGCCGATGAACCGTCCCGGTGACGTCCTCGCCGACCCCGCGATCCGGCAGAGGAAATTGTTGACCGACATGGTCCATCCGCTGTTCGGCGCTGCGCTGCCGGCCGAAGCGTGGCCCGCGCCGTACCGGCACATCCCGCCCGCCGAGCTGCGACCGGCGCCGTTGCCCGGCGAGCACACGCGTGAGGTGTGCCAGAAGTTGCTCGGCCTCGAGGCCACCCAGATAGACAAGCTGATTGCCGACGGTGTGCTCTTCACGCCACATGGAAAGGTGCCCTGATGCCAGTCGATCCGCGAACTCCGGTGCTGATCGGGTCCGGACAGATCAACCACTACGACGAGGGCGAGGCGCCCGACCCCGTCGGCCTGATCGCGCGCGCCGCCCGCAAGGCGGCCGACGCCCGCGTGCTGGAGGCCGTCGACGCCATCCGCCTTGTCAGGATGCTGTCCTGGCGCTATCGCGACCCGGCACTGTTGCTTGGCGAGCAGATCGGTGCCACCGGATTCGCATCGCAATACAGTGGCGTCGGCGGCAATGTGCCGCAGTCACTGGTCAACCAGGCATGTCTGGACATCCAGCGCGGAGCGGCCGATGTCGTCCTGATCGGTGGCGCCGAACGATGGCGTACCAGAACCCGACTGCGCAACGCCGGCCAGAAGCCCGACTGGCCGCACCAGGACGAGACGGTGCCGCCCGCACCCGGCGGTGAGGACGACGTTGCACTGGCCGGCCCGGCGGAGATCCGCATCGAGCTGGTCCAGCCCGCCAACGTGTACCCGCTGTTCGAGCAGGCGTTGCGCATCGCCGCGGGAGAGCCGTCGGACGAACATCGGCGCCGCATCGGCGAGTTGTGGGCGCAGTTCAGCGCTGTCGCGCAACACAATCCCGACGCCTGGAACCGCAGAAGATTCGACGCTGACGAGATCTGGCAGCCGGGACCGGACAACCGGATGATCAGCTGGCCGTACACGAAGCTGATGAACTCCAACAACATGGTCGACCAGGCGGCGGTCATCCTGCTGACTTCCGCCGAAGCCGCGTCTCGGCTCAAGATCCCGTCCGAGCGCTGGGTGTTTCCGTACGCGGGAACCGATTCTCACGACACCTACGCACTCGGCGAAAGGGCCGACCTGCACCGCTGCCCGGCCATCAGGATCGCGGGGCGTCGCGTTTTGGAACTCGCCGGATGCGGCATCGGCGACCTCCAATTCGTCGACGTCTATTCGTGTTTCCCGTCCGCCGTGCAGGTCGCGGCAACAGAGTTGGGCCTGCCCCTGGCCGACCCGCAGCGGCCGCTGACCGTCACAGGGGGCCTCACCTTCGCCGGGGGTCCGTGGAACAACTACGTGACCCACTCGATCGGCACGATGGCCGAGCGGCTCGTCGAAACGCCCGGCAGCCTGGGGTTGATCACAGCCAACGGCGGCTATCTGACCAAGCACAGCATCGGGATCTACGGCAGCAATCCGCCTGCGACTGAATTCCGTTGGGAGGACGTGCAATCCGAGGTCGACCGGGAGCCCACCCGCACAGCGCTGGAGGAGTACGACGGCGTGGGCACGGTGGAGTCGTGGACGGCTCCGTTCGACCGTGACGGCAAGCCGCAGAAGACGTTCCTGGCCGTGCGGACCCCCGGTGACGCGCGCACGCTGGCGGTGATGACCTCACCGTCGGATGTGGCGGCCTCGATCAGCGAGGACATCGCGGGCGCCAAGGTGCAGGTTCACACCGACGGCAGCGCAACGCTGATCTGATCAGCCCGGCACCGGGGTGTAGTGCGGCGAGTAATCAGTCGAGGAGAACGTGAAACCCTTCCTCGTGCTCTCGCTCTGACATGACACCCCGGCCTCCTGCACGTTGCAGCGAAAGCCGGCCGCGGCCAACGTCTTTCTGAAATCCAACACCGGCGTCTTACCGGATTTCACGGCGAACCCCGGACGCTCGAGCCAGGTGAATCCCGGTTCACCGTCGTCGCCGACCGCAATTGCATTGGGCGCGATGGCTTCGCCGTCGCTGGTGGTGACCGTGGCCGGCGCGCCGGCGACGCCGAGAGCTTGGCCGCCGGACGCCTGACAACCGGCTCGCGAATGCGGCATGATCGCGCACGTCCACTTCCCGCTCGGAGTCGTGAAGTAGTAACCATTGGCGCCGTCTGTCGACACGTAGTAGTCAGACGCGTCAACCAGATTCGGGTCGCCCGGGGGCAGCGGCGGCGTGGTGCTGGTCGGCGTGCGCTGCGGTGGCTCACCCGTGTCTACAACCGTGGCGTCGGCGCAGCCGACGAGCAGCAGGCCCGTGATGGCCATCAGACCCCAGCGAGGCAAGCCCACGTTATGACGCCGCCAAGCCGCTCAGCGGCAGCTGCGCATCGGCCAGGTGGTCGGGGGAGACTTCGGCGCGGGACCGGATCAGCGCCTTGACGTCGTCGACGACCTCCCACACGTTGACGTTCATTCCGGCGAGTACGTGGTTGCGGCCGTCGAGCCAGAACGCGATGAACTCGCGGCGCGCCACATCGCCCCGAAACACCACTCGCTCGTAGCCTTCCGAGTGACCGACATACTCCATACCCACGTCGTACTGGTCGGTGAAAAAGTAGGGCAGCTCGTCGTACTGGCGGTCGCCGCCCGCCATGTTGGCCGCCGCGACCGCGGGCTGCTTGAGCGCGTTGGCCCAGTGCTCGGTGCGGATGCGGGTGCCGAAGAACGGATGCTGCGCCGCGGCGATGTCACCGACCGCGAAGATGTCCGGGTCGCTACTGCGCAAAGTGGCGTCGACGGCCACACCGCCGTCGGCGAGTTCGAGCCCGGCCTGCTGAGCCAACTCGATGTTGGGCGCTGCACCGATCGCTATCAGCACGGCGTCGGCTTCGACCGTGGACCCGTCGCCGAGCGCCAGACCCGTCGCCGCCCCGGATGCGGTGGTGATCTCGGCGACGCTCGACTCGAGCATCAGGGTGACGTCGTGCGCCCGGTGCAGATCGGCGAACACCTCGGCCGCTTCGGGACCCAGGGCGCCCAGCAAGGGCAGGCGCGCAGTTTCGACGACGGTTACGTCGACCCCGCGGGCGCGAGCACCGGCAGCGACTTCCAGCCCGATCCACCCCGCGCCGACGATCGCCAGCGAAGAGCCCTCGCGCAGAGCTGAATTGAGGTCGTTGGCGTCGTCGATGGTGCGCAGATAGTGAACTCCAGAGGCATCCGCGCCGGGGATCGAGAGGCGTCGCGAGCGCGACCCCGTCGCGAGCAGCAACCTGTCGTAGCCGATCGTGCTGCCGTCGGGCAGGGCCACGGTGTGCGTGGACCGGTCGATCGCGGTGACGGCGGTGCCAAGGCGCAGGTCCACGTTTGCGTCGCGGTACCAGTCCGCGTCGTGCACGGTGAAATCCTCGAGCGCCTTTTCGCCGGCCAGGAAGTCCTTGGACAGTGGCGGCCGCTCGTAAGGTAGGTGCCGCTCCTCTGCTATCAATACGGTCTGGCCGTCAAATCCGTTGTCGCGCAATGCTTCCACTGCTTTGGCTCCGGCCAGACCGCCGCCCACGATGACGAAGGTCGAGGTCTTTGTCATCTGACCGAGGTTACTCGACCCGCGGCGGCCGGAGCCTCCCGCCTCACACGCCCAGCATCGTCTTCAGCGTCCGCGCATTCTGCACCGCGTAGCCGTGGCCGTCATTGTTGAAGTATACGAGCACGTCGCGGCCCTGGTCGTGCCACTCACTGATGCGGTCGGCCCACCATCGCAGGTCGTCATCGGAATACGAACCGGCATAGAGCGATTGAGCGTCGGGGCCGTGCATGCGCACGTACACCACGTCTGTCGTCGCACGCAGGATGCACTTCAGTCCAGCGCCGCTCATCACGACGTATGCCGCACGGTGACGCTCCAACAACGCGTACACCGCCGGGTCGTCCCACGAGGAATGGCGCAGCTCCACAGCCACCCGGATCCAGTCGGGCAGGCAGCTCAGGAAGTGGTCGAGCCGCTGGTCGTCACGCTGCTGCTCTGGATGCAGTTGGACCAGCAGCATCTCTCGCCGATTGCCCAGTTCGCGCCAGCACCGCTCGAACCGCTCGACCCAGGGTTCGGGCGACTTCAGCCGGCGGAAGTGCGTCAACCCGCGGTGTGCCTTCACCGACATCGTGAACCCCTCGGGTAGGCGCTCGCGCCAGCCGGCGAACGTCGAGTCCTTGGGCCAGCGGTAGAAGCTGGCGTTGAGTTCCACCGTCGTGAACTCCTGCACGTAGCGGGACAGCCGTTTCGCCACGGGCATACCTTCGGGATACAGGACGCCGGCCCAATGGTCATACGACCAGCCGGACGTGCCGATGCGGATCACTTGGCAGGCAGCGCTTGCGCGTAGTCGGTGCCACGCGAAATCCAGTCTTGCAGTTGCTGTTTCGTACGCACTCCCTCAGGACTTACCCGTATCCAACCCCGGGTTTCCCGGCCGGCCATCACCATCGGGCTCACGTGCTTGCCGGCGAGCAACCGATCTGTTTCGTCGGGGGACACCCGCACCAACAGACCGCCCTGGCCGCTGACCGCCACGGCCATGTTGCCGTGGATCAAAAACGCCAAGCCGCCGAACATCCGCTTCTCCTCGACGCCGCGTTGGGCGCCGATCAGTTCGCGGACGCGGTCGGCGAGTGCCTCGTCGTATGGCACGCTCAGTCCAGATCGACCCGAATGGTGAGCAGGTCGCTGCCCATGAAGCGGACGATCGCGCTGTTGAGACCCGGAGGCTGCGTCAACCGTGCCACCGGGTCGTCGTCAGGAAGCAGATGTGCAGTTCCCGTCCGCCATTGGCCGCCCACCCGCACGCGAACGCGGGGATTGGCTTTCATGTTACGTACGTAATCGGCGTGCTCGCCGTGTTCGGAGACCATCCAGAACTGGTTGTCCACCACCTTGCCGCCGACCGGGGTGCGCCTCGGCTGTCCGCTCTTGCGGCCGATGGTTTCGATCATCGTGACCGGCAGCTGCCGCCCGATCGGGTTGACGACCAGTCGTTGCATGCGGTGGACAACACTTCGCTTGAGCGCATTGATGTCGGGCACCCAACCATCTTTGCGCGACCGTGCACGTTTGTACGCCTGTTAGCGGCGTGTCGGCGCGCAGACCCGCACGCTCGCCGCACATCAGGCAGCGAGTGTCGCCGCTTGGCCGGTTTCCAGCGCTTGCGCGACGATCTCCGCCACGTCGGTCATCGGCTTGACTTCCAGCGCGTCGAGCACCTCGGCCGGCACGTCGTCCAGATCCGGCTCGTTGCGCGCCGGAATGAACACCGTCGACAGCCCGGCCCGTTGCGCGGCCAGCAGTTTCTGCTTGACACCGCCGACCGGCAGCACCCGGCCGTTCAGCGTGACCTCACCGGTCATGCCGACGTCAGCACGCACCTGCCGCCCGGTGGCCATCGACACCAGCGCGGTGACCATCGTGACGCCCGCTGACGGGCCGTCTTTGGGAACCGCGCCCGCCGGCACGTGCAGGTGGATGCGCCGGTCCAGCGCCTTGGGATCGACACCCAACTGCTCGGCGTGCGCGCGGACGTAGGACAGCGCGATCTGCGCCGACTCCTTCATCACGTCACCCAGCTGCCCGGTGAGCTGCAAGCCCGGCTCGCCGTCGGTGGCGTTGGCCTCGATGTAGAGCACGTCGCCACCGAGGCCGGTGACCGCCAGTCCGGTCGCCACCCCGGGCACCGCGGTGCGTTCGGCCGATTCGGGCGTGAACCGTGGGCGGCCGAGGTAGGCAACCAGATCCGGTTCGTCGATCACCAGAGGCGACGGATCCTCGGCCAGTTTCGTGGCCGCCTTCCGCAGGGCCTTGGCCAGCAGCCGCTCAAACTGCCGCACACCCGGCTCGCGGGTGTAGTCGGCGGCGATCTTGCGCAACGCGGCGTCGGTGACCGTCACTTCGTCCTCGCTCAGCGCCGCCTTCTCGCGCTGCCGCGGCAGCAGGAAGTCGCGGGCGATGGCGATCTTGTCGTCCTCGGTGTAGCCGTCGATCTGCACCAGCTCCATCCGGTCCAGTAGCGCCGATGGGATGTTCTCGACGACGTTGGCCGTCGCCAGGAAGACGACGTCGGACAGGTCCAGATCCAAGTCGAGGTAGTGGTCGCGGAACGTGTGATTCTGCGCCGGGTCCAGCACTTCGAGCAGCGCCGCCGACGGGTCGCCCCGGTAGTCGGAGCCCACCTTGTCGATTTCGTCCAGCAGCACAACGGGATTCATCGACCCGGCCTCACCGATCGCACGCACGATCCGGCCCGGCAGGGCGCCGACGTAGGTGCGCCGGTGACCACGGATCTCGGCCTCGTCGCGCACACCGCCCAGCGCCACCCGCACGAACTTGCGCCCCAGCGCGCGGGCGACGCTCTCACCCAGCGACGTCTTGCCCACACCCGGAGGTCCGGCCAGCACCATCACGGCGCCCGAGCCACGACCGCCGACCACGGCCATGCCGCGAGAGGCGCGACGTGCCCGCACTGCCAGGTATTCGACGATGCGGTCCTTGACGTCGTCGAGCCCGTGATGGTCGGCATCGAGGATCGCGCGCGCGGCCGCCAGGTCCGTCGAATCTTGCGTGCGCACGTTCCACGGCAGGTCCAGCACGGTGTCCAGCCAGGTGCGGATCCAGCCGCCTTCCGGGCTCTGCTCGCTGGTCCGTTCCAGCTTGCCGACTTCACGCAGCGCGGCCTCGCGTACCTTCTCGGGCAGATCGGCCGCCTCGATGCGCGAGCGATAGTCGTCTGAGGATCCGGCGTCGTCGTCCTCACCGAGCTCCTTGCGGATCGCGGCCAATTGCTGGCGCAGCAGAAACTCCTTCTGTTGCTTTTCCATACCGGAACGCACGTCCTCGGCGATCTTGTCGTTGACCTCCACCTCGGCCAGGTGCTCGGTGAGCCAGTCGATCAGCGCGCGCAGCCGCTCCGCCACGTCGGGGGTCTCCAGCATTTGGCGCTTCTGCACTTCGCTCAGGTACGACGCGTACCCGGACATGTCGGCCAGCGCCGACGGGTCGGTCATCTGGTTGACCACGTCGACGATTTGCCACGCCTCACGCCGTTGCAGCATCGCGAGCAGCAGCTTCTTGTACTCGGCGGCCAGCCGCTTGGCCTCCTCGGTAGCGGCGGGTTCCTCGACTTCGGTGACCTCCACCCATAGGGCCGAGCCCGGGCCGGATGCGCCGGCGCCGATGTGCGCGCGCCGCTCGCCGCGCACCACCGCGGCCATGCCGCCGGCGACACGTCCGACCTGAAGGATCGACGCGATCACCCCGTACGACGGATAGCGGTCGTCGAATCGTGGGGCGACCAGCAGCTTGCCGGACTCGGTTGCGCGGGCTGCCTCGACGGCAGCGCGGGCGGCGTCATCCAGCGCGATCGGCACGACCATCCCGGGCAGCACCACCTGATCGACGACGAACAGCACCGGCACGTTGATGGGTTCAGGCATTCATCCTCCAAAGTTAAGCCTGACGGGCTCAACCCTGGGGCTGCTGCATTTGTTCCCGCACCAAGTCAACCCATCGACCCGAAACTGCGAACATCTACGGTCGCTTCGCGTGTCGCGAACAAATCTGCCGTGTCGTCAGAAGACGTTCACCCAGTCGTTTTCGATGCTGACGACGATCCAGCCCGGCCCGCCGGCCAGCTCCAGCGCGCGCTCGGCACCCTCGGTGTAGGCGAACTCACGCTCGGCGTCATCGTGGAGGACCAGCAGTCTCAGGCCGTCGGTGTACTGCAGCATCTCGATGTCGCCGTTGGAGTTGCCGGCAGCCAGAATCGGCCGGCGGCCGGTGCGCCCCCATATCCGAACCGGCTTGATCGGCCCGTCGTCAAGGAATTCCGGCTGCGCGGTGGTGAACAAGTGGCCGTCGCGGTAGATCAGTCCGACGGAGCTGCCCACGACGCGTTCGGGCGGGATGCCGTACATGCCGAAGGTGATCGGCCGCATGAAATCCCGGCCGCCTCCGGACACGATGTAGGTGGCGAACCCGTTGGCTTCCAGATAACGCAGCAGCTCGACCATGGGCCGGTAGCCGCACGCCAGATACGGCCGCCCCAGCGTCGGATGCTTGGCCGAGGCGAAAAAGTCGAGCACCCGCTGCGCGTGTTCGTCGACAGTTATCGCCTCATTCGCCGAAAACACTGCAGCGTGAAGGGTTTTCATGTCACTGTCGTCGCCCCGATAGTGCTTGGTGACGGCCTCGCCGAACCATGCCAGGTCACCGTCGGCGGCCGCCTTGTATGGCTGTCGTTCTCGCAGCGACGGGTCCGCGGCCGCCTGATCGACAAGGCGCCGGATCAAAAAGTCCAGCTGAATGTACGTCGGCTTTTCGCACCACAGCGTGCCGTCGTTGTCGAAAACCGCCACCCGAGAAGCAGGTTCGACGTCAGCAATCACCTGCTCGACGAAGTCGACGATCGCCGACTTCGCGGGCCCGTCGTTCCACGACTCGAGCATCAATCTTTGGCGAGGAACTGGTGCAACTTCTCGACGGCCTGGTCCACGCTGAAGCTGGCCGGTGGATGACGGGGCGGAAATTCGCGGAACGTGTCGAGGAACTTCGTTGCCATCGCGGTCATGTAAAAGGCCAGGTACGCCCGCCGGATGAACCAGTCGTAATAGGTGTTCGAGGTGATGTCGGCATACTCGAACGGATCGGTGCGCAGGTTGAACAGCTTGGGCACCCGCAGGACGGTGAACGGTTCGGCCCAGATGCGCAGCGTGCCCGGGCAGCGCTGCTCCATGAACACGGCCTTCCAGTTCTCGAACCGCATCGCAACCAAGTCGCCGTCGTCGGAGAAGTAGAAGAATCCCCGACGCGGGCTGTGCTCGACCTCACCCGTCAGGTACGGCAGCAGGTTGAAGCCGTCGATGTGCACCTTGAATTCTTTGTCGCCGACGGTGGAGCCCGTCTTCAGCTTGTCGATGATGCCCGGATCGCCCGCAGCTGCAACCAAAGTGGGCAGCCAATCGTGGTGCTGAATGATGTCGTTGGACACCGCGCCTGCCGCAATCTTGCCGGGCCAGCGGATCATCTCCGGCACCCGGAACGCACCTTCCCAGTTGGTGTCCTTTTCGCTGCGGAACGGCGTGGTGCCGCCGTCGGGCCAGCTGTTGCGGTGCGGGCCATTGTCTGTCGAGTAGATGACGATCGTGTCTTCGGCGATGCCGAGCTTGTCGAGCAGGTCGAGCACCTGACCGACGTTGCGGTCATGGTCGATCATCGTGTCGTGATAAGCCGATTGCCATAGCCCGGCCTGCCCGACGCTTTCCGGCTTGGTATGGGTGAACAAGTGCATGTGCGTGAAGTTGCACCACACGAAAAACGGGTTGGCGGCCTCGTGCTGGCGTCTGATGTAGTCGAGGGTGGCGCCCACGATCTCGTCGTCGATGGTTTCCATTCGCTTCTTGTTCAGCGGCCCGGTGTCCTCGATGGTCTGCTTACCGACCGGTCCGAACTTCGGGTCGTCGGGCTCCTGCGACACCTTGTCGATGGCCTTACACCTCAGCACCCCGCGGGGTAGCGCGAACTCGTACAGCCGCGGGAATTGATCCTTGTGCGGGTAGTCGACGTTCTCTGGCTCCTCTTCGGCGTTGAGGTGGTACAGATTGCCGAAGAACTCGTCGAAGCCGTGCACAGTTGGCAGGTACTTGTTCATGTCACCGAAGTGGTTCTTGCCGAACTGGCCGGTCGCATATCCGAGCGGCTTCAGGAGTTCGGCTATCGTCGGATCTTCTGCGGCCCAACCGATATCGGCTCCCGGCACGCCGACCTTGCTCATCCCGGTGCGGTAGACGCTCTGTCCGCTGATGAATGCCGCCCGCCCCGCGGTGCAGCTTTGCTCGCCGTAGGAGTCGGTGAACCGCATGCCCTCGTTGGCTATGCGGTCGATGTTGGGTGTGCGGTAACCCATCAAGCCATCGCTGTAGCAGGACAGGTTGGTGATACCGATGTCGTCTCCCCAAATCACCAGGATGTTCGGCTTACCGTCGGGCATGACGACTCCTTCCGCGGGGTGACCGCTGTGTCCAACCTAGGAGTCGGCCGTGTCCGCCACAACGCTTTCGCGGAGGTCGTCGTGCATGTCGGCGCGTTTCGCGTCGCGAACCGCCTGCCGGCCGCGTGCGTAGGTGTGCCGGCGACTTGCATCAGCCCCCGAACCAGCTCCTTGTCGTTTCGGTCATGTCGCGCGCCGACCGAAGGCGATCACCCGCATGGCCGAAACTGATACCTGTGGCGTTGGCCGGCCTGCCCGACGGTTCGCCGGTGGAGTTCGCCTTTGACGGCGTCGGACTGTTCCGCCGCGGCAGGCTGTGGCTTCTCGCGGGGATCGGCGCCTTCGACGTGCTGCCACTGCAGGCGAGAGCAGACCGCGCCGCTCTGGTCAACAGCGCGACCGGCGAGCTACATCAGCTGCCGACGCTCCCGTGAGGCGTCAATCGGTGCAGCTGCGTCACATGCCGCGGCGCCAGCTCCTCCAGGCAGGTCACGCCGAGCAGCCTCATCGTCCGCTGGACTTGGCCTGCGAGGATCTCGATCGCCCGGTCGACGCCCGCCCGTCCGCCGGCCATCAGCCCGTACAGGTAGGCGCGCCCGACCAGCACGCACCGCGCGCCGAGGGCCACCGCGGCGACGACGTCGGCCCCGGACAAGACCCCGGTGTCCACCAAAATCTCGACGTGCGAACCGAATTCGGCGACAACCCGGGGCAGCAGATGAAACGGCACCGGTGCGCGGTCGAGTTGGCGGCCACCGTGGTTGGACAGCACGATCCCGTCGACGCCGAGCTCCACCACGCGCCGCGCGTCCTCGACGGTTTGCACCCCTTTGACCACAAACTTGCCCGGCCATTGCTCCTTGATTCACGCCAGGTCGTCGAACGTGATCGTCGGGTCGAACAGGGTGTCCAGCAGATCGGCGACTGTGCCGGGCCACCGGTCGAAGCTGGCGAAGCTCAGCGGCTCGGTGGTCAGCAGATCGATCCACCACCGGGGATGCCGCAGCGCCTCGGCAATGGTGCGGGCGGTCAGTTGCGGCGGGATTGTCAGGCCGTTGCGGGTGTCACGCAGGCGTGCCCCTGCCACAGGCACATCGACGGTGACCAGTAGTGTGTCGAAGCCGGCTCGAGCCGCGCGTTCCACCAGCGCCATCGAGGCACTGCGATCCCGCCACATGTACAACTGAAACCAGTTGCGGCCGTTGGGGTTTGCGGCACGGACTTCTTCGATCGACCTGGTGCCCAGGGTGGACAGCGTAAACGGGATACCGGCCTGTCCGGCGGCGGTCGCGCCGGCGAGCTCACCCTCGGTGTGCATCATCCGGGTGAACCCGGTGGGAGCGACGGCCAACGGCAGCGCAGCCGGGGCCCCGAGCACGTCCCAGCCGGTACGCACGTGCGAGACGTCTCGCAATATCTCGGGATGAAACTCGATGTCGCGAAATGCCTGGCGCGCCCGCGCCAATGAAATCTCTTCCTCCGCAGCGCCTTCGGTGTAGTCGAACGCCGCTCTGGGCGTGCGCCGGCGCGCGAGCGTCCGTAGATCCTCGATGGTCAGCGCGGCTGCCAACCGCCGCCTGATGGGATTCAACAGCGGCTTCTTGAAACGAATGAGCGGCGCGAACTCACGGGGCCTGGGCAACCGCCGCTTCATCTGGCCGCTCCTTATCGCCGGTCAGCCAGCAGACTAGCCTGCAGAACCATGAATGGCGCGCGGGCACTGCTCGGCACACTTGTCGACGGCGGCGTCGACGTCTGCTTCGCCAATCCCGGCACGTCGGAGATGCATTTCGTCGCCGCCCTGGACGCCGTGCCGGCGATGCGTGGCGTGCTGACACTGTTCGAAGGGGTGGCGACCGGAGCGGCGGACGGCTACGCACGCGTCACCGGACGGCCCGCCGCCGTGCTTCTGCATCTGGGTCCGGGTCTGGGCAACGGGCTGGCCAACCTGCACAACGCCAAACGGGCCCGCGTGGCCATGGTCGTGGTGGTCGGTGACCACGCGACGTACCACAAGTGCTTCGACGCACCGCTGGAGTCCGACATCGACGCTGTGGCGCACAGTGTTTCGGGCTGGGTGCGCCGTTCGATGTCCGCCGCGCAGGTGGGTGCCGACGCTGCCGAAGCCATCGCCGTGGCCACCGCGGCGCCCGGCCGGATCGCGACGTTGATCCTTCCCGCCGACGTGTCGTGGACCGGCGGCGCCGCGATTCCTGCGCGCAAAACCACGCTCAGCGTCGACGAGCGCGCCGAAATCACATCGCGGTCCGACGAGGCGGTCGAGGGCGCCGCGAAGATACTGCGCAGCGGCGAGCCGACGGTGGTGTTCCTGGGCGGCGACGCGACCGGGGAAGAGGGATTGGTGGCGGCGTCGCGCATCGCGGCGGCAACCGGGGCACGACTGCTGTGTGAGACGTTCCCGGCCAAACTCAGCAGAGGTGCGGGATTGCCGGCCGTCGAACGGCTTGGCTATTTCGCCGAAGCCGCGGCCGCCCAACTCGACGGCGCGGCGCGGTTGATTCTGGCCGGCGCTCGGGCACCGGTGTCTTTCTTCGCCTACCCCGGCAAGCCCAGTGAGCTCACCCCGCCGGGGTGTGAGGTCCACGTGCTCGCCGAGCCGGGTCAGGCCACGGCCGCGCTGCGTGCGTTGGCTGACGAGGTCGCCAGCGACGCGCAAGCGACGGTGGCGCAGCTCAGCCGGCCGGCACTGCCCACCGGCGCGCTGACCGGTGTGAGCGTCGCCGCGGCGGTCGGCGCGCTGCTGCCCGAGAACGCGATCGTGGTCGACGAGTCCAACACCGCGGGGGTCACACTGCCGAGCGCGACCGCGGGCGCGCCGCGGCACGACTGGCTGACGCTGACCGGCGGCGCGATCGGGTACGGCTTGCCGGCCGCGGTGGGCGCAGCGGTCGCCGCGCCGGGACGCCACGTGCTGTGTTTGCAGGCCGACGGCTCGGCGATGTACACCCCGTCGGCACTGTGGACCATGGCCCGCGAGCAACTCGACGTCACCACCGTGATCTACAACAACGGCGCCTACGACATCTTGCGGCTGGAATTGCAGAGAGTCGGCGCACAAGCCGCCGGAGCGCCCGGGCCGCGCGCGCAGGCACTGCTCGACCTCGACCCGCCGCGGCTGGATTTCGTCGCGCTGGCCACCGCCATGGGAGTGCCGGCCCGGCGCGCCACCACGGCCGAAGAATTCACCGCCGCGCTCGCCGATGCGCTCACCAGCCCTGGCCCGCATCTGATCGACGCCGTGATCCCGAGCATGACGGGCTGACCATGAGCGACCCGTTCGATCTGCAGCGGTTCGTCGACGCGCAGGCCCCGGTTTACGACAGGGTGGTCGCCGAGCTGCGGGCCGGCGCCAAGCGCAGCCACTGGATCTGGTTCATCTTCCCGCAGCTGGCGGGGCTGGGCCGCAGTCCGACCGCGGCCAAGTTCGCGATCTCGTCGCTCGACGAGGCGCGGGCGTACCTTGAGCACCCCATCCTGGGCCCGCGGCTGCGGGAATGCACCACGCTCGTCAACGCCATCGAGGGTGCCTTGGTGGACGAGATCTTCGGCTGGCCGGACAATTTGAAGGTGCGCTCGTCGATGACGTTGTTCGCGCAGGCAACCGACGACAATCGTGAATTCGTCGAGCTTCTCGAGAAGTTCTACGGCGGCGAGGAAGACCCCGCCACCCTGGCGCTGCTAGGCCTGCGGCCGCAACACTAGCCAGCCGTGCGGCGCGACCACAGCCTCATCGAAGACGGCCAGCTCGGAAGCCCCGGTGCCGCCCAGCACCTGGGCGCGCCCAATTCCTATGTCGTGCAAGCGAACCGGCAGGGCAGTGTCGTCGATGTTCAGCGCCACCAGTAGTGCATCGTCACCGTGGCGGCTGGTGTAGACGTAGCTGCGGTTGTCCAGCTGCACGGCCGTGGTCGTGGCGCGATACAGCCACGGGTGGCGGCGCCGCAGCCCGATCACGAACTGGTGCAGGCGCAACAGCTCCTCGGCCTCGCCGGCGAGCGACTCAGGGGCCGAGGGGAATTCAGGCCGGATCGCGTCGTCGCCGCCGAAGCGTTCTTCCTTGATGCCGCGGTAACCGAACTCGTCGCCGGCGTAGACGCTCGGCACCCCGCCGACGGTCATCTGAATCACCAAAGCATGTGCCAGGTGCCGCGCGTCGTCCAGCCGGCTCGCGATCCGCGTGACGTCGTGGTTTCCGATGAAGGTCAGCGGCGCGAACGCGGTCAGAAAGTCGTTGTGCCGCTGTATCGCCCAGTCGAGCTCGTGGAAGTTGCCGTCATTCAGAGAACTCCAGATCGCCTTCCACAGCTCGTATTGCGTGACGGAATCGAAGCCGGCTGCCTCGACGCGTGCGGTGTAGTCGCCGTGGATCACCTCGGCGACGAACCAGGCCTGCGGATGGGCTTTGCGCACGCGTGCAAGGACCGCTTCCCAGAACTCATCCGGCATCGCGTACGCCGCGTCGAGCCGCCAACCGTCGGCACCGCGGTCCAGCCAGTGGCTCATCACAGCGGCGACGTAGTCGACGACTTCCGGATTCGAGTGATCGAGCGTGATCAGTTCACCGTGGCCTTCGAAAGTGTCAAAGCCGTTGTGGGCCAGGCGAAACCAATCCGGACGGCCGAAGTCGCCACTGACGTGGTTGAACACTCCGTCGAGCAGAACGCGCAGCCCCCTGCGGTGCGCCTCGCCGACCAGAAAGTCGAAGTCCGCGTCGTCACCCAGGCGCGGATCGATACGGTAGTGGTCGACGGTGTCGTATCCGTGTGTGCGCGAGGCGAAGATCGGCCCGAGCGCGACACCGGAGGCGCCGAGCTCGACGGTGTGGTCAAACCATCCAGCGATGCGCCGCAACCGGTGCTCGTCCGGGCCGGGCGGAGGGTCGGCGGGAAAGGCGCCGACGAAACCGAGCGGATAGAGCTGCCACCAGATCGCGTGTTCTACCCAGGCGAGCGCCACGGGTGGGCAGTCTACGTCCTACTTCCGTTCGCGCCCGAGCACTGTGGCAGCATCAGCGACCATGTTGGAGTTCACGCACCACGACCTCACCGCCGAGGAGATCGCGCGGCTGCGGCAGGTCTACGAGCCGCTGACGCAGTCGGTGCGTGAACTGATCGACGCCACGATCCGGACAGAGGTGGATGCCGAGACGGTGGCCGAGGTGACAGCCCAGATCGACGCCGCAACGGCCAGGTTGCGGACAAAGCAGCTGCCCGGTCCGTTCGGGGTGCGCTACACCGGCGAGGGAAACGGGATGGCGTGGGGCAATCCGGCGATCGGCGTGCGCAACCCGATCGCGCCGCCGCTGGTGCTGCACCGCGACCCCGACAGCGACAGCGACAAGGTATGGACGGACTTTCACCTGGGTGCGCCCTACGAAGGACCGCCCGGACATGTCCACGGCGGGGTCTGCGCTCTGGTGCTCGACCATGTTCTCGGCGAAGCGGCGAGCAACCCGCCCCGGCCCGCGCTGACGGGCACGATCACGCTGCGATACCTGCGGGCGACCCGGCTCGGCGCGCTGCACGCCGAGGCCACGATCGACCGGGTGGAGGGTGTCAAGACGTTCGCGGTCGGCCATCTCGCCGACGACGAGGGGGTCACGGTCCAGGCCGAAGGTGTGTTCATCGTCCCCAAGTGGGCTCGCTGAGCCCAACGGGATCCTGACGTCGAATGACCTTGGCGCTCAAACCCTTTCGAGCAACCGGACGGCTCCGCTGCGCTCGCAGGCGCCGCAATTGCCGGGCGCCGCGGAGGCGATGATCGCCCGCACCGTGCGCCGGCAGCGGCCACAGTCCGATCCTGCACCACACGCCTTGGCGACCTCGTTGCAGGTCGACGCTCCCCGCGAGACCGCGTCGGCGACCTCGTGGCTGGTCGCTCCGGTACACAAGCAGACGTACATGGCGACTCGTCACCGCCCCCGCTTCGAACGCATTTCCCTAGCCAACAGGTTAGGCTTACCTACTGTCAAGTGACACGTCTCGCTGCCACCCCGAATGACGGCGTGGCCTTTTGGCATGGACTAGATTCATGAGCCATGCAAGGTGACCCCGAAGTCCTCAAGCTGCTCAACGAACAATTGACCAGTGAGCTAACGGCGATCAATCAGTACTTCCTGCACTCCAAGATGCAGGAGAACTGGGGATTCACCGAGCTTGCGAAGCGCACGCGCGAAGAGTCGTTCGAGGAGATGCACCACGCCGAGTGGGTGACCGACCGCATCCTGCTGCTGGATGGCCTGCCGAACTACCAGCGGCTGTTCTCACTGCGCGTGGGGCAGTCGTTGCGCGAGCAGTTCGAAAGCGACCTGGCGATCGAGTACGAAGTGAAGGCGCGCCTCGGCCCGGGGATCATTCTGTGCCGCGAGAAGCAGGACTCGACCACAGCGACGCTGTTCGAGCGGATATTGGCAGACGAAGAGAAGCACATCGACTGGCTGGAGACGCAGCTGGAGCTGATGGACAAGCTCGGCGAGCAACTCTATGCCGCGCAGTGCGTATCGCGACCGCCCAGCAATTGAGTTCGAGGCGGTCGGCGATGGGGGCCAGCCGCTAGCTTCTTAACGTTGGGTTGCGACCCCTTCATCGCCTAACAGCGAGCGCAGGCGCAACCAGCCCCAGCCCGCCGCTCTCTGCCGAGTCCCCGTCGCTTCGGCAAGCCAAACCTGGTGGCCGCGGATTGCCTTGCACGCGCTCGTGTGGCCGTCGGTCAGCATGGGGGCAGATTCGTCGTACCGTTCTCACTGCCTCTGAATGCCGGTGAACGGTCGTGCTATTCAGCCAGCGCCGCGCTCGTCATCGGCGTTGTCATGGCCCTTCGCTGCTGCGCCACCCTGCCACGCCCACGACGATCATGCGCAGTTGCTTGATCGCGGCATGCTTGATTTCCTCCTGGGCGGCAGCGTCCGGTGCATCCTCGATGGCCTCGGCGATCACGATCATCGAGTTCACGAACAGACTGGCAAGGATGTTGAGATCCTCTGTGCTCCAGCCATTGAGAGCAGGGAAGCGAGCGAGGTCGGTGGCCAGTTCGGACGTGATGAGCCGGATCTCGGTGCGAATCGCATACCGCAGCACCGAAACCCCGCTGTTGCGCTCCCGGCCGATGAACCGCCAGTGCTCGCGCTGAGCCGCGACACTTCCGACGACGATCTCGACGGACGACTCGATCACTCGATTCGGGTCGAGTTTGCCGGCCCGCGCCGAGCGCAGCATGTCACGTAACACCCGAAACGACTCGTCGATGAGCACCAGCCCGAGCGCTTCCATCGACTCGAAATGCCGATAGAACGCGGCCGGCACGATACCCGCCTCCCGCGTCACCTCGCGCAAACTCAACGCGCTGAAGCTGCGATCGTCGAGGAGTTTGAGCGCGGCTGCGACGATCGCGCGCCGGGTGGCTTCTTTTCGTTCGCCGCGAGAGACCTTCTCCTGCGTGTCGGAAGCGCGCGAGCGCCGCGACCGTGAGCTGGGCGTACGACTGTTCACTGATGTGAAGCCTACCACAACCAGCACTTTTCCGTTGACATTGGCCCGCTCGCCCCGCAACGGTATACATATGTTCACTCAAACACTCGCCAGGCGGGTGCTGGGTTCCGGCCTGGTCGACCTCCTCACCGGCCCCCACGGCGTGGATCGCTACACCGAGCTGGTGGCGCCCACATGGTCACTGGCCGACGCCCGGGCGAAGGTGGTCGCCGTCGAACACCGGACCCCGCGCAGCGTGACGCTCACCCTGGCGCCCAACGCCGCCTTCCCCGGGTTCACCGCGGGCCAGCACGTCAACCTCACCGTCGAGATCGACGGGCGCCGCCACACGCGGTGCTACTCGCCGGCCAGCGCCCAGCACACGGATCTGATCGAGATCACCGTCGGACTCCATGAGAGCGGACTGGTCTCGACGTTCCTTCATCACCATGCGCAGGCCGGCATGGTGGTGGGCCTCGACGGCGTGGGCGGTGACTTCGTGCTGCCGAACCCGCGGCCGCGCCGGATCCTGTTCGTGGCCGGGGGCAGCGGCATCACGCCGGTGATGTCGATGCTTCGGACGCTGAGGGCCGAGAAGTACGACGGGCACGTCGCGGTGGTGCACTACGCCCGCTCGGCGCGGGAGGCCTGCTACCGCGACGAGCTCGACGCCATGCCGGGCGTGCGGGTACTGCATGGCTTCACCCGCTCCGGCGACGGCGACCTGCGCGGCCACTTCGACGCCACCCACCTCGCCGCCGCAATGCCGTCGCCGCAGGCCGTGTACGTCTGCGGGCCGCCGTCGCTGGCCGACGCCGTCCGCGACCACTGCGAGAACGTCCGGGCCGAGAGCTTCGTGCCCCCGGTCTTCGACGTGCCGACGGAGCGGGTGGAAGGCCGAATCCTGTTCAGCGACAGCGGGATCGACAGGCAAAGCGATGGGCGTTCACTTCTCGAGCAGGCCGAGGACGCGGGGTTGACACCCGCCAGCGGATGCCGCATGGGCATCTGCCACACCTGCACACGCCGCAAGACCCGCGGCGCCGTCCGCAACCTGATCACCGGCGCGGTCTCGACCACCGACGAGCAGGACGTGCAGATCTGCGTGTCAGTGCCCGTCGGTGACGTCGAACTTGCCTTGTAGAAGAAAGATTCACGATGACCACACATGTGACCCTCACCCCGGAGCAGACAGAAGCCTTCGGCCGCGAACTCGACGCGCTGCGCCAGCGCGTGGTGGCCGACCTCGGCGAGCGGGACGCGACCTATATCCGTCGCGTCGTCAAGACCCAGCGGGCACTCGAGGTCGGCGGCCGCGCGCTGCTGACCGCCGGCGTGCTGCCGCCGGCGTGGCTGGCCGGCACCACCATGCTCGCGCTGTCGAAGATCTTGGACAACATGGAGATCGGCCACAACGTCATGCACGGACAGTACGACTGGATGGGCGATCCGGCCCTCTCGAGCCGCCGGTTCGAGTGGGACACCGCCTGCCCGGCTGACCAGTGGCGGCACTCGCACAACTACATGCACCACACGTTCACCAACATCGTGGGCATGGACCGCGACATCGGTTACGGGATCCTGCGGATGAGCGACAAGCAACGCTGGCACCCGTATTACTTGGGCAATCCGCTGTACGCGTTGCTGCTGATGGTGCTGTTCCAATATGGCGTCGCCGCACATGAACTGGAAGCCGAACGCATCCGGTCCGGTGAGCTGCGCTGGTCGGACAAGCGTGACGTCGCCGCCGGAATGTGGCGCAAGACGCGCCGGCAGCTGCTCAAGGACTACGTCGCATTTCCGCTGCTGGCCGGTCCCTTCGCGCCCGTCGTGGCGGCGGGCAATCTGACCGCCAACCTGGCCCGCAACATCTGGGCCTTCATGATCATCTTCTGCGGTCATTTCCCCGACGACGTCGCCGAGTTCTCGGTCGAGGAAACGGCGGAGGAGACGCGGGGACAGTGGTACTTCCGGCAGCTCCTGGGTTCGGCGAACTTGAGTGGCGGCAAGCTCTTTCACATCTTGACCGGAAACCTGTCATTCCAGATCGAGCACCATCTGTTCCCCGACATCCCGGCGCACCGCCACGCCGAGATCTCCGTCGAGGTGCGCGAGATCTGCGAGCGCTATGGGATCCCGTACCACACCGGGCCGCTGCACCGTCAGTTCGGCACCGTCGTCCGCAAGATCGTGCGGTTGGCGCTGCCGCCCAAGCCCCCGCTCATCGCCTTCAAGCGGCGGCAAGAAGCGCCGGCGGCGGCGGCCGCGTAGCCGGTTTCCACCTGCTGGGCGTGGGGTAGCCCGCTGGCACCGTCGCAACGGCGCGGCGGTGATAGAGGAGAGATCATGAGCAGCCCTAGCGAACACCTCGGTGAAGAACCACAAGAGGAACGCGGCGCTCCCGGCTCGCGGGACACCGGATCAGACCAGCCGTCTGGTGGTCCGACAGACCGGCCGTCGGACAGCTATCAGGGCGATGAGACAGTGCCGACTCACGGCGGCGGCGGCAAAGCGGCGCCGAAGGACGCCACAGGTGAGCTGCCACCGCAGGATGTGAAACCGGCCGTGCCGCCGTACGAAGGGCGGCAGACCAGCACCGCGACCGGCACCACCGCCGACCAGGCAGCCGACGCCAGAACGGGCGGAGCGAGCGGACCGCAGGCCGACGCGGACTACAAGGCGCCGGCGCCCGGATCCACACCCGGCGGCGCCACCGGCTCGCCGGCCAGCGAGCAGCCGGCATCGCAGGCGCCGGAAACTGACCGCGGCCAGGACATGACCGGGCCGGCCCACGTCGGCGGCACCGGACGCGCCGAAGACAAGCGCTGATCGCCGTCGAACTAGAACGTGTTACAGGACGGGGTGACACGGCGTAGCATCGCGTGCCATGAGCCGGATCGGAAATTTCGCCGACGACGACCTCGTCGGCTGGTTCGCCGCGTCACCCGAATTGGGCGGCGCACTGGCGAATTTCAGCGACGCCGTCTACCACCGCAGCCGGCTGCCGCTGCGGCTCCGCGAGATCGCGCGCATGGTCATCGCACTGGACAACGAGTGCGCGGTGTGCGAGAACACCCGCTTCGGCGACGGTCCCGCCGCCGGTGTCGACGAGGAGTTCTACGCGCACGTGCCCCAGTGGCGCACCTGGGCCGGCTACAGCGAGCAGGAACGGCTGGCAGCCGAGTTCGCTGCGCGATTCGCGGCGGATCACACCGGCCTTCGTGACGACGAGAACTTCTGGGAGCGCTGTCGGCAGCACTTCTCCGACGAGATCCTCGCCGACCTGGCGTTGTCGTGTGCCCTGTGGCTGGGCATGGGCCGGGTGCTGCGCACGCTCGACATCGGCCAGGCCTGCAAGCTCACGGTGTGAGCTGACCTGGATGAGTTACCAAACCATCCTCTACGACACCGACGGCCCGATCGCGCGGATCACGCTGAACCGGCCCGAGGCGCTGAACACCATCGTCGCGCCGATGCCCGACGAAGTCGAAGACGCCGTCGACACCGCCGTACGCGACCAGGCGGTGAAGGTGATCGTGCTGCGCGGCGCAGGCCGCGCATTCTGTGCGGGCTACGACTTCGGCGGCGGATTCCGTTACGGCGCAGAGGTTTTCAGCACCGACGGGCGCTGGGATCCCGGCAAGGACATGATCCACACCACGGCCGCTGCGACGTCGCCGCACCAGAAGTTCATGAGCATCTGGCGCTCACCCAAACCGGTGATCGCCCAGGTGCACGGCTGGTGCATCGGCGGCGGCAGCGACTACGCCCTCTGCGCTGATGTGGTGATCGCCAGCGAGGACGCACAGATCGGCACCCCGTACTCGCGGGTCTGGGGCGCATACCTGTCCGGGATGTGGATCTACCGCCTCGGGCTGACCCGCGCGAAATATCATGCGCTGACCGGCCGGCCGCTGTCAGGCCGCGAAGCAGCGGACGTAGGGCTGATCAACCAGGCGGTGCCGTTCGCCGAACTGGAAGCGGTGGTCGCAGCGCAGGCCTCAGAGCTGGCCTCGTTGCCAATGGGCCAACTCGCCGCCCAGAAACTGATGGTCAACCAGGCCTACGACAACATGGGGCTGGCGTCCACGCAGACATTGGGCGCCATTCTCGATGGCATCATGCGAAACATCCCCGAGGCACATGCGTTCATCGAACAGGCTGCGACGCAAGGTGTTTCGTCAGCGGTGGCCGAACGCGACGGCCGGTTCGGCGATTACAGCCAAGCGCTGCCGTCACGCAAACCCGACCCGAACCACGTCATCCACCCGTAGATGGGCTAGTGGTGGCTGCGGGCGTACCGCAGCACCGCCGCGACGCCGTCGGCTGGCGAGATCCGCTCGTCCGTGCGTACCAGGTTCGCGTCGATCGCCACCGCCGCCAGCGGCAGGGCCTCGTCGGCGCGCACCACCCGCGGCGCCTCGCCCAGTTCAGACAGCACGTTCTCGTTGGGGGCGACACTGGTCACCGCGTCGCCGATCACCACGGTCACGTCGCCGAGGTCGCCGATGATCAGCGTCTCCACGGCGCCGTCGCGCAACGCCGCACACACGCCGTCCAGACCTTCCACAGCCAGATCGTGTGACAGGCCGGCCTGAAATCGTTGCGCCGCATCGTCGATCACCGCGGCGCGGCGCAGCAGGAATTCCGAGTCGATCGCGTGACGCACCTCGTCGTCGTCGATTCCGCTGTGCCGGGCGCCGACTTTGAGCTCGACCACCTTGTCGGCGACGCGCTCCGGCAGATCGGCGATCAGATCCGACCGCGACTGCACTTCCCCGAGCACGAACACGACCTCGGCCTTGGTGACGTCCACCAGCGATGCCAGCCGCTCGCTGACCGCGCGGATGTTCTTGGCTTGCGCATTTTCGGCGGCGCGCTGGGGGTCGCCGCGGCCCGGCGTTTCAGCGCTCTGCGCGTGATGCACCGGATACCCGCCGCCGTCGACTGTTTCGCTGCGGTCGTGGTCGTTTCGGTGCACGGTGATGTCCGCGCCCGCGTGGTCCACGGCCACCAGGAGATAGGTGTGCTGTTCGGCGGCGTGCTCGATCAACGGCACCAAATACGGCAACGGCGATACCCGAGCGACGGTCGCGGCGGGCGGGCGGATCAAGTGCTCGTTGAGAAGGACGGTGTCACCGGCCGCGACGATGCCTCGGCCGCTGCGGCCCACCGGCGGCCGCGCCCCGAGTACCGCCGGCTCGATCACATCGGCCAACGCTGCGCCGCCCTGCTGCTCGAGCTGTTCGCGCAGCCCGCGCCATTTCAGCTCCAGCTGCGCCTCGGCGTCCTGTGTGTCGTGGGAATCGTCGAAGTAGACGGAAGCGAACGGTCCCTCCGCATTCAGCAGGTGTCGGAAGCGTTCGGCGTGCATGAGCCCTCCTGTGTCAGCCGGTTACCGGTAAGGAGTGCCCCCGCTCGTGTCCGGCAAACCCGCGTCACGCCTCGTGGCCTGGTTCGAGGTCGCGTACGTCGGCGAAGGTGACGAGGTCGCCCAGCCGTTCGGGCGCATGTCCGGCGATCGGGTCCAGCAGAAATCCGACGTGGTCGCCGACGTCGAACCGGTTCAAGATGCGTCCGGCGAACCAGCCGACCGCGTCGGTGAGAATCGGCAGCCCCTCGGGTCCCGGCTGCCACGCGCAGCGGGAGAACTTGTCCACGCGATCGCCGGTTTCGCTGCCGAAAAGCCGAGCTACATCACGGCGTTGGTGAGGCAGCAGGTGAACCGCCAGGTGGGTGGCTCGGCTGGCGACCCGAAACGTGTAGTTCTTCTTCGACAGCCCGGCCAAGAATCTCGACGGATCGATGCTGACCTGGCTCGTGAACCCGACGAGGCAACCGGCTCGCTGGTCACCGGAACGCGTGGTGACCACGAACATGGGGTAGTCGAGGAGGCCGACGAGGGCGTCGAACGCGCAGTGGTCTGTCGTCATCGCACTTCGCAGCGTACGTAATTCCTGGGCCGAATTGGTGTGATGCGGTAACACCTCGTCGCGGGTGTGCGCCCGGCACAATGTCTGAGATGACAGACCAAGCGCCGGCCGCACCATCCCTCGCTCAGCTCGACGCCGGCGGCATCGAAACCGTGATCGGCACCGTGGTGAACCCTGCCGGCCTCACGCACGCGAAAATGGTGCCACCGCGCCGGTTGTCGGCATTCGCCGATCCCGGCTTGGGTGCCAGCCCGGTGTGGCACGTCTTCACGATCGACCAGACTGGCATCGCCTTCACCAAAGACATCGGCGTGGTCGGCGACGAGCGCATCCGGCTGGACCTCGGCGCGCTTCGCACGTTGGGAGACGGGCTGGCCTGGGCGCCGGGCTGCTTCTTCGACCAGCACGGTGACCCGATACCGGCGTGCAGCCGCGGCACCCTGCGCCGCGTCGAGGAGCGCGCTCGCCGCGCCGGCTTCGAGGCGTCGTTCGGCCACGAGATCGAGTTCCTGCTCGTCGGTCCTGACGGCAGCCGGTTGCCTTCGGCGCTATGGGCGCAATACGGCCTCGCCGGTGTGCTCGAACACGAGCACTTCGTGCGCGACGTCACCACAGCGGCCGCCTCTGCCGGAATCGGCGTCGAGCAGTTCCACCCCGAGTACGGCGCCAACCAGTTCGAGATTTCCTTGTCACCGTTGGCGCCGGTCGCCGCTGCCGATCAGCTGGTGCTGATGCGGCTGATTGTGGGCCGGGTGGCGCGCCGCTACGGCACACGCGTCACCTATTCGCCGGTACCATTCGCCGGCAGCGTGGGATCCGGTGCACATCAACACTTTTCGCTGACAAAGGACGGCGAACCGGTGTTCTCCGGCGGGTCGGGCGTGGAGGGAGTGACGCCGGACGGCGAGCACGCGATCGGAGGAATTCTCGCCGGCCTGCCCGAAGCGCAGGGCGTGCTGAGCGGCTCCGTCGTCTCCGGATTGCGAATGCAGCCGGGCTCCTGGGCGGGCGCCAACGTCTGCTGGGGGACCGAGAACCGTGAAGCGGCGGTGCGGTTTCTTCTCGGCGGCCCGGCCAACCCGCACGGCGCCAATGTCGAGGTCAAGGTCGTCGACGCTTCGGCCAATCCGTATTTCGCATCTGCCGCGATCCTGGGCTTGGCCCTCGACGGGATCGAGAACCGCACGCCGCTGCCACCGCAAGTCGCGGTGGACCCCGCGTCGTTGCCCGACGAACAACGCCGCCACGCAGGCGTATTCGCGCTGCCGACGGATCAAGCCACGGTGCTCGACGCGCTTGACGGGTCGCGGCGGATACGCGCCATCCTCGGTGACGCTGCCGTCGACGTCACCGTCGCGGTGCGCCGCTACGAGCACGACACGTACGGCACGTTGAAACCGGCCGAACTGGCCGACACGTTCCGCATGGCGTGGAGTCTGTGACCGCCTCGGCTCTCGCCGAAAACGTCGCCCGGCTGACGCTGGTCGACCACCACGTGCACGGCTGCTGGACTCGCAGCGGTGACCGGGCCCGTTTCGAGAACGCGTTGAACGAAGCCAACACCGAACCGATCGCCGAGTTCGATTCCGGCTTCGACACCCAGCTGGGGTTCGCCGTCCGCGCGCACTGCGCGCCGCTGCTGGGCTTGAGCGCGCATGTGGCTGCGGAAGAGTACTGGCAGCGCCGCAGCGAGCTCAGCGAAGCGGACCTGGCCCGGGTTTTCCTGCCCCGCGCGGGAGTGTCGGATTGGCTTGTCGATACCGGACTTTCGGGTGACGTGACGGGCCTCGACGACCTGGCCGCGCTGTCCGGCGGCCGTGCTCACGAAGTGGTGCGGCTCGAAACGGTCGCCGAGGAAGCTCGGGCTGCCGGTGGCGGGTACGCCGACGCGTTCGACGAGCAGCTGCATCGGCGGGCGGCCGGCGCGATCGCGACCAAGTCGATCTTGGCGTATCGCGGCGGTTTCGACGGGGACCTGTCGGAGCCGTCCGCCGCCGAGGTCACCGACGCGGCCGCGCGGTGGCGAGACAGCGGCGGCCGGCTCACCGACCGCGTGCTCCTGCGGTTCGGGCTGCACCGCGCGCTGCGGCTGCGAAAGCCGTTGCAGCTTCACGCCGGTCTGGGCGACCGCGATTGCGACCTTCACAAGACGAATCCGCTGCTGCTGCTGGACTTCCTCCGCGCCAGTGGCGATACCCCGATCATGCTGTTGCATTGCTATCCGTACGAGCGGGAAGCGGGCTATCTGGCGCAGGCGTTCAACAACGTCTACGTCGACGGCGGCCTGTCGATCAACCACCTCGGGGCCCGTTGCCGCGGAGTGGTCGGCCGGCTGCTCGAACTTGCGCCGTTCCGTAAGATCCTGTACTCGTCGGACGGGTTCGGACCGGCCGAGCTGCACTATCTCGGAGCAGCCCTGTGGCGCAACGCGATTCGCGATGTGCTGCAGGGCTTCGTCGACGCCGGGCAGTGGAGTCAAGCCGACGCGATCCGGGTGGCCGAGCTGATCGGCTTCCGCAACGCCGCCCGTGTCTACGGCTTGCAGCTCAATCGCGCAGGCGGCCCAATTGCTGGCTGAGCGCATCGGCGAGTCGCGGATGGCGGAACCGGTGCCCGACCTCGAGGAGGCGGCGCGCAGCGACGCGCTGGCTGGCTGCAGCCAGCTCGCGGGCGCCATCTGCGCCCAGTAGCAATCGCGGCCCGAACGCCGGGATCGGCAGCAGAGTGGGGCGGTGCATCACGCCGCCCAGCGTCCGGGTGTATTCGGAATTCCGAACGGGCTGTGGCGCAACGGCATTGACGGGTCCGGCTAGCCGGCCATCCCACAGGGCCCGGTGGTAGACGTCGACCAGATCGTCGATGCCGATCCACGATACCCACTGCGTGCCGGCGCCCAGCCGGCCACCGAGGCCGCTGGCGAAGACCGGCCGTAGCAGCCGCAGGGTTCCGCCGCGGGCGGCTTGGACGATGCCGGTGCGCACCGTCACCACCCGCAGGCCGGCCGGTGCTGCCGCTGCGGCTGCGGCCTCCCAGTCCGCCACGACGTCGGCCAAGAAGCCCTCGCCGCGCTCGCTGTGTTCGGTGAGCACCTCGTCGCCGCGGTCGAAACCGTAGAACCCGATGGCCGAGGCGCTGACGAACACCGACGGTCCGTTGTCGGCTCTTTGGGCGGCTTCGGCGAGCAGCCGGGTGGGCTCGACGCGGCTCTCTCGGATCGCGCGCCGATGTTCAGCGGTGAACCGACCGGCGATCGATGCGCCCGCGAGGTGGACCACGGCATCCACACCGTCGAGCAGATCCGGCGCCGGATCGCCCGGGTCCCAGTAGCGCTCATCGCGGCCGGCGGCCGGGCGTCGTACGAGCCGGATGACGCGATGGCCGCCGCTGGTCAAAAACGCCGACAGCGCAGAGCCGACGAGGCCGGAGGCACCAGTGAGGGCGATGGTTCGTGCGGTGAAGCCGTGCTCGGCTGCGGTGCGGTGAGCGGTGAGGTCGTCGGCAAGTTGGCGGTGCCGGTAGACGAACATCGGACGCAACACCCACGCCGGGACCGGCGTGTCGACCCGGTCGCGCATGAGCGTGTGGCCCGCGCTTGTTTCGCTGAACTGGTGGGTGTGCCGCCACCCGCCGATGGCCAGCGCGTCGACGAATTGTCGTTGCGGCACATAGCTTTTCGGGTCGTGGACAGCGACCCAGCGCAAACCACCGGGAAGACCGAGCACCGCCCGCCCGTCGGCCAGTGATTCCGCCTCAGACAGCGGAGTCAACGGTTGCCACGGCGGCATCAGCCGCGGCATTGCTCCGGGCCGGGCGTGCCACGAAAACACCTCCGGTAGCGGGTGAGCGATCACGCTCGTGTGCTCGATGCTCATCGATGGCCCTTCCGTGGCAAACCTGTAATTCTTATTCGACACCGCAGCGGCTGCGGACGGTGACGGAATCGGTCCGGCCGCCAACGGGTTGTCGGCGCCGTCGCCTCGTTTCGTCGCCCAGAGTGCGGGTAGTCCCGTCCAGCGGAAAGGTGCAGCGATGAGCGGCGAGCAAGCGGTGTCGGAGAGCGCCGGGCTCGCGGCAGCCACGGCAAGCGCGTCGCTGACGGGCGGAGCGATACCCCTGGCCGTGCAGGCCGTAACGGTCGTCGCACTGTGGCACGCGATCGGATGGGGGCGACGGCGCAGCCGCGGTGTGCCGGCGGCGGTGGCGCTCGGTGTGCTGGCCGGGGCGGCGGCGCGCTGGTGGTTCGCCACAGCGGGCCTCGCCAGTGAGATGCCGCCCTGGTCGCTGTGGCTGTGGGTGTCACTGACCGGCATGGCAATGGCCGTCGCGATATTCGGCTGGTCGGGCGCCGACTGGTGGCGCCGCAATGTCCTGGTGTTCGCCGTGTCGTTCTGCCTGCTGAGTGCCGGAGTGACCGTCAACGGCTGGATCGGCTACTTCCCGACGGTCGACGTCGCGTGGAATCAGCTGACTGGTGGGCCGCTGCCGCACCAGACCGACCTGACGACCGTGCGTGCGATGCGGGCGCGCGCCGCCGCGCCCCGCACGGGCGCCGTCGTCAGGGTCGACACGGGAACTGCCGGCTCTGGCTTCCGACACCGCGACGAGTGGGTGTATCTGCCGCCGGCCTGGTTCGACGGCAATCCGCAACAGTTGCCGGTGCTCGTGTTCGTCGGCGGTCAGTTCCACACTCCGGCCGATTGGCTACGCGCGGGAGATGCGGTCAGCACCCTCGACAGGTTCGCGGCGGCACACGACGGCGTTGCGCCGGTGGCGGCGTTCGTCGACACCGGCGGTGCGTTCACCGTGGACACCGAATGCGTCAACGGCCCGCGCGGCAGGGCCGCCGACCATGTCACCAAAGACGTTGTGCCACATGTGATCCAGACGTTCGGCGTGAGCAGTGACCCCGGTGCCTGGGGCATCGTCGGGTTCTCCGCCGGAGGCACCTGCGCGGTGGACCTGACCGTGATGCATCCCGATCTCTTCACCGCTTTCCTCGACGTCGCAGGCGATCTCGCCCCCAACGCGGGCAACCGGGCACAAACCATCGAGCGGCTGTTCGGCGGCGACGCTGACGCGTGGGCCTCCTTCGATCCGACCACCGTCATCACCCGGCACGGGCCGTACCGGGGGGTGGCCGGAATCTTCGCCGTTCCCGACAACGAAGGACCCACCGTCGCACACGGTTCCGACGCGGGCGCCGCCGCAATGAGTCCAGGAATGGCCGCTGATTCGCTCTGTGCAACAGGCGCCGCGAACGGCATCTCGTGTGCGGTGGCCCGATTGCCGGGCAAGCATGACTGGCCTTTCGCCGCGCGCGCATTCGCCGCGGCGTTACCGTGGCTGGCCGCCCGACCGCGCGATGATGCCCGGAACGTCACTTCCGTGCGTTGCGGAACGTCGCCCCGATAGCGGGCAGGGTATCCCGCTACACCGCACGGCTGCAGTCGCGCACTGCGGCCGCCAGGGCGTCGGCGATCGCATCGAAGGCGTTGTAGGCCCGCAGTTCGCGGGAGAGTTCTTGTGCGGCAAGTCGATACGAGTCGCGGCTGAGCAGCCGATGCACGGCGTGGGCGATTGCGGCGGGTTCGGGGCGTGCAGTGCCCAGGTCGATCCCTGCCCCGGTATAGGCCACCCGCGCCGCCACTTCGGGTTTGTCGGCGGTGGCGCCCGCGACGATCAACGGGATCCCGTGCACCAGCGCATGATGCACACCGCCGTACCCACCGTTGGTGATCATCGCATCGACGTGCGGAAGCAGCTGATGGTACGGCGCGAAGTCGGTGAGGTAGGCGTTGCGAGGGATGGGTCGGCGAACCGTCGAGGACCCTGGGCGTCCTGTGGTCGCAACCACGACGAGGTCGTCGCGATCGGCGAACGCGTCGAGAGTGGGATGTATCAGTTCGCTCAAATCGCTGTTGTCCCAGGTGCCTTGAGTGACGTGGACGACGTTGCGGCCACTGCGCGCCAGCTTGGACCACGGCGGGTCCCATGGGCGGTGTCGGCGGGTGGCGGGCGTGATCACCGGGCCGGTGAACGTCACCGACGACGGCAGATCGCTGCGCGGATACTCCGTGCGCGGCACGGTGAATTGCAGAACGCGCTCAGCCAGCAAGGGCCAGTCGGTCAGAAACACCGGCGAGCCACTCAGTCCGATGGTGCGCAGCGCCGCGTCGAGGTGCGCCTGGATGTCGGCGAACAGGATGTGCTGTACGACCCAGGTCATCGCCCGGTAGTTCGTCTTCGGCCGGGGGTGCCAGCCGATGCCGAACGGTGGGGTGTCGACACTGGAAAGTGTCAACGGCCCGACCCCGCCGACCAACACCGGCGGACGCGCTCGCCGGTCCACCAGCAGTGGCAATGCGCCGGTGAAGGCCACGTCGCACAGCACCGCGTCGACGCGTTCGTCGTCGAGTGCTCGCTGCAGCGCCCGGTACTGCGCGATCAGCGGGTCGATGAAGATCGCGCGCATTTCCGTACGCCCGCAGTTCCAGCGGTCCACGATGCGGGGGACGGGAAGCGAAGAGGTACGTCGGTGGTGCCGGCGGGGATGGGCGCGAGCGGGCAGGGCGACGGCACGCATGCCGTGCGCCTCGATGGCCTCGCGGTAGTGCGCTGCGGTGAGCATGCTGACCCGGTGACCGCGGCGGCGCAAATCGGCGCCGATCTGCAGGAGGGGGCTGACATGCCCGGGAATCGGGCTGGCAGCCAACAAGTATCTGGCCATCGGCGCTCACCCGTCAGCCTATAAGAGCGGTTAGGTAACTCGCAGGGCCCAGAAGGTACACAACGGTGAGCCGTGGGTACCCGCGCCGGGTGACCGCTTCCCGTGCGCCCGCTGTGCTGTTCGACATCGACGGCACGCTCGTCGACTCCAATTACCTTCACGTGCACGCGTGGACGCGTGCGTTCCACGACGTCGGTATCGCAGCCGATGCGTGGCGAATCCACCGCTCGATCGGGATGGACGGCTCGACCTTGATCGGCACGCTGGCCGGAGACGTCGACGACGAGGTGAAGCAGCGGCTCAAAGAGCTGCATTCGCGCTATTACAAAGAGCTGACTCCGCTGCTGCGGGTGTTGCCGGGCGGGCAGGAGATCCTCGAGCGGGTCGCGGCGATGGGTCTGCAGGTGGTGCTGGCGACGTCGGCGCCCGACGACGAGCTGGCGATCCTGCGCAAGGTGCTCGACCGCGACCACCTGGTGTCTGAGATGACGTCGTCGGCCGACGTCGACACCGCCAAGCCCAAGCCCGACATCATCGAGGTCGCGCTCGAGCGCGCCGGCGTCACCGCCGAGCAGGCGGTGTTCCTCGGCGACTCGGTGTGGGACGTCGAAGCATGCCGGCGCGCCGGGGTGCCCAGCATCGGTGTGCTCAGCGGCGGTGTCTCTCGCGACGAGCTGACCGCCGGCGGCGCAGAGGTGGTGTTCGAAGACGCCCGCGAACTCGTCGAGCACATCGCCGACACCCGCATCGCCAAGCTGGGCTGACCGCAGGGTTTCAACACCCAGCGCCCCGGGCACGCTCTTGCCTACCGACGTCTACGTCAATTAAGGAGCGGTCATGAATGCCGTGGGCTGGATAATCATTGCTGTCGTCGTGGCGATTGTGCTGATCGTCGCCGCGGTGCTGATCGCGCGGCAGAACCGCATGAAGCGGCGCCGCGTGGAGGCGGAGCGCATCCGCGGTGAGGTCCGCGAGCAGACCGCAAAAGTGCAACGCCGCGAAGCGCTGGCCGAAGAGACCGCCGCCAAGGCGCGCGCCGCGCAGGCCGAAGCCGAGGCCAAGGCCGCCGAGGCAGCCCGGCTGCAAGAGCGAGCCGCCGCGCATCAGAGCGACGTCGCGTCAGCGCGCGACGACCTGAACAAGCGCGCCGAGCACGCCGACCGCCTCGACCCCGCGGCCCGCGGAGAACAGGCCACCCATGAGCAGCGGGCGCAGGGCCAGCGGACCGAGGGCCAGCGGACCGAGGGCCAGCGGACCGCCGAGCAAGGGCAAGGCACGGCCACCTGATCGGTGGCCCGACGGTCAGAACAACGCCTTCTGAACCTGGTCGGGGCCGCTGAATTCCTTGTCGGGCAAGCGGTTCAGCTCGTCGAGCAGACCCTTGTCTGCGCCGTTGCGCTTGGCAGCGGCGATCACGTCGTCGAGGCGCGCCGGATAGTTCACGCCGGCCAAATGCTTCTGCACGTCGATCGGGTTGGCCATGCCGGTCCTCCTCGTTGAGGCTCTTGTGGGTTCGCCGACGATTACCCCGCGCTCTGATTACGCATTCGTTTCACGGGCTGCCAATGTGATTCGGATGCGCTGATCCTGGGAATGACGCGACTATGGCAACGTATCGAGTGCTGGATCCCAAGGGCGAGGTCGTCGAGACCCGCGACATCGCGAGCGCCGACGACGCGCACGCCTGGTTCGTGGACAAGGCTTCGCACAACGACGAACTGGGCTGGCGCATGGAGGTCAAGGTCGACGACGGGTGGCGGTTCTTCGACAACACCGACGGCACGCCCGCCTGATCCGACGACGCGGTGAACCTTTCGCCTGCGGTGTCGTGTCTCTTGTATGACGACACGAATCGGACTGGCTGCTTTGTCATGCGCGACGGCGATCGCCGTCGCCGCCTGCGGGCACTCGAACGTCACCCAGGACAGTGCCCCTGAACCGACCACCACGCCTGCGCCTGCATCGTCGCCGGCCGCGGCGGCGGCGATCACCATCGAAGGGATGCGGTACACCGATTTGACGGTGCCGGCGGGCGCGCAGGTGACTGTGGTCAACAAGGACGCCGCAGAACACACCGTCACCGCCGACACCGCCAACGCGTTCGACGTGGAAGTCGGTGGAGAAGCGACGGCGACGTTCACGGCACCGGCACAGCCGGGCAGTTATCCGTTCCACTGCACCTACCACCCGGGCATGCACGGCGTGCTCACAGTGCAGTAGCCACACCGGTCATACGGCTCAGGTGCTCATGTCCGGGGGGCGTACCCCGCCGCCACAGCGGGTATGCGCCCCGCATGACCAGTACCGACCACCGATCACCGGATGTTCGAGAACAAGCCCAGCAGTTCGCCGACCAGGCACGCGAGCAGATGGATCGCCGGCGTGCGAAGCAGGAGGGCGGGGTCAGCGGCTGGGTGGCCCAGCGTGCCGGCGAATGGGAGCTCAGCGGGCCCGATGAAGCCACGATGCAGCGCCAGAAGTACCTGTGGAATTCCCTCGTGGACTATTGGTTCCGGATGGAGATGGACGGCTGGGAGAACCTGCCGGAGCCACCGGTGCTTCTCATCGGCATCCACTCGGGCGCGCCGTTTGTCTGGGACGCGTGGACCGTCGGCGTGCAGTGGTGGCGCCGGTTCGGCCAGGACCGGCTTCTGCACGGCACAGCGCACGACGCGCTGATGGCGATTCCGGTCATCGGCCGCTACTTCCGAGCGATGGGAGTGCTGCCGGCCGCGCCCGACTCGATCGCCACGGCATTGGCCGAAGGACGCGACGTCGCGTTGTGGCCCGGGGGAGAAGTGGACTCGCTGCGGCCCTGGCGCGAGCGGGACCGGGCCAACCTCGCCGGCCGCACCGGATTCGTCAAGATGGCGATCCGCGCCGGCGTGCCGATTGTGCCGATCGCGACCGTCGGTGGTGCCGACGCCATGCCGGTATTGATTCGCGGCGACCAGTTGTCGCGCACGTTGCGGCTGGACAAGATCTTGCGGCTCAAAGTTTTTCCGCTCGCGGTGTCGTTGCCGTGGGGTATCGCGCCGGCCGCACTGCCGCAGTTCCCCTTGCCGGCCAAGATCCGGACACGCCTGATGCCGCCGGTCGAAGTGGATCACGACCCGTCGCTGGCAGAGGACGACGAGTACGTGCAGCGCAAGTACCAGGAGGTGCAGGACACCATTCAGGCCGGCATGAACGCGCTGGCCCGCAAGCGCGCGCTGCCGCTGTTCGGCTAAGCCCCGCAGTAGGAGCGAGTGGCGAACCCGAGCGCCTGCCGATACAGCGCGTCGAGGTGATGCGCGTCGGCGACCTCGCCGACGGCTTGCTCGCGGGCGGCGCCGCAGTCCGGCGACTGCAGCAGCAGCCACTGTGCGGCGATCTCGCCGACAATCGTGTGGTTGAGCGAGTCGATCGCCGATCGCGTCGCCGAAAGGTCGGGGGCAGAGGCTGGCGCTGCGCTGGGATCGAGCTTCCACTGGGAGAACCGTCCGTACTCGACGCCTTCTGTGGCGGCGATCTGGTCGGCGAAGAGGCGCTGCACGTAGTCGGCGTCGATGCCGGCCGCAGCCGCGTCGGCTGCCACCGCAGCCAGCACCTGTTCCGCCCGAGCGGAGTCTTCGACGCTTCCTTTCGTCAGCCATTTCGCCGCAGCCACCGCATCGGCGGTCTGCAGCCGGGCCGCGGCGGCCTCCACCAACGGACTCAACGGGCTGAGCCTGGCCGCATCAGCAGCGGACGCCGGCAGCACCGCGCATGCGGTGACGACAACGCCGATCAGTCCCAGACGTAATTGCAGCACTGAACAGTTTTAACAGCAGCAACAAATTGGCGCGGTGTGTAACCGCGGACTCGCGACAGCCGATAACTCGGTAAGACAACTGCAGGGGTGGGAATCATGCACACATTTCGAGCAATGCCCTGGCCGCGCCGGTTGGCGGCGGCCTTCCTCGCGTCGGTGTTCGCGATCGCGATGATCGGTGTCGCGGGCAAACCAGCGACCGCCAGAGCCGACGCACCTGAGACCGTGATGGTGCCGTCCGCCGCGATGGGACGCGACATTCCGGTGCAGTTCCAGGGCGGCGGCCCGAAGGCCGTCTACCTGCTCGACGGCTTGCGCGCCCGCGACGACCGCAACGGTTGGGACATCGAGACCGGGGCGTTCTCGTGGTTCAACGGCTCGGGGCTGTCGGTCGTCATGCCCGTCGGTGGAATGTCGAGCTTCTACACCGACTGGTACCGGCCGGCGGTGGGCAACGGCCAGACCTACACCTACAAGTGGGAGACGTTTCTGACCTCAGAGCTGCCGGCCTGGCTGGCGGCGAACCGGGGGATCAGCAGCAGCGGCAACGCCGTGGTGGGGCTGTCGATGTCGGGCAGCTCGGCGCTGATCCTCGCCGCGTTCCACCCGAACCAGTTCATCTACGCCGGCTCCCTGTCGGGTTTCCTCAACTTGTCGGCCGGTCTGTGGCCGGTGCTGGTGGGCGTCGCAATGGCCGACGCCGGTGGCTTCAACGCGCTCGACATGTGGGGTCCCTACGGTGGCGCGGCCTGGCAGCGCAACGACCCGATGAACCAGATCGGCCGGCTCGTCGCCAACAACACGCGGATCTGGGTGTACAGCGGCAACGGCAACCCGACTGACCTGGACGCCGGTCTTGGCAACGCACAGATCCCCGCGCAGTTCTTGGAGGGACTGACGATCCGCACCAACAAGGAGTTCCAGCAGCGCTACCTCGCGGCCGGGGGCAGTAACGGTGTGTTCAACTTCCCGCCCAACGGCACGCACAGCTGGGGCTACTGGGGTGGTCAGCTGCAGGCGATGAAGCCCGACATGCAGCGGGTGTTGGGCGCCAACCCGACCGCTTGACACACGGTGGTTTGGTCTGTACCGGTTCGGGGCAGTCCGTGCAGAACACCGTGTGACGCGATGTCGAAATTGGAGTTCATCATGAGCGAACAAGGCAGCTCCCAGCAGACCGACCGCGAGCAAGACGCCGACCGCGAGCAAGACACCGACCGCGAACAGGGCGGCGAGCAGGAGGCCACCGGCGACGGCGAGGATGTCGAACGCTACGAGTCCGGTCAGATCGCCGAGAAGCCGGAACCCACCGACAAGCACAAGGAACACGCCAAAGAGATGGCGAAGTCCTATACGGAGGAGCGCCCGACGACCGTGCTGCCCGGATCCGACGCGACCGTTACGGGAACGGCAGTCAACGACTGGATCGACGATGAGGGCAACCCGGTGCACGGCGAGATCAGCGACGAGCGCAGCGAAGCAGCTGAGCGCGACCGCGAACGCAACGAGCGCGCCCAGGCCCAACACGACGACGACCAGAAGCGCGACGACGACGAGGGCGGCGGCGACGGTTCCCAGGTGCCCGAAGAAGAGAAGAAGGCACAGGACGGCTGACCGCCCTCCGCAAACTCGTTCGGTCGCCGATCTCGTACCATCGGTGACGACCATCCGCAACATCTCCCGGGTCGGCTCCGACATGGGAGTCGGCTAGCAGCCGCTGAACAGGATCGACATTGCCAGAAACGCCAGCTGACCTGACGCCCCACTTCGAGGACGTCCAGCACCACTACGACCTGTCCGACGACTTCTATCGCCTGTTCCTGGATCCCACGCAGACCTACAGCTGCGCGTATTTCGAGCGCGACGACATGACGCTGCAAGAGGCGCAGATCGCCAAGATCGACCTGGCGCTGGGCAAGCTGGGTCTGCAGCCCGGCATGACGCTCCTGGACGTCGGCTGCGGCTGGGGCGGCACCATGATGCGCGCACTCGAGAAGTACGACGTCAACGTCGTCGGGCTGACGCTGTCGAAGAACCAGCAGGCGCACGTGCAGAAGTTGTTCGACAATTCGCCGAGCCCCCGGTCCAAGCGTGTTCTGCTGCAGGGCTGGGAGCAGTTCGACGAGCCCGTCGACCGCATCGTGTCCATCGGCGCCTTCGAGCACTTCGGCCGCGACCGCTACGACGCCTTCTTCAAGATGGCCTACGAGGCGCTACCCGCCGACGGGGTGATGCTGCTGCACACCATCGTGAAACCCGACGACGAGGAGTTTGCGGCCCGCAATCTGCCGGTCACCATGCGGCATCTGCGGTTCTTCAAATTCATCATGGACGAGATCTTCCCGGGCGGCGATTTGCCGCAGCCGGCGACGGTCAAACGCCACGCGACCCAAGCCGGCTTCAACGTCTCGCGCGTACAGCCGCTGCGGTTGCACTACGCACGCACGCTGGACACCTGGGCGGCCAACCTGGAGGCCAACAAGGAGCAGGCGATCGCGATCCAGTCGCAAGAGGTGTACGACCGGTACATGAAGTACCTGACCGGCTGCGCGGATCTGTTCCGCGAGGGCTACACCGACGTCTGTCAGTTCACCTGCGAGAAGCGCTGAGCATCAGCGACCCGGGATCGCTGGTATCTGCGGGATAGCCGGTGGCGGCGGGATCGCCGGCGGCGAGGGAATCTCGGGAACCGGCGGCACGATGGTCACGGTCGTGTCGCCCGGTGCCGGCGACACGGTCACTGTGGAGTTCGTGGGCGCACAGCACGGCGTAGGCGTCAACACGGTGGTGCTCGTCGGCGACGTCGTGGTGCTGCTTGTGGTGGTGCTGGTTGTGGTCTTGTTGTCCGAACTGCTTCCGCCACAAGCGGTTAGCAGCGGAAGAAGGACGGCAGTCGCGGCCGCGGCGACAGCGGCGGGCCGGATAAGCGCGCAATGAGTCATGTCGGGTCTCCCTTCGGCGCACGCATAGCCATTTGGCAGACCCGCCAAACGGAGTCGCCGATCATGGCCACGTCCGTGCGCTAGCCCGCGTCGCCGACAGTTCCCGAATCCCTCTCAATTTCAACGGCTTTGGCGCTGAGCGTTAGCGCTCAGCGCGCCTCCACCACGGTCTTTATCCGCTCGAGCGTCTTGCGCATGTCGCGAAGATTGCGCCGTCTGCGAAGCCGGCCGATGCTCGCGGTGTAGATCCGAAGCAGCGGCGAGGGCTGCAGCCGAAACGACTCGGTCACGTCGGTGCCGTCGCCGCTGGGTGCCATCTCATAGCGCCAGTGGTTGGCAGGCTTGTCGCCGATCAACACGTCGAATGCGAACACCCGGCCAGGTTCGCAGTCGGTGACCCGGCACGTCGTCCAGTACACGGGGCCGATCTCGTTGCGGCGGACATGTCCGCGGAATCGGGCTCCCACAGCCGGGCCGGTGGCGCCGTCGAGCCATTCGGCCTCGAACGTCTCCGGCGAGAACTGGCCGATGTTGCGTACGTCGGCCACGAGCTCCCAGATTTTCATCGCGGGTGCGGACATGTGCACCGTCACTGAGCCGTCCATGCCGCGATTCAACCAGAATGGGTGGTGTGGCAGGCCCGAGGTGCGCGACATCGTGACCGGCACGAGAAGCCGAGGCCTGCTGCTGCTCGTTGCCGTGCTCGCAGCATTGGGGATCGTGGGGGCGGGTCTTTTCGTGCTCCGCATGCATGACCGCACGACCGACCATCCCGTCGATGCGCTCACCGACGAGCAGACCAAAGCCCAAGTGCTCGCCGCTGCGAAGGAGATCGTCGGCACCGCAAGGCTGCGCAACCCGACCGGCGGCTACCTGCTGATGTCATGCGAGAACCAGACTGACCCGCCCTACCAGGGCGCGATCTATCTGACCTTCGACCTACCCTCGAGCAGCTTCTTCGACCAGGTGGCCGACGCAATGACTGCGCGCGGCTGGCAGAAGGGCTTGCCGCCGAACCAATATCTGTACGGCACCACGCTCTTCAAGAACGACGTCACCGCGGTTTTGTACCGCGACCCCGACCGCAACAGCGTCGGTGTCATGCGGATCTACGGCGAATGCCGCAACGTGACCGACCACCGGCGCGACGCCACCGGCTGGGTCGAGATCACCGACCAACTCCGTTAACGTGTGCGCGATGATCACGCCTGAGCGCCCGGCCTGGGTACCCACCCGGCTGTACCCATTCCAGGATCGCTACCTCGACGTCGACGGCTCGACGGTGCACTACGTGGACGAGGGCAACGGGCCCACATTGCTTTTGCTGCACGGCAATCCGACGTGGTCGTTTCTGTACCGCGAGATCATCATCGGCCTGCGAAGTCAATACCGCTGCGTGGCAATCGATTACCCGGGTTTCGGGCTTTCGACTGCAGCGGCGGGCTACCGGTTCACCCCGGTCGAGCATGCCGGTGTGGTGCAGCGTGCCGTGCAGCAGCTGGATCTCACCGACGTGACCCTGATGGTGCAGGACTGGGGCGGACCGATCGGCTTCGCCGTGGCCACTCGGCAACCGGACCGATTCACCCGGTTCGTCATCGGCAATACCTGGGCGTGGCCGAAGACCGATCTGGGCACACAGGCGTTTTCGCGTACGCTCGGCAGCCCTGTGGGCCGGTACTTGATCGAGCACCGCAACTTCTTCGTGGAGCGGATCCTGCCTGCAGGGGTGCGCCGCCGTCGACTCACCGATGTCGAGATGGGCGCTTACCGCGGGCCGTTTCCCACCGCAGAGTCACGACGGCCCCTTTCGGTGTTCCCGCGCGAAATACTGGGCAGCAAGAGCTTTTTGGCGGAGGTGGCCGCTGGTCTGCCACGATTGTCCGAGAAGCCCGCACTGGTGTTGTGGCCCACCAAGGATGTGGCGTTTCGCGCGCCGGAGCGGGCCCAATGGCAAGCGTTGTTCCCCACGCATCGCACCGTGCTGCTCGAGGGCGCCGGCCATTACATGCAAGAAGACGCCGCCGACGAAATCGTCTCCGCCATAAGGGATTTCGTTCCGCATTAGCGGACTGTCATGGCACTCTCCACGATCGCGCCGATGACCGGCGCCAGCGTTTGGGCGTACTCGATGGTGACGTGGTTGTCGTCGCGATAGACCAGGTTGTCGCCGACGATCACCGGGCAGCGCTCGGCGGTGCAGAACACCGCGGTGAGGTCGTTGTACTGTCCGCCCGCCGCGGTCGTCGCCGCCGCCTCGGCCGCGATGCCGGCGTCCCGCACCGCGTCAGAGCGTCGCGGCGCACACGCCTGCGCGTCGTCGAGGTGAGCCGATACGCACGTCGGCACGGTGCTGCGCGGATCGGGAATCGGGCCGAGTACCACCACCATGGCCCCGGTCGCCCGCAACCGGCTCACCAAGCGGCTCAGGCTGTCCACCCACTGGGGATCGTAGGAAGTGAAGCCGAAGTCTGCGCCGTAGCGGCGGGACATGCCGACGACGACGAGCCGCGGGTGCTCGACCTGCAGCCGGCTCATTACGTCAGTTCGCCATTGCTCGCATTCGGTGTAGCGCCGGCCGAGATACGGGCTGGTGATGGGCAACTGCAGCAGCGGGCAGGTGACCTTGCCCAGCGTCTCCAGCCGCCAATGGCGTTGCTGTGCAATGGTTTCCAGTGCGGGGCTCCACATGGCAGCGTGGGAATCACCGACCAGTGCCACCGTGGTGGGCGATGCGGTGTCCCCGGATGCGCACTCGGGCTGGCCCACCTCCCGCCACGACCGCACGCAGCCGTTGAGGAAGACCGTGGGTTTGTCGCCGGCGGCATCGGCCAGCGCTGGTTTGAGGTTCGCGGGTACGGCGCGCACCGCAGTGGAGGCTTGCACGGCGGCCGCGACGTGTGCGGTCAGCTGGGCGAGCGGGTCGTCGTGACCGGCGGGCTGCGTCGGCGCGGGTTGGTCGTACGTCACCGCGGCCGCGGCCGCCCCGTGGCCGACGGGAGCCGGGCGCACCGCCAGCAGCATCGTGGCGGCGGTCGCGGCCACTGCGGTGACGGCTGCGCCGAGCAGCAGACTACGCGCCTCTGACCGCCGAACCGCTGCCGCGAAGCGGATCGGGTTCTCGACGAGTCCCAACGTCAGCACCGCCAGCACGAACGACACTGCGGCGGCGACCAGGCGGCCGGCCAGACCCAGCGGGTGGCCGAGCAGCGCAGGCGCGAGCAGCAGCACGGGCCAGTGCCACAGGTACCACGAATACGACGCTCGGCCGATCATCCGCATCGGCGGCCGCGACAGCGCTCGGCCCACCCCGCTGTCTGCTGTCGCACAGCCGGCACCGATCACCAGTGCGGTGCCCAGCACCGGGAGCAGCGCGGCGGTGCCGGGGTACGGCGTCGCACGGTGCAAATCCACACAAGTGACGAGGATCAGCACCAGACCGCCCCAGCCTGCGGCCGCGGCGGCGCGGTCGCTCAACGCGCGCCACCGGCTGGCGGTCAGCGCCACCAAGCCGCCGACCGCCAGCTCCCAGGCACGCGACGGTAACGAGAAGAACGCCCACGACGGCAGCGTGTACGTCCACGCCAGCGAGACGACAAACGACGCGGCGGCCAACCCCGCGAGGACCGAAATGTACGGCAGCACCGAGCTGCCGGCATCGGCTCGGCGGCGCGCGCGCAGGAGCACCCAGGCGGTACCGATGATCAACGCCGGCCAGACGAGGTAGAACTGCTCCTCGACGCCCAGCGACCAGTAGTGCTGCACCGGCGACGGCGCGGCATCGGCGCTCAGGTAGTCGGTGCCTTCGATCGCGAACCGGTAGTTGCCGGTGTAGAGCGCCGATGCGATGACGTCGCCGAGCACGCTGCGCGCCTGCAGCGGCGGCAACAGCAGACACGCCGCGACGCCAGTTACGACGAGCACCGCCGCGGCCGCCGGCAGCAGTCGTCGCGCCCGGGCGCCGTAGAACCTGACCAGCCGGATGCCGCCGCGCTGCCTGACCTCTCGCCACAGCAGCCCGGTGATCAGAAATCCCGAGATCACGAAGAACACGTCGACTCCGACGAAGCCGCCTGGGAATGCGGGAAATCCGGCGTGGAAGAGCACCACGGTCAGCACCGCGACCGCCCGCAGACCTTCGATGTCGGCGCGGAACTCACGGCGTCTGCCGGCGCGGGGTGTGGTGCCGCGTCGGGGGGCAGCGGTGGGCGCAACGGTGTTCACTCGAGCGCCGATCTTGCCACGCGCGGCTGCATGCACCCAGCAGGTGAACGGCACGTCGCCTAGGCAATGACTAGGCAATGCAATGACTAGGACGCCAGCCAGGCCAATTCGTCGGTGAGTTGTCCCCGCCAGAACGACTCGTCGTGGCCACCGGGGGAGAAGCTGCCCGCGACCGGGCGGCGCAGCTGCGCGACGAACTGGCGGGCGGCGGCATAGAACCGGTCTGACACACCACAGTCCACCCGGATCGGAATCGACGCCAGCGCAGGCTGACCGAAGACGGTGTTGCGTTGCCAGTCGCTGTAGCTGTCGAATGCCCCGTCGTCGGTGGACATATAGGACGTCCACAGCGCAGGACTCACCGCGCAGATTCCCGCGGTCCGGGCAGGGCCGAGCCGGGCGCCCAGCAGCAGCGCGCCATAGCCGCCCATCGACCAGCCGAGAAACCCGACCCGTGACGTGTCGAGGCCTTGGGTGGCCAGCATCGGCAGCAGCTCGGTGAGCACCATCGCGCCGGAGTCGGCACCGGTGGCACGCCTGTGCCAGTACGTGTTGCCGCCGTCGACGCTCACCACCGCGAACGGCGGCAGGCCGGCACTCACCACTCGCGCGAGCCCGTCGGCCACGCCCAAGTCCATCACGCTGGCCGCGTCGCCGTCGCGGCCGTGCAGCGCAATGACCGGCCGAAGCGGTCGGGTTTGACCGGGTGGGCGCGCGATCACCCACTTCGTCTCGACGCTACCCCGGGCCGCCGAAAGGAAGGAGCCGGTGAGAAAGGTGGGTGCCGTCGCTGTCGCCGGCGCGGGTTCGCCTCGAGAAACGGCCGGTCCCAACAGGTTTGCCAGCGCGTAGGTTCCTGCGGCCAGTCCCGCGGCATGCAAGGCCGCTCGACGTGTCACCGGCGCCATGCGGGCAATCATGGCAGCGTGAAGCGATGCATCATGAAACGTGCTGACACCGAACCGATCACAGTACGGTCACCGGTGCCCAGAGCGCTCCGTTTGGGACCGCACAATCGCGCGGCACGGCGCGCGGGCGCAGAGATCAGGCGGGTAAGCGGTGGGCGTGCAGGTTCTTCGCCGTGGGCGATGTGGCCACGGTGGCCGGGTCCGGAGACGTGCGTAGCACGCGGTCGGCCGTGCCCGCGCTGGTGACGGTGAACCAGTAGTGCTCGTTCTTGAAGTGGTGCAACCGGTGGTGACGCCAGATAGCCCGGTACACACCGGTTTTGGGCTTGTAGTCACTGTGGATCAGAAAATGCGTCCACTCGTAGGCCAGCCCGAGCACGGTGAGGAAGACAAGGTAGCTCAACCCCAATGCCAAGCGCGGGAACGCCAGCACCGCAATCGCGATTGCCAACGGCAGCACCCACAGCAGCGACTGCCACGGAATGAAAACCAGCGGCACATCGCGGGGATCGACGTGGTGTTCGCGGTGCTTGCGCGCCAGCAACGGGTCCACAGTGACTGCGCCGACGCGTCGCGGCCGCCAATGCAGGATGCCCACGTGAACGATCCACTCGAAGAAGGGGAAGACGGCAAGCATCACCACCGGTACCAGCGCGTCGGTGACGCGCCACTCACCGACGGCGGCCCGCGCAGCGCCCGCGGCGAGCAGGGCGGCGGCAATCATCAGCGGCGACGGATGCTTCCAGAACTCGCGCGCGGCGTCAGTGAGCGTGAATGTGCGGCGCGTGCGCGTCATCGTTGTTTCTCCAAGCCGTCCAGCGCGTCGAGCAGCGCAGTGGTCGCGGGCTCGAGCAGGTCACGCGCGGCCCGCAGCGCACGTTTCGCGTCGCCTGCCGTAATGGCGTCGGCAAGTCGCCGATACAGGTCGGGGCGGCCGACTTCGGCCTGCATCACCGTCGCGAGCGCACCCAGCGCTGGCTCGTAGGCAGCGCGCAAAGTGTTGTACATCAACCGGAACACGATCGACTCGGCACCGTCCACGACGTGATCCCAGAACGCCAGCGCGCACCGCTGACGCTCGACCGGATCCGCCTCGTCCTCGATCCGGCGAATCGAATCCTCAAGTGCCACAGCAAGTTTCGAACCAGCACGGAGTGCAGCCAGCTCCGCAACCTTGGGTCCGTTGTGTAACCGGGTCTCGAGAACGCTTCGCACGACGGCAACGTCGAGCTCACCCGCACGCATCAGCAAGCTCGGCAGAAGATCCAGGCCGGCATGGCGCTTGAAGTCGCGAATCGTCGTCGAATCGCCTTGGCGAACTTCGACGAGACCGGCTGCAGAAAGCCTTTTGAGCGCCTCCCGGACCGCGGGCCGGGACACCCCGAGCACCTCGGCAAGGCGGCGCTCGCTCGGCAGCGCCTGGCCAGGCCGCATCTCACCGCTGAGCACGTCGGCGACGATCTGTTGGAACACATCCTCGGGTACCGAGCGTCGGTTCACCGGCTGAAGGGCCATGTCCGCCAGCATTGCCGACATGTCGGCCAGACGTCAAGTGGTCAGACCAACTGCGGCACAGGCCGGTGAGAGGGTTCACAGAACGGCTTGGGTAGGCTCGGCCGACGTAACTGGAGGCCCGACCCTGTCTGCGCGTGTCGAGCATCGGCGACGCCGGACATGAGGAGTGCGAACTGGATACGGTACTCGGACTCTCGATGACCCCGACCGCGGTCGGACTGGTGCTTGTCGAAGGCGAAGGCGCCGACGGCGAGATCATGGACCACGACGCGTTCGACGTCCCGACCCGACGAGGCGCCGCCGCGATCAGCACCTCCGAATACGTGGCCGGCGCGATGTCTCTGACCGCGGCCATGGCCGGCGGCCATCGCCCGCATGCCATCGGCGTGACGTTCAGCGATGACTCCGAACTGCACGCCTCACTGTTTTTGAAGTCGCTGTCTGAAGCCGGATTCGACAACGTCGTCGCAGTGCCCTGCGCGGAGGCCGGCGAGGCCCTGGCCCGCGGGATCGGCCGCACCGCAGGCTACGACGAGACCGCGGTCTGCCTGCTCGAGCCGCAGTCCGTGGTCGTGTCCATGGTCGACACCTACGACGGCGCCGTGCAAACCATCTCGCATCGCGCTCACGACACCGATGCGCAGCTGATCGACTGGCTGATCCGGGTCTTCGACGTGAACGACTGGCACCCCGAATGTCTGGTGCTCGTCGGCCCCGACAGCGAACTCTCCACGCTGGCAACGCAACTCGAGCAGGCCCTCGATCTCCCAGTGTTCGCGCCACCGGAGGCTGACCTTGCGCTTGCCCGCGGTGCCGCGCTCGCCTCCGCGCAGCCGCCGGAGGTGCAGCTCGACGACGACGCAGCGGCTCGGGAAGGCACCCGACGGTGCTGGCCGCTGTCGCACGCCGCGGCGCTGGCCATGCTGGGCATCGGGCTGCTGACGTTCATCGTGTCGATCTCGCTGGCTGCCGGCCTGCGGCTGACGTCGAACAGCGACACCACCGCACCCGCGCAGCAGCCGTCGGCCAATCCGCCAGCAGCGGCGCCGGCGGTACCGCCACCCGCAATGCCGCCTGTCGTGGTGCCCTCACCGGCCCCAGCCGCGCTGCCACCAGAGCCCAGCGCAGTCGCGCCGGCCGAACCGTCGTCGGTCACCGACGAGGTTGCGGCCACGGTGCCCGACGAGCCAACCGATGGCGCCGGGCCGTGGGCGGGCGAGGAGGTCCCGCCGGTTTTCGGTCCGCCGCCGCCGGCACCCGACGCGCCGCCACCGACCGAGTCGGCGGAGAAGCCGCCTCTGCTCACCCGGATCCTCTCGCACGTCCTGGGCTTGCACGGCGATCCCAAGCCGCCGCCCGCCCCGGTCCAGCCGCCGGCTCAGCCGTCGCCCTGACAGTTGAGGCAGATGCCTCACGCGCGCAAGCAGCACCCGGCGCGAGCATCGGCTCATGACCACTTCAGCAGCACCGCTCAAGCCCGCCTTTGACCAGCTCGCGCCGCGCGGCGGACGCGTCGACGCCACTGCCGTCACCCGCCATGTCGGCAGGCATCAGATCCTCCAGTCGCTTTCCCTGACCGTGGAAGAGGGCGAGCTGGTCGCCATTGCCGGGGGCAGCGGCGCCGGTAAGAGCACGCTGCTGGAAGTTCTCGCGGGATTGCAGCCGCCGTCTTCCGGCCAGGTCCGACACGACGGCTGCGTGCTGGCGACGGCGGCCGACCGCAGCATCGGCTATGTGCCCCAGGACGACATCATCCACCTGGAGATGCCGTTGCGGCGGACGCTGCGCTACGCAGCACGGCTGCGGTTGCCGGAGGGCACGTCGGCGGCCGAGGCCGACCGGGTCGTCGAGGAGACGATGCACGAACTCGACCTGACCGATCGGGCCGACGTGCCGGTGCGGTCGCTGTCGGGCGGGCAACGCAAGCGGGCCAGCATCGCGGTGGAGCTGCTGACCCGGCCACGCCTGTTCTTCCTCGACGAACCGACCTCGGGGCTCGACCCGTCGACGGCCGCCGACGTGATGCGGCTGCTGCGCCGGCTCAGCCGCCACGGCGTAACCGTCGTCTTGACCACGCATGAGCCGGCCGGCATCGACGTGTGTGACCGGGTGGTGTTTTTGGCACGCGACGGCCATCTGGCCTTCAGCGGCAGTCCCGCAGAAGCTCGGCGGTACTTCGGGGTAGGTGACCTCGCGCACGTCTACGACAGGCTGGCCCAGCACACACCCGAGACATGGGCGAACCGGTTCGCGGCACACCGGGCCGTCGGACCGGCAGCCGGTGCTCAGCCGCCCATGCCGGCCCCGCGCCTACAGGTCAAACGGACCGGCGCGATGCGGCAATGGTGGCTGCTGACCCGGCGCAATGTCGACGTCCTGGTACGCAACCGGCTGACCCTCGCGATCCTTCTCGGCTCACCGGTGCTGGTGACCGCGATGATGGCGACGCTGTTCAGGCGTGGCACCTTCGACCCGCACACCGCAGCTGACGTCGGGCCTGCCCAGATCGCGTTCTGGATCGCGTTCGACGGGTTCTTCTTCGGTCTGACCTACGGTCTGCTGCAGATCGTCGGGGAGATGGCCGTGTTCCGGCGGGAACGCCTGGCCGGGCTGAGCGTGGCGGCGTACGTGGCTTCCAAGGTGACCGCACTGCTTCCGGTGCTGGCCGCCGTAAGCGCCGTGCTGCTCGGTGCATTGCGGCTGCTCGGCCGGCTGCCCGAGGCGGGATGGGACGTCTACGCGGTGCTGTTCGTGACGGTCGTGATCGAGGCGACGTCCGCCCTGGCGCTCGGCCTGCTCGCGTCGGCTGCGGTCTCCAACGCCGCGCAGGCCGCGCTCGCCCTGCCGATGCTGTGCTTCCCGCAGGTGTTGTTCGGCGGCGCGATCGTGCCCGTCGACCAAATGGCCACCCCCGGGCGGTTGATGAGCTATGGGCTGGCCAACCGCCACGCGTTCGAGGCGCTGGGCCGCGAGCTGGATCTCGACCGGTACACCCCGGCACTGCCGGCCATGTCCGCCTACCGCGACAGCTTTCACGGCGGCACAGGTGCGAGTCTGATCGCACTGGCCACATTCGCCGTCGCGCTCATGCTCGCGACCGTGTGGTTGCTGCAGCGCCGGTCCCGGCCCGGCTGCGCCCGGCGATGACGCCAACCCTCGCGGTTCAGAGCGCCCCGCCCACGACCGATCTGCGCCAGAATCGGCAGATGACCTCGCCGGTCGGGCGCTCACCCGAGTTACCCACCCGCGCCGAACTGCTCGCCGCGCTGTCGGTGGCGATCGATCTCGGCCTCGGGCAGCCGGCCGAGCACATGCTGCGGTCCGCGCTCATTGCGACGCGAATCGCCGATCGCCTGGGCCTGCCTCGAAGCGAGCGCGACACCATCTACTACGCGACGTTGATCATGTGGATCGGCTGCCACGCCGATTCCCACGAATACGCACGCTGGTTCGGCGACGACATCGCCGTGCGCCACGACGCATATTTGGTTGACTGGTCGGGCTTACCGTACTGGAACTTCGTGCTGCGCAACGTGGCTCGGGGAGAGCCGCTGATCCGTCGGCTCACCGTCATGGCCGCGCTCGTGCGCAACGCCCGCGGCCATCTCTCCAAATTGATCCATTCGCACTGTATGTCGGCGGGACTGCTGGCCGAGCGGTTGGGCGTTGGTCCGGATGTGCAAGCGGCGCTTGCGTTTACGTTCGAGCGTTACGACGGCGGCGGACTGCCCGGCGGTGTGCGAGGTGACCAGATCCCCATCGCGATCCGGGTTGCACAGCTGGCCGACATGGCCGAGGTGCACCAGCGCAGCTACGGCACCGAAGGCGCGGTCGCGATGGCACAGAGCCGCCGCGGCGGCCAATTCGACCCGCAGGTGGTCGACGTCTTCGTGCGCGATGCGGACCGCATTCTGAGCGGTCCGCCGGCCGGGGACGTCTGGCGTGCGGCCCTGCGGGAGGCGCCGGATCGCCACCAGCAGCTCGACGCGCGGACCCTCGACGGTCTGTTGTCCGCTTTGGGTGACTTCGTCGACCTGAAATGCCCGTTCACAGTTGGTCATTCAGGTGCGGTGGCGCGGCTCGCCGCGGATGCGGCGCACGCAGTGGGGCTCGATGCCGACACCGTGGCGTTGATCAAGCGTGCCGGCCACGTCCACGATCTCGGCCGGATCGGGATCTCGAACCACATCTGGTCCAAGCCCGGACCGCTGACTTCCGCGGAGTTCGAACGCGTCCGGTTGCACCCGTATCTGACGGTGCGGATCCTCAGTCAGGTGCCGGGCCTGCGCCAAGAGGCGCAACTGGCCGGCAATCACCACGAGCACGTCGATAGCTCCGGCTATCCGCGCGGGCTCGGCGGGGCAGCGTTGACCATGCCGGATCGTCTTCTGGCGGCTGCGGTGTGTTATCAGTCGGCTCGCGAGCCGCGGCCGTACCGAGAGCAACTCGGGCCGGACGCGGCGGGGCGGCGGTTACGGGAACGCCTGCGCGACCGCGCATTTGATCCGGTGGCTGTCGATGCGGTGCTGCACGCGGCCGGCCTGAAATCGGAGCGGCCGAACCCGCGCCCGCACGGCTTGACGCCGCGCGAGATCCAGGTGCTCACGCTGGTGGCGCAAGGTGCATCCGACAGGCAGATTGCGGCGGCGCTGGTGATCAGCCAGAAAACCGCACGCAATCACGTCGAGCGGATCTACAGCAAGATCGGCGTGTCCAACCGGATCGGCGCGAGCATGTACGCGCTGCGTCAGGGGTTGATCGCGAACGCGAACGCCTAGCGGCCGTTTAGACTTGGGCAGCCGTCTTACCGGTGTAGTCCACGTGCCAGTGTTTGATTCCGTTGAGCCAGCCGGACCGCAGCCGCTCGGGCTTCGAGATGGGTTTGAGGTCGGGCATGTGGTCGGCGATTGCGTTGAACATCAGATCGATGGTCATCCGGGCCAGGTTGGCGCCGATGCAATAGTGCGCGCCGGTGCCACCGAAACCCACGTGCGGGTTGGGATCGCGCAGAATGTTGAAGGTGTAGGGGTCGTCGAAGACATCTTCGTCGAAGTTGGCCGACCGGTAGAACATGACCACCCGTTGGCCCTTCTTGATCTTCACGCCGCCCAGTTCGGTGTCGGTAAGCGCAGTGCGCTGAAAAGACGTGACGGGCGTGGCCCACCGGACGATCTCGTCGACCGCGGTCGTCGGGCGCTGCTGTTTGAACAACTCCCATTGGTCGGGGAAGTCGGTGAACGCCATCATGCCCTGGGTGATCGAGTTGCGGGTGGTCTCGTTGCCCGCCACGGCCAGCAGGATCACGAAGAAACCCAGTTCGTCGTCGGAGAGCTTGTGCCCTTCGACGTCGGCCTGCACCAACTTGGTGACCAGGTCTTCGCCGGGTTTGTCGGCGCGTTCGGCGGCCAGTTGCATGCCGTAGCTGATGAGTTCGACCGATGCCGTCACGGCGTCATTGTTGGCGAACTCCGGGTCCATGTCGCCCACCATCTCGTTGGACCAGTGGAACAGCTTCATCCGGTCTTCCTGCGGCACGCCCATCAGCCCGGCGATGGCCTGCAGCGGCAGCTCGCACGACACCTGCTCGACGAAGTCGCCACGGCCTTGCGCCGCAGCGGTCTTGACGATGTCCTGGGCCCGTTCGCTCAGCTCTTCGCGCAGCCGTTCGACCGCGCGAGGTGTGAATGCGCGGGAGATGATGTGACGCAGGTGGGTGTGATGCGGTGCGTCCATGTTGAGCAGCACGAACTTTCCGCGGTCGATCTGGTCGCCGACGGCGCCGTCCTGGTAGCGCGGCAGCGCAGTCTTCTTCTCGCTGGAGAACACGTCACTGCGCCGCGAGATCTCCTTGACGTCTTTGTGCTTGGTCACCACCCAGAAGCCGCCGTCGTCGAACCCGCCTTTGCCGATCGGCTGCTCGTTCCACCAAATAGGCGCGGTGCGGCGCATTTCGGCGAGTTCTTCGACGGGCAGGCGCTCGGCATAGATGTCCGGATCGGTGAAGTCGAATCCAGGCGGGAGGTTCGGTGTCGGCCCCGAATTACCCATGACGCGCATCCTCGCTACTTGTGTGACGCTTATCGCATTGCTACACCACGTTGCGGGGTCTCGTCACGGCCTTGAGGCAAGGTGGCAGAGCCTGTCGGGTCAGCGACCCTGCGGCTCGCGGTATTCGACCACCGATTCCCGGCGGATGACGGTGTCGCCCTGACTGATCACCAACTGCTGCGACGACAGCGAATAGGTGACGCCGTTATTGCGTGCGACGAACTCACGCTCGGCGATGTTTTGGGCGGCCACATTCAGCGCTGCGCCGTCAGTGAGCCGGACCGCACGGTACTGGTCGTCGCCATGCTGATCGGAGCAGATCGCCACGAGAGAGCCCTGAGTACGCGCGAACGCGACGCCGGTCCACGGGCCGTCGCATCGGGCAGGGCTGTTGAGGAACCCCCTGGCGTCAGACGGATACGGCGAATCTGTCTGAGGCACTGCGGATTTCGGTGGCGTCGGCGCGGCGGAAGACGGCAGCGAACGAGCCGTCCATGACTTCTTCACCACTGCGTTCACGAACGCCAACGTGGCCACCAGCGCCGCGACTGCGGCCAGCAGCAGAAGCGTCGACACCGCGCGAGATCGCCAGCGACGCACCGACCATTCCCTCCGCGTACTTGGGTTCCTGCGGCCGTGAAGCCTTTACCGGTACGTGGATACCGCGTGGGTGTGCGCGTTCGATCACGAACACGACACGAGTTGGTGCCGGTCTCAGACGCAGCCGCTCACGCTGATCCGGCGCCCGACGTTCGCGCACACGTTGACGTCCGGTGCGGGCGGCGGGGGAGGCGGAGGTGGAGCGGCGTAGTCAGGCGGCGGTTCGTCCTCGGGCATCGGCGCGTAGTACGACGGCGGCGGGACGAAGTCCGCAACGGTGTCAGCGATGTTGGCGCACCCGCTGACCGAGACTCGCCGTCCCACGCTGGCACAGACGTCGGCTCCCGCGACTGCGGGAGAGCTGACCACGATCACGCCCGGAATCGCTGCGGCGCCCAGCACGGCGGCGACGGCAGTTTTCCATGAGCGGTTCCACCACGCCATCGCAACTCCTCACCCGCCACCACACCGGAAGCCGGAGTATATCGGGATCAGCCCGCGGGCAGAGCTCTTTCGAGACGATGCGGCGAAAGTCGTTGCAGTGCAATCGAATCGGATGAGTAACTCAGACTGCCGCTGCCTCGTTGAGCTCGTTGAGCCGGTTCGTCGCCTCGAGGTATTCCCGCACCCACCGCTCGATGACCGCCGAGGTCTTCTCGACCTTCGTGAACTGCCCGACAACCTGCCCGACTGGGTTGAATGCGACGTCTACGGTCTCGTTGGGGTACTTGTGGGTGGCGGCGACGGCCATGCCGGACACCATGAACTGCAACGGCATGCCGAGCGGTTTGGGGTTCTCCGGCTTCTCCCACGCCTCGGTCCAGTCGTTGCGCAACATCCGGGCCGGCTTACCGGTGAACGAGCGGCTGCGGACGGTGTCGCGGCTGGTGGCCTTCGCGTAGGCGGCCTGTTGCACGGGCGTGTTCTCGGCTTCCTCCACCATCAGCCACTGCGAACCGGTCCACGCGCCCTGCGCGCCCAATGCCAGTGCGGCCGCGATCTGCTGGCCGCTTCCGATGCCGCCGGCCGCGAGCACCGGAAGCGGCGCAACCTCCTTGACCACCTGCGGCCACAGCACGATCGAGCCGATCTCGCCGCAGTGGCCACCGGCCTCGCCGCCTTGCGCGATGATGATGTCGACGCCCGCGTCGGCGTGCTTGCGGGCCTGCGACGGCGAGCCGCACAGCGCGGCGACCTTGCGCCCCTCGTCGTGGATGTGCTTGATCATGTCGACGGGGGGAGTGCCGAGCGCGTTGGCGATCAACGTCATCTTCGGGTGCCGCAGCGCGACCTCGACCTGGGGCGTCGCGGTGGCCTCGGTCCAGCCCAGCAGCCGCAGCGCGTCCTCGTCGCTGTGGTCGGTCGGCACCCCGTGGTCCTTGAGAATCTTCTTCGCGAAGTCGATGTGCTCCTGGGGCACCATCGACTGCAGCATCTTGGTGAGCTCTTCGGCCGACAGGTTGGCATCCATCCCCTCGTACTTGTTGGGGATCACGATGTCGACGCCGTAGCTGTGATCGCCGATGTGCTCGTCGATCCAGTTGAGCTCGATCTCGAGCTGTTCAGGCGTGAAGCCGACGGCACCCAGCACGCCGAAGCCGCCCGCTTTGCTCACCGCGACGACCACGTCGCGACAGTGCGTGAATGCGAATATCGGAAATTCGATGCCCAACTCGTCACAGATGGCGGTGTGCATTACCTGCTCCTTTGGCCGCGGCCGGCGAACTGAAACGTGTTCTAGTTTAGTACCCGGCTCTCCGCATGTCGCCAGTAGGGCGCACCAGGGCCGTCGTGGGCGCGTCACCAGGTCAGCGGACCGATCCCATAACCGCCGCGCGTCGGCCTCATATCGGTTCGGTAATGGTCACAAGTGTCACTTGAGCACCATCAGTAACACACCTAGCTTCGGGGTCAGGTCTTGACATCAACCGGAATAGGGAAAACACATGGCACGGATCGGCACTCGCACCGCCACCATCGCAGCAGCAGCCGGAGGATTCCTCGCGGCGTTCGTTGCGTTCAGTCCAACCGCCGCGGCCGATCCGGCTCCGGCAGCACCCGGAGTTCCCGGGATCGACATGATGTCGCAGCTCGCCAACGCCCCGGCGATGGCATCACAGTTCCTGCAGAGCGCGGCGTCGATGCTGTCCCCGAAGCCGGCCACCAGCCAGCCGAGCATCAGCCAACCGGCCTCCGCCCCCACGCCGGGAGCGCCGACCGCCAGCGCGTCGCTCACTCTGCCGCAGCAGCCGGCGGCGCCGATCTCGGCGCCCATGAATTCGCTTGTCGGCACCGTGCCGCAGGGCCAGCTCAACATGCCGGCCAACCTTCCGGTGGCGCCGCTGCTCAACCAGCTCGGCCTGCCCGGCAACCTGAACGGGCTCGGGATGCCGAACCTGGGCGCCAACCCCGGCGCACCCGCCGCGGCGCCCGCACCGGCGCCGGGGGCGCCTGCGCTGCCGCCGAACCTCAACCCCTTCTCGGCTCTGCCCTGATCGGCACACTGCACGCCCGCCAATGTGGCGGGCGTGCAGTGCGTTTGCGCTAGGTTCGCCACCGTGGAGGAGCGAGAGTACACGCAGCTCGACGGGTTGGGTCTGGCGTCACTGGTCGCGGCCGGTGACATCCAGCCGGGGGAGCTCCTGGAGGTTGCCCGAGCGCGGGCAGACCGGTTCAACCCGAAGATCAACGCCATCTGCACGCGCCTGGATCAGCGGGCGCAGCAGCGCGCGAGCGGACCGCTGCACGGTCCGTTCGCCGGCGTGCCGTTCCTGATCAAAGACCTGCGCCAAGACCTCGCCGGCACGACAACGACGGACGGCTGCCGAGCGCTGGCCAACCGCACGGTGTTCGACACCAGCACGGTGGTGCAGCGCTGGCTCGACGCGGGGCTTCTTGTCTTCGGCAAGACCACAACCCCGGAGTTCGGCGCGAAGGGGGTCACCGAGGCCGAACTGTTCGGCCCGACCCGCAACCCGTGGGACCTGGACCGCACCCCGGGCGGCTCGTCGGGCGGGTCCGCGGCAGCGGTCGCCGCGGGCATCGTCCCGGTAGCCGGCGCCAGCGACGGCGGCGGCTCGATCCGCATTCCCGCCGCGTGTACCGGGCTGGTAGGCCTGAAAGCCGGTCGCGGGCTGATCCCGCACGGCCCCAATGCCAGCGATCCGCTCAACGGACAGGCCACCCACGGGGTGATCTCACGGTCGGTGCGCGACACCGCCGCGATGCTCGACGTGCTGGCCGGCCCCGACGCGGTGTCGGCCTTCGCGCCGGCCATCCCCGAGCGCCCGTTCCTCGACGACCTCGATCGCCCGCCTGAGCCGCTGCGAGTCGGTTTCACCACCCACTCGGTGATCCGCGGCTCGGCCCACCCGGAAGCCGTGCGCGCCGTGGAGAGCGCGGCGAATCTGCTCACTGAGCTCGGACACCACGTCGAAGAGGTCCGGCCCACGTGGGATGACGGCCAGCTCGCCCGCGACTTCTTGACCGTCTGGTTCGTCAACCAGGCGATCGAGGTGGCCCGGATCAAACGCGACACCGGTGCCGGCGATGACGGCTTCGAACAAGACACCCGGGTGATGGCCGCCCTCGGTCGCGCGGTCAGCAGCGTCGATCTGCAGCAGGCACAGGAGCGCCGCCACCAGCACATCGCCGGTCTGGCGCAGCTGCACGACACCCACGATCTGCTGATGACGCCAACCCTGGGCGAGCCGCCGATCCGCATCGGCGCCCTGGATCTGCCCGCCGTACTGCGCACGATGGCCGACGCACTACTGCGCACCAGAACCGTGCGGGTTCTGCAGATGACCGGCATCGCCGACCAGATCATCCAGCGCAACTTGGGCTGGGTCCCGTACACGCAGCTGGCCAACATCACCGGCCGCCCGGCCATCAGCCTGCCGCTGTACTGGACGAGTGCGGGGCTGCCACTGGGGGTGCAGTTCGTGGCACCGCTGGGCGGAGAGCGGCTGTTGCTGCGGCTGGCTCGCCAGCTCGAGCTCGCCGCTCCGTGGGCGCAGCGGCGCCCCGCGCGGTTCGCCTAGCCGCTAAGTGGTTGCGCGACAGCTGATTTCCATGCTGTCGACGTCGCGGGCACGGAAGCCGACGCTCACGTAACCGTGGGCGGGATCGCGCACGTAATTCAGATACGGCTTGGTGTCGGCCATGTCGGTGTTGTCGGCGACAACCAACGCTCCAGGCGTCAAGAGTGGTTCGAGGAGTTCGAGCACCGGCAGGTACATCTCTTTCCACCCGTCGAGCAACACGAACTCCACCGACCCCGTCAGCGTGCGCAGCGTTGCCAGCGCATCACCTTCGAGGACGGTGATCACCTCGTCCAATCCCGTCTCGGCGAACGTCCTCTTGGCGGCGGCCACCTTTGCGGCACTGAGTTCGGTGGTGACGACGCGCCCGTGGCCGTTGTCGCGCACCGCCGAAGCCAGATGGATCGCGGAAATGCCCAGGGACATACCGAATTCGACGACGGTGCCGGGCCGCGAGGCACGCACCAGCGCATAGAGCAACCGTCCCGCCTCGGGTGTCACGGGCATGTAGATCTCGCTGAGCGCGTCAGCGCGCTGCTGGGGGCTCGCCGCTGCCAACTGCTGCCATTCGGCGTGTCGTTGGCGCAACATCTCCGACTGCTGGGCGGCCTCGCGGTACATGCGGTCGAGGGCGTGCGCGACCTTGGGATCATCAAGCGTATTCGTCACACGCTCGAGACTAGAGCCCGGGACGCGTGCCGGCCGCTCTCACTGCCTGCGCGTGGTGGCGCTGACGGCGTACCGCATCAGCGCCGCCCAGCCGAGGCTGGCCACCGCGCGCAGGGACCGCGCGCGCGAGCGTCCCTCGGCGCCGGTGACACGCAGCACCGGCCATCCACGCTGCGCCGCCGTCGCGGCGAGCCGGGGCCGTGGATTGACCGGGCGGGGGTGTCCCACCAGCGACATCAGCGCAATGTCCTCGTCGCCGTCGGCGTAGAAGTAACTGTGTTGCAGCTCAATACCTTTCGCGTCGCACAGCTGCTGCACCGCGGCGGCCTTCTGCTCGCCCCACACCACCGGCCTGACGATTCCGCCCGTCAGCGCGCCGCGCTCGTCGACTTCGAAGTGGTTGCATACCACCGACGTGATGCCCAGATACCGCGCGACCGGCAGGGCGTGGATGGTCAGGGCCGACGAACTCATCACCACGGTGTGGCCGCGATCTTGGTGCGCCGCAACGATGTCGCGCATATGCGGGTAGACCCGTGCGGCGACGTGGCGGGCGAACAGCTGCTCGCCGAGTTGGTCGAGCTCGTCGAGCAGTTCACCGCGCAGGTAACCCGCCGCCCGGACGAGCAAGCGCTCGAACTGCATCCGGCCGAATCGGTATCGCAGCGACGCCTCGAGGATCCCCAGCACTTCACCGATCCGGGCCTGGCCGCGCCGGATGCGATCACTGGCGTGAACGGTCGCCGTGAAACCGGAGACAAGAGTCCCGTCGAGGTCGAAGAACGCACCGACGCGCGGGCCGTGAAGCCCTGCGGCGATCTCCGCGACCGGGTCTGACAACCGAACATCCACTACTAGCACGGTAGCCGCTGTCGGCTTGTTACGGTGCCGGGCATGGCCATCCGCGTCGCACACATCGGAACCGGAAACATCGGTCGTCTGGCGCTCACCGGGATCCTCACCAATCCTGCGCTGGAACTGACCGGGCTGTGGGTGTCATCGGACGCGAAGGTCGGTAAGGACGCCGGTGAACTGGCCGGCCTGGACGCCGCCACCGGCATCACGGCGACCACCGACCTCGACGCGGTGCTCGCCGCCAAGCCGGACTGCGCGGTGTACTGCGCAATGGGCGACAACCGACTGCCGCAGGCGATGGAGGACGTGCGACGCATCCTCGCGGCCGGGATCAACGTCGTCGGCTCGGCGCCGGTGGTGATGCAGTACCCGTGGCAGGTGATGCCGGATCAGTACATCAAGCCACTGGAAGACGCTGCGCTGCACAACAATTCGAGCTTGTTCATCAACGGCGTCGACCCGGGATTCGTCACCGACCTCATCCCGCTTGCGTTCGCCCAGACCTGCCAGCGCATCGAGCAGGTGCGCTGCATGGAGATCGCCGACTACGCCACCTACGACGGCGCCATCGTCATGTTCGACGTGATGGGTTTCGGCAAACCGCTCGACGACGTCCCGATCCTGTTCCAGCCCGGCGTGCTGTCCATGGCGTGGGGCTGCGGCATCCGTCAGCTGGCCGCGGGTCTGGGCGTCGAGATCGACGAGATCACCGATACGTGCATCCGGGAGCCGGCGCCTGAGGCGTTCGACGTCGCGGCGGGGCACATCGCCAAGGGCACGGTCGCCGCGCTGCGCTTCGAAATCCGCGGGATCGTCGGCGGGCGACCGGCAATCGTCGTCGAACACGTCACCCGGCTACGCGAAGACCTGCGGCCGGACTGGCCGCAGCCCGCGCAGCCCGGCGGCTCCTACCGGGTGGAGATTGCCGGCGAGCCCTCCTACAAAGTCGACATCTGTCCGTCGAGCACGCGCGGCGACCACAACCACGCCGCGATCGTCGCCGCGGCGGGCCGAATCGTGAACGCGATCCCCGCGGTCGTCGCCGCACCGCCCGGCATCAGGACGACGCTGGACCTGCCGCTCGTCACGGGCAAGGCGGTGTTCTCCGACCGAATTGCAACAGGTTCTATTTCCTGAGGTACCGTGACGCGTCATGGGACGCGTGGACGACAAGGTTGCACTGATCAGTGGCGGCGCGCGGGGCATGGGCGCGACGCACGCACGGATGCTGGTGGGCGAAGGCGCCAAGGTCGTGATCGGCGACATCCTCGACGACGAAGGCAAGGCGCTGGCCGACGAGCTCGGCGATGCAGCACGCTACGTCCACCTCGACGTCACCGACCCCGAACAGTGGAAGGCTGCGGTGGCCACGGCCGTCGACGAGTTCGGCAAGCTCAACGTGCTCGTCAACAACGCGGGCACGGTCGCGCTGGGCCCGCTCAAGACCCACGATCTCAAGAAGTGGCAGCAGGTGCTCGACGTCAACCTCACCGGCACGTTCCTGGGCATGCAAGCCGTCGTCGAGCCGATGGAAAACGCCGGTGGCGGCTCGATCATCAACATCTCCTCGATCGAGGGCCTGCGCGGCGCACCCTGGGTGCACGGCTACGTCGCGTCGAAGTGGGGAGTACGCGGGCTGACCAAGTCCGCGGCGCTCGAGCTGGCCCCGCAGAAGATTCGCGTGAACTCGATCCATCCCGGGTTCATCCGCACGCCGATGACCAAGCATCTGCCCGACGACATGGTGCAAGCCCCGCTGGGCCGGCCCGGTACCCCGGAGGAGGTGGCGACGTTCGTCGTCTTCCTGGCCTCCGACGAGTCGTCGTTCGCCACGGGCGCCGAGTTCGTCATGGACGGCGGCCTGGTCGCCGACGTGCCGCACAAACAGTTCTGAACCGCCCCCCTTGCCCCGCGAACGTGCGCGTTTGCACGCCGACACGCCGGCGAGCGCTGTACAGGTGTGCACGGTCACGGCGCCTGTGGTAAGCGTTTAACCGCATCGCCAGGCAGGTATCACTGCGCCATGACCGACCTCACCTCGACGGGCGTGGCGTTGATGACGCCAGCGGAGGTGAACGCACGCCTCGACGCCGACGACGGGGCATGGGCCGCGTTCGGCCGGCATTGGGACGAACTCGCGCCCGACCCCTATGCGGCCGAACTCGGCACCCAGCGGCTCCGGCGTTACGGCCACTTCACGTTTCGTGACGGCGCCGCCGAGCTGCTGAGTCACAGCACTTTCGTGCAGCCCGAAGGCTCCAACCCGCTCTACGTCGACCACGCCCGGTGGTTCGAGCCGCTGACCGACGCATTCGCGAAGGATCCGCTGCTGCACGCGGTGCTGGACATGTTGCGGGAGTTCGCAAATACCCTCGAAGACCGTTGCGAGTGGAGCGCGAAAGTGACGCCGTTCCGGGTGCTCGCGACGACGGACGACGCAGGTCAGCCGACGCCCGAGGGCTTGCACCGTGACGGCGTGACCCTGGTGACGTCATTGCTCATCTGCCGGCGCAACGCGGTCGGCGGCCAAAGCTCGGTCTACGACGCCGACGGCAATCACCTTCTGACGACCACCCTTTCGCAACCCGGCACGCTGCTTCTGGGCGACGATCGCCGTACGGTCCACGGTGTCACGCCGATTCGCCCGACCGACCCGGGCCAGCCCGCGCAGCGCGACGTGCTGGTGATCACGTTCGCTCCGCCGTCCGATCGATGAGCTCGGCCAGCGCACGCCGGTGTGACGTGCTGAAGGCCCGGGTATCCGCGACCGGTGCAGACGTTCCTGCCATATCCCGGTTTCGGCGACACCGCGCATGTGCTCGACCAGCGACGGCTGGGTAAGCAGCGCGTCGAAACGATCCAGGTGCTGCGCGCGCTGACAGTGCCGGGATATGGGTGGCGTCGTCATCCGGCCGCGGCGATGTGGGCGGGCTACGAAGAGGCGCTGGTGCGCTACGGCCTGACAATCTGCGACGTCTGGTGCCAGCGTGGTCATGGCGACACATGTGCGGCCACTCTTGCAGCCGATTTGCGGGAGGCGACCGGTCTTTCGGCGGTTCGCAGTCAGGACCATCTGCGCGCTGCCGGCGAGCTGCCGCCCTGGCTCGGCGATCCGGCATTCCACCGAAGCCACCAGTCGGCGCTGCTGCGCAAGGATCCCGCGCACTACCGGCGCTTCTTCGGCGACGTCGCGTCGGACCTGCCGTATGTGTGGCCGGTATCCGACCGGCAACGCCGAATACCGGTGTGACCGTGCACGTCTGCAGCGCAGGAACAGCTCAATGCACACCTTGCATGCGGCGGCTCAGCCACGGTGTCATCGCGAAGACCGCCGCGCCGGCCGCCACGGCGACCGCCCCGATGATCCCGAAGTAAGCGAATTCGTGCTCGGAGCTGTAGTAGCGCGCCAGCACCCCGGACATCGACGTGCCCATGCCGACGGAAAGGAAGAACAGCGCCATCATTTGTGCTCGGAATGCTTGCGGCGCAAGCTTTGTCGTGACGGAAAGGCCGATCGGCGAAATCAGCAGCTCTGATACCGCGAACACCGCCATGATCGCCATTATCAGAAGGGCCGGGACAGCCTTGCCCGACGAGCCGGCCGGCACGAGAAACAGCAAGAACGCCAACCCCATCCCGATCACGCCGTAGGCGAATTTGCGCGGGGTGCTGGGCGCGCGGGTGCCCACCCGGGTCCAAATGGCCGCGAAAACGGGCGACAGCACGATCACCCACACGGGTTCGATCGAGCCGATCCAATTCGACGGCGCGGTCCAGCCGAAGATCGACCAGTTGATCCGCTCGTCGGAATACACCGCCAACACGGTGAAGATCTGTTGGAACAGCGACCAGAACACCACGTTGGCCACGAACAGCGGAATGAAAGCCCGGACCCGCGAGCGCTCGGTCGGTCCGACGCGCGAGCTCGTCAGCATCGTCACGAAATATGCCGCCGACGCCGCGACGATCACCCCGGTGGTCACTTGGGACAGGTTCGACAACCGCACCAGCCCGGTCAGCAGCGCCACCGCCAGTGCTGCCCCCGCGGCACCGACAATCCCGATCAGGGGGCCAATTGCGCTGCGTCGCATAGGGTTCGGTACGTCCCGGCCGTGACTGCCCAGATTGCGGCGAAACACCAGATACTGCGTGAGGCCCGCCGCCATCCCCACGGCAGCGGCCCCGAAGCCGTAATGAAAGCCGACGTGAGTCTGCAGAAGGCCAGTCATCAACGGCCCGACGAACGCACCGAGGTTGACCCCAAGATAGAACAGCGTGAAACCGCCGTCGCCGCGGGCGTCGCCTTTCTCGTAGAGCGTGCCCAACAGTGACGACGCGTTGGCCTTCAGCGCACCAGAACCGAACGCCACCAAAATCAATCCCGTTGCGACACCGGCTAATCCGGGCACAACCGCGAGTGCGATGTGTCCGGCCATCACCACGACGCCGCCGTAGAACACCGTGCGTTCCATTCCGAGCAGCCGATCGGCGATCCAGCCGCCGAAAACCGTCGACAGATACACCAGTCCGCCGTAGGCGCCGACGATCCCCGTCGCTGTGTCTTTCGGCAGCCCCAACCCGCCGACGGTCACCGAGTAGTACAGGTAGTAGCCCAGGATCGTGAGCATGCCGTAGAACGAAAAACGTTCCCACAGTTCGACTCCGAACAGGTTGGCCAGCCCGATCGGGTGACCGAACAGTGTCCGTTCGCGACGCTCGGCGACCGTCATTGTGCAGATCGCCGATCGGTGCGGCTGCGGGCAACCCGGTACAGCCCTGGTGCCCGCGTCACCGCCACAGGCTATCCCGGTAGCATCCCGAGGTGGCCAAACTCGAGTTATCCCGGGAGTTGTCGCTGACCCCGCAGCAGGCGTGGGAACACGCGTCGAACCTCTCCGAACTCGGCGACTGGCTGGTGATGCACGAGGGCTGGCGCAGCGAGTTGCCGGACGAACTCACTGTCGGCACCACAGTCGTCGGCGTCGCCCGCGCCAAGGGATTGCGCAACCGCGTCACGTGGACGATACAGAAGATCGAGCCGCCCGCCTTGCTCGAAATCACCGGCAACGGCGTGGGCGGCACCAAGTATGCGTTGACCATGACCGTGTCTGAAACCCCGTCGGGGTGTTCGTTCAAGGTGAGGATCGACCTCGGCGGGAAGCCGTTGTTCGGACCGATCGGGGCGGCGGCGGCGCGCGCGGTCAAAGGTGACATCGAGCGCTCGATACAGCGATTCGAAGACCTGTACGGCTGACGCAACGCCCACTGATTGCGCTGCGACAGCCACGATCATTGCCCGATTGTCGCGCAGGTACGTTTGTCCGGTGACCGCTCGCGCAGGAATCGTCGTCACGGGCACCGAGGTTCTGACCGGCCGGGTGCAGGACCGCAACGGGCCGTGGATCGCCGACCGGCTGCTGGAATTGGGCGTCGAGCTTGCCCACATCACCATCTGCGGTGACCGCGCTGCCGACATCGAGGCGCAGCTGCGCTTTCTCGCCGACGAGCGGGTGGACCTGATCGTCACCAGCGGGGGACTGGGTCCCACGGCCGACGACATGACCGTCGCGACGGTGGCCCGCTTCTGCGGCCGGGAGCTGGTGCTCGACGAAGCGCTGGAGCAAAAGATCACTGACATCCTCAAGCGGCTGATGGCGCGGTTGGACAATGTCGACCTCGAGGCGGTCCGAGCCGCGAACCGCAAGCAGGCCCTGATACCCGCCGGATCGCACGTGATCGACCCGGTGGGAACGGCGCCCGGCGTGGTGGTCCCCGGCACGCCGACGATCGTGGTGCTGCCCGGCCCGCCGCGCGAGCTTCAGCCCATGTGGCCCAAAGCCATTGCGACAGAAGCGGTTCAGCACGCACTGGCCGGCCGGACGGTGTACCGGCAGGAAACCGTGCGGATGTTCGGGCTGCCCGAGTCGGCACTTGCCGAGACCCTGCGCGAGGCCGAACACACGGTGGCCGGTTTCGACAGGCTGGAGATCACCACCTGCCTGCGGCGCGGCGAAATCGAGATGGTCACCCGCTACGAGCCTGACGCCTCGTCGGTGTACAGCGAGCTGATGGAGGTGTTGAGAAGCCGCCACGGCCGCGAGATCTTCTCCGAAGACGGCTCTCAGGTGGACGACCAGGTGGCCGAGCTGCTCACCGGGCGCCGGATCGCGACGGCGGAATCATGCACGGCAGGCCTGATGGCTGCCCGGCTGACCGAGCGCGCCGGGTCCTCGGACTACGTGGCGGGCGGGGTGGTGGCCTACGCGAACGAGGCCAAGGCCGACGTGCTCGGGGTTGACCCCAGGCTGATCGAGAAGCACGGCGCAGTGTCGGAGCCCGTGGCGCACGCGATGGCGCAAGGTGCGCTGCGACGCTTCGGCGCCGACACCGCGATCGCGATCACCGGGATCGCCGGACCGGGCGGGGGATCCCCGGAAAAGCCCGTTGGCACAGTGTGTTTCAGCGTGATGCTGGCGGACGGCCCTACGGTCACGCGGACCCTTCGACTACCGGGCAACCGCTCAGACGTCCGCGAACGATCGACCACCGTCGCGATGCATCTGCTGCGCCGTGCGCTGCTCGACCGCTCGCCGGTCAGGTCCGCGACAGGTGGGTGAGGCTGGATTGGTCGCGGTCCCACACCTCGAGCATCGTGCGCAGAATTTCTTCAGCGCGGCCTAGGCCGCCGAGGTGGCTCTCGCCCGGCATCGGATAGAACTCGGCGTCGGGCAGCCGGCTCACCACGTGCTGCCCGTGCGAGAACGGGATGATGTGGTCGGCGTCGCCGTGCCACCAGCGCACGGGAACCTTGACCTCCTCCAGCCGGAATCCCCAGTCGCGGGCGAACACGACGATGTCGTAGAACGGCGCGGCGAGCTGTTTGCGGCTGCCGTTGAGCAGGTCGTCGAGGAACATCGCCTTGATCTCGGGCCGGGCCAGCAGCCGCCTGTCCGCGGGCGGCGACATCAGGCCGTAGATATCGGCCGCCGGCCCCGCGACGGGGCGGATCAGCCGAATCAGCGCGCTTGCGGTCAACCGGACCGGGCCACCCGCCACCTCCAGCAGCGGAGCGACGCGGGAGCCCAGGGCCATCAGGCCGCCGCCGATCCGATCCGGCCCAGTCGTCGGCGCGACACCGCCGACCACACCGGCGACCACGACGCGCTCCGGCATCGCGGCGGCGCACGCCAGCGTGTACGGGCCACCGCCGGAAAGACCGACGACGGCCATCTTGTCGATGCCGAGCGTGTCGGCGATCGTGCGCATGTCGTCGGCGAACTGGGCGACGGTCTCGTACTGATAGGGCGTCGACGACCCGATGCCCGGCCGGTCGAGGCCGATCAGCCGGATGTTCTCGCGCTCCGCGAAGACCCTGGCTTCGGTGGGTATTTGCCGGCGCGCGCCCGGTGTGCCGTGCAGCCAGAAGATCGCACGTCCTTGCGCGGCACCGAACTCGGCGAATCCGATCTGGCGATCTTCACCGACGGCGATGTTGCCTTCGAGCTTGGGCCGAGCGATTGCGACAACCATGCCCCGAGTGTCGCATGCGCTGGGTGCTACCCCGGCAGGACTGCCTCGATGGCGGCGATCACTTCGGGAGCGTCCGGCTCGGTGCGCGGCCGGAACCGGTTGACCACGCGCCCGCCCGGGGCGAGCAGGAACTTCTCGAAGTTCCACTGGACGTCGCCGGCGGTGCCGTCGGCATCCGGGGTCTTCGTCAGCTCGGCGTACAGCGGATGGCGATGCTCGCCGTTCACGTCGGTCTTCTCCAGCAGCGGGAACGTCACGCCGTAGGTGGTGGAACAGAACGTCTTGATTTCTTCAGCGCTGCCCGGTTCCTGACCCATGAATTGATTGCACGGCACGCCAAGCACGGTCAGGCCCCGATCGGCGTAGTCGCTGGCCAGCTTCTGCAGCGCGCTGTACTGCGGCGTCAGGCCGCACTTGGAGGCCACGTTCACCACCAGCACCGCGCGATCTGCGAACTGCGACAGCGAGATTGACTCGCCGTCGATAGTCGTGAGGGGGATGTCCTGAATCGGCGTAGCGGTCATGTGTGGAAACGTTACCGGGGCGCGTTGCGGCGTAGAGTCCGCCGGGTGGACTTCGACCTGAGCCTGCCCTCCGGGCGTATCCGGGCCCGCCGATGGGGTGCCGAAGACGCACCGCTGCTGCTCTGCATCCACGGCCTGTCCGCCAACCTGACCGCGTTCGACTGGCTGGCGGAGCGGCTGGCCGGCCCGCACCGGCAGGTCGTCGCCATCGACCTGCGCGGCCGGGGGCGCAGTGAGATCACGCCGCCGGGCACCTACGGACTGGAAAGCCACGCCCGTGATGTCCTGGCGGTCGCCGGTGCGCTCGGCGTCGGTGAATTCGACATCGCCGGCTGGTCGCTCGGCGCGCTGATCTCGATGCGGGTGGCCTTACACGACCGCAGCCGGTTGCGCAGCGTGACGCTGATCGACCACGCCGGGCCGACGGATCCGGCGGCGCTGGCCCCGATCCGGTCAGGCCTGGGACGCCTCGATGCGGTGGTGCCGACGCCGCAGGCGTACGTGGACGCCATTCGCGGGGCCGGGGTGATCGAGCCGTGGTCGCCGTTCTGGGACAGCTATTACACCTACGAACTCCAGCAACGCGACGATGGCTCGTGGAGTCCGTCGACGTCGCGCGCCGCGGCCGAGGAGGATCTCTACCAGCCGTGGCCGCGCGACTGGACGGAGCACTGGCGCGCCCTCACGATGCCGACCGTGCTGGTGCGTGCGAAGAAGCCACTCAACGGTGCGCTCATCGTCGGAGACAACGCGGTCGACGCGCTGCGGGCGGCGAACCCTGCGGTGCGCGTCGTCGAGACTCCGCAGGCCAACCACTTCACGTGCATCGTGGACCCGCTGACAGCACAGGCGATCGAAATGGTTCTGCGGTAACCGCAGGACTCAGCCGTAGGCCAGCAACAGCGGAACGCGCTGCTCGGCGGCGGTCAGTGAGCCGTGCTGGCCGATCAGCGCCGACTCGGCAGGCTCGGCCGTACGCCGGACTACGGCCGCCGAGCCGCGCGCCGCGGCCACCACATCGCCGATACGCGGGCGGACCGCGTCGGTAACTCGCGCACCGAACCAGCCCGCGGCGATTGCCTCGTCCCGCGACACCACCCAGGCCTTCTCCGCGAGCGTCTCCCGCCACGCAGCCAGCACAGAGTCGGCGGCGCCGTCCTCGACGTAAACGTGCCGGGCCCGCGGCTCCCCGCCGATGGCCTGCACTCCGTCGAGCAGGGGTGGGCAGGTGTCGGCGTCGACGACGTCGGAGTGCTCGACAGTCACCATGCCGTGGTCGGCGACGACCGCGAGCAGCCCGCCGGGCGGCAAGGCCTCGACCACCGATTCGACGAGCCGGTCCACCTGCCGCAACTGCATCCGCCACGCTTCCGAGCCGGGACCGTACAGATGTCCGACCAGGTCGAGGTGTCCGTGGTAGCCGTAGCAGAACCCGCCACCGGCGACCGCCTCACGCACGCGGGCGACGAGATCGCCTATGGCCAGGACACCGACGTAGCGGCCGCCGCGCAGCACTGCGCGGGTCAACCCCGAGTCGGTGAAATCCGCGCCGGATATCACGCGCACGTCGACGCCCGCCGATGCCGCCCGCTCGAACGTCGTCGGCATCGGCTGCACCTGCTCGGGCGGCGCGTCGGCGCGAAGGTCACCGCCCCCCGGGTGGCCGCGCCACCGCAGCGCGCTCATCATCCCGGTACCGGGCAACCGGAACGACAGGCCAACCATGCCGTGCTCGCCGGACCGGCAACCGGTGCCCAGCGCGGCGAGTCCGGCCACCGTGGTGGACGGGAACCCCACCTGCAGCGTCGGCCCTCGCATCTCTGCCAGCACCGGCGCATCGGCCGTGTACGCGTTCAGGAGTTCGGCGCCGAGACCGTCGATGAGCAGCACGCACGCGCCAGAAATGTTGCCTCGCAGCGGGATTCGGCCTTCAAAGCCGCTCGCACCCATTGCGGCCAACACCGACGGATTCACGTCGGCCAGGTGCGGCAGGTCCGCGTCCGGCCGCGGGAGCTGCGCACTCAACGCCCGAGCACCGCTGCAATCCGTGCAGCGACGCCGCCGGCGACCGCCATCGTTTCGGTGTCGTCGGCAGGGCCATAGCGGTCGGCGACGGGGTCATACCGCGCGCCGGCAATCGCGGCGTGGTCGGTAGGCAGCTCGACGAGCTCGACCGGCCACTGGTGCTGCCGCAGCGTCGCCGCGAAGTCCCGGCTCGCCTGCACGGGCACCACGTCGTCGGCGTCGCCGTGCAGCAGCGTGAACGGCGTCCGATGCCGGCCGGCACGCAGGTCGGTGCCGGGCTGCTTGCCGGAGATCGGGTCGGCGGCCATGAAGGCACCGGCCAGGCAGACCGTATGGGCGAGGGACACGCCGAAGTCATCGGCGTGCAGCGTGAATCCCGCCGCGGCAGCCCCGCCCATCGACCAGCCGACGAGCGCCACGGGTTCTGCATCGTGAACACGTTGACGCAAAAAGGCGACAGATCCCAGCAGATCGGCGCGCCCACCATCGTCGGCATGCGAATTCCAGTCCGGGACAACCACTTTCAGGCCATGGCCGGCGATCAATTCGGCGAGCGGTCGAACCGCCTCGCGGGCGTCGGTTTGCATCCCGTGCCAGACCAGGACGGTGCCGTGGGCGGCGTCGCCGTACAGGTCGACCAGACGGCCAGGGGCGTACTCGTCGGTGTGCATCCGCCAATTGTGCCCGAACAGGCGGACCGGGCAACGGGCGATCGAAAGATCAACGCCCGCAGGGGCTTTCGGTCTAGCTGCCCGGTGGCCGACCAGCGCGGGCAGTGATGTCGCCGAGGATGCCCTGCAGCTGCGCGCCGGCGACAGCCGGTGGGACGGCAGCGGGCGGTGCCGCGTCGGTGAGCTGCCAGGCCTGACAGCCGCTGGTCTTGAAGGTTTGATCGCCCTGATCGATGTGAACGACTTGCGGCTTCTTGCTCAACGCGTTGTCGATGATGCTGCCATCAGCGCCGAGTCGCTTCCAGTAGCAGGTGCCGTTGGCGACCGGGCCGGCAGATGCGTAATTGCCGGGCATGATGTCGGTTCCGACGGTATAGCTGCCGTCGTGGTTAATTACTGTCTTGGGACCGGCGGGTGCCTCTGCGGCTGCCCCTGCCGACGGGGCGGCCCCTGCCGGCGGTGCCGCGGCTGCCGACGGGGCGGCCTCTGGCGGAGGTCCCGGCAGCGGGCCTGGCGGCGGTCCAGGCAGCGGGCCGGTCGGGTCTGCGCCCGCCAGACCAGCAGAAAGGCACCACGCCATAAGCGCGGCGGCGACCATCGATGGCTTTGTCCACCCCATAACGCAACAGGGTACGCGTCGGGCCGCCTTCAGCGAGATCGACGCTCCCTGCGTCCTGAGCTCACAGCCAGTCGCGGCGCCGGAACATGACGTACAGCACCGTCATGAGCACGACGATCAACACGCTGCTGGCAATGAATCCCGAGATCACACCAAAGCCGGGGTAGGGGACGTTTTGACCGTAGAAACCGGTGATCGCGGTAGGCACCGCGATGATGGCCGCCCACCCCGTCAACTTCTTCATGATCGTGTTGAGCCTCGCGTCTTGCAGCGACAGATTCGTCTCGAAGATCGTCGTGATCATGTCGCGCAGCGACTCGGTCCATTCCGACACTCTCAGGACGTGGTCGTACAAGTCGGCGTAGAGCGGATCGAGTTCATGCCCGGCCTGCACGTCGACACGCCGATGCTGGATGGAGTTGACCACCTCCCGCATCGGTAGGGCCACCCGGCGCAGGTTGACCAGATCGCGGCGCATCTGGAAGGTCCGGCGCTGGAAGTTGCTCTTGCGTGCCCTGTCGTCGAACAGTTCGTCCTCGATGCCCTCGATGCAGTCGTCGAGCGCCTCGACCGCGTCGAAATGGCTGTCGACCACCACATCCAGCAATCCGTGCACCAGAGCGCCGACACCGTATTGCTGGCCACCGATCTCGTCCCACCGGCGGATCACCGGCTCCATGTCGAAGTCGGGTGTCAAACGCACCGTGATCAAACCCTGCGGCAGCACGAACGCGGAAATCCGGTGCATCGACAACATCTGCGGCCGGTCGTTTGAGCGTGCGACGACTTGGACCGCGTAGACGGTGAAGAACGTGTGCGAGCCGTAGACCGTGGTTTTCACCCGCTCCGCGGCCGCTACGGCGTCTTCCACGGCCCAGCTGTTGAGGCCTAGTTCCTCCGCCAGCTCACACAACGCGGGATGGTCTGGATCGCAGAGGTCGGCCCATACCAGTGTGTCGGTCTCGTCGAGGTATTCGGAGATCTTGTCGAACTCGAAAGCGTCCTGGGGTTTACCCGAACGCCACACGCGACCTTGGATGTGGGGTGCTGTCTGCACCAAGCCATTTTCGCAGCCGGCCAGCTCGGCTGCCGCAGGCCGGGGGATGTGTGGCTACGCCGATTTCTTGATCAGCGGCAGCATCATCTGACGTCGCGTTGCAATCGCGTCGGCGTAGAAGTGCAAAGCCTCGTGCACGGAGCCGGCCATCGGAAGCGGTGACTCGTCGTAGAAATCGCGGCGCGGGTCGGCGATCACGTCGCCGGGCACCAACGTGCATTCCACACCGGCCGCAAGGCAGTCAGCCGCAAGCGCCGACAGAAAGGAAATGCCTTCGGCCGCAAAGACCTTGACGTCGGTCAAATCCAGAACAAGCGGGTCTTTGGCCAATACGAAACGTCGGGTGTATTCCCACACGTCTTCGGCATTGGCGGCGTCGATGCGACCCTCGACCGACACCACCGTCGCGAGGTGACGGTAGTGGGCGCGAATGTACGCGCCGTTGCACTGGAACGCGGCATTGTCGAATGGCGACGTGTCGCCGAACGCCGACGTGATGATCGTGGCGGTCATCAGCGGACCCCATTCTCGATGCGGTTATTTGCCGCAACGCTAATGCGGAAAACTAAGGTGAGCAGCAGCAGCGTCTAACTGCTTGCTAAGAAAAGACTCCCGCGACAGCCCTCACCGCTGCGGCAGCCGGACGACCTGGACGAAGAACTCGTCGATCTGGCGCACCGCGTTCATGAATTGGTCGAGATCGACCGGCTTGGTGACGTAGGCGTTGGCGTGCAACTTGTAGCTGCGCAGGATGTCCTCTTCGGCCGACGACGTCGTCAGTACGACGACGGGGATGTGGCTGAGGTCAGGGTCGGACTTGATCTGCTCCAGCAGCTGACGCCCGTCGTACTTCGGCAGATTCAAGTCGAGCAGGATCAGGTCGGGCCGCGGCGCATCCTGGTAGGGACCGCGACGGTAGAGGAAGTCGAGACCTTCTTCACCATCGTGGGCCACATGAAGATTGTTCTTGATCTTGTTGTGCTCGAACGCTTCTCGGGTGATCAGCTCGTCACCGGGATCGTCTTCGACCAGCAACACGTCGATGGGTCGACCAGCCGTTGTCATTGCGATGTTCCTTCCGGGGCGGCCGCGGCCATCTGGTCCACGGTGTCGGTCATGGTGGGCAGGGTGAAGCGGAAGCGCGTTCCGGCGGTGTAGGACGTGTCGATCCAGATGTCGCCGCCGTGGTACTCGACGATCTTCTTACACAGCGCCAGCCCGATGCCGGTGCCCGCGTAGGCGTCACGGCCATGCAGCCGCTGGAAGATCACGAACACCTTGTCGGCGAACTCTTCAGCGATTCCGATGCCGTTGTCGGTCACGCTGAACAGCCATTCGCCGTCGCGTTGCTCGCATTCGACGACGATCCGGGGCGCGACGCCCTCGCGGCGGAATTTGGCGGCGTTGCCGATCAGGTTCTGCCACAGCATCGCGAGCAACGTCGGGTCTCCGGTGATGTGCGGCAGCCGGACCGAAGGGCGCACGATCTGCGCACCCGTCTCCTCGATCGTGGTCGCGAGATTGGCCAGGGCGGTGTCCAGAGAGGCGTTGAGGTCGACGTCCGTCTGCCGCGCGTTGAGACGGCCCACGCGTGAGAAGGTCAAGAGGTCGTTGATCAGCACCTGCATCCGTTTGGCGCCGTCCACGGCGAATTGGATGTATTCCTTGCCGCGCTCGTCGAGCTTGTCGCCGTAGCGCTTCTCCAGCAATTGGCAGAACGACGCGACTTTCCGCAGCGGCTCCTGCAGATCGTGCGATGCGACGTAGGCGAATTGCTCGAGCTCTGCGTTGGAGCGCCGAAGCTCCACAGCCTGCTCGTCCAGCGCTTCCTGGGCGGCCCGCGACGCCTCCAGTTCGTCGACGATCCGCTGACGCATGTTCTGCACGTCGATCGCGATGCTCCGGATGTCTCGAGGGCCACGGGGAGTGATCTTTTCGCCGAAGTTGCCCTCGGTGATCCGCCGGCACGCCGCCGCGAGCGCAGCCAACGGCTGGGTCACCGCCCGTCGCATCAACACCGCCAGCAGTACCGCCGTGAGCAGAAACGCGGCGACCAAGACCACCAAGACCCTGTCACGCCAGGCCCTTATCTGGTCCAGCTGGTGCACGCCGTCCGTGCGCACCGCGCCCAGATGGTCGTTTTGGGCGGCGAACATTGCACGCATGCGGTCGAATTCGGCCTTGCCACGCTCCGCGGCATCACTTTTGACCACCGTTGCTGTGCCCGGTGTCACCTGTGCGATGAGCGGTTCGGCGTAGCGGGCCCGCCACCCGGCGGAGGCTCGTTCGATCGCATCGAGATCGGCGATCAGCTCGGGGCGGTTTCCCGCCTCCTGCCGAATAGCTTCGGCTGCCTCGGATTCCGCGCGTTGTCCCGCGTAATAGGGCTCGAGGAACTGCCGATCAGCGGCCAACAGATAGCCACGCACGGCGGTCTCTTGATCGCGCAATGCCGCTTGCAGTTGATAGGCGGCCACCCGTGCCGGCTGGATGTCGTCGATCAGCTCTCTGGAGACCTGGTCGGTGCGATGCAGCAACAGGGCGACGGCGACGATGCCCGCGATGACGACGACGCCCATCACCGACAGCACGATGTTCTGCCACGTCTGCACGGTGAGCTGGGATCTGCGCCTGGCGGGCATATCGGACGCCGTGCCGGGCACCGACGAGGGGGCGGTCACGCGGTCGTCCGCTCCACCCGTACCACCGCAATGTCGTCGGTCAGCCCGCCGTGCCCCTGCGCACGCTGCTCGGCCTCGTCGATGAGCGCCTCGACGAACTCGGGGCCGGGCAGCGCCGCGAGGGAGCGGGCGAGTTCGAGGAGTCCCTCCTCGCCGAGACGTTCGTTGCCTTCCCCGGAGTGGCCTTCGAAGAGTCCGTCGGTCAGCAACACAAGTCCCTTGCCGGGTGGCAGTTCGACCTGTTGGGGCTGCCAGTCGCCGGTATGCAGGCCGAGAGCCGGGCCGCCGGGCGGCTCCACCCATTCCACGGTTCCGCCGCCATGCAGCAGCATCCCGGGGTGACCGGCGCGCACCGCGGTGATCGTCGGGCTCTCGGGTGGGATGGCCAAGCTCAACACGGTCGCAAAGGTGCCTTTTCCGGCTCGTTCTGCGTGCAGGATCCGTTCCAACTGCCGCATCCGGTCGGCTCCTCGCAACCCGGTGAATGTCAATGTGCGCCAAGCGATTCGCAGTGCGACTCCGAGCGCCGCCTCGTCGGGCCCGTGGCCGGCCACGTCGCCGATCATCACGTGCACGGTGCGGTCGGGAGTCTGGACGAAGTCGTAGAAGTCGCCGCCCAGTAGCGCGTTCTCGCGGCTGGGCCGGTATTTGGCGACGATGTTCACGCCGGGGTCGTCGAGCAGCAGGGGAGAGGGCAGCAGCCCGCGTTCCAGCCGCGCGTTCTCCCGGGCGCGAAGCTGGCTGGCGTGCAAGTCAACCGCGGTCAGCTCGGCGCGCTTGCGCTCGATCGCATACAGCAGCGACCGTCGCAGCATCTCCGGTTCGACCCGGCCTTTGACGAGGTAGTCCTGGGCGCCTGAGGCCACCGCCGAGACGCCGAAGTGTTCGTCGATCAGCCCGGTGAGCACGACGATCGGCAAGGTGGCGTCCTGTTCGCAAATGCGGTCCAGCGCGGTGATGCCGTCGGCATCGGGCAGGTTCAGGTCCAACAGCACGCAATCGGGGCGAGTGCGTTGAAGCTCCCGACTGGCATCCGCCATGGATTTCGCCCATGACACGCGGATGTCTGCGCCGGCGTCGGCGATCAACTCCTCGACGAGCAACGCGTCGGCCCGGTCGTCCTCGACCAACAACACCGACAACGGTGAGGAAGGGTCGGCCGGATTGGCCACTGGCACCGGTTCCGGGTCATGCAGCGCGCGCATACATCATGTCCTTTACGTCCACGTCGCGGGGCCGCGCTTTGACCACTCTTCGGCTGACAACGTCAGACAATACCGGCGCCGGCAAGCTTCGACGGCCAGAGGTCGTGATGTCGCCTCGCCTTACCGCAAAGACACGGCACCCCGCGAGCCGTACAGCCCGCGGGGTGCCGAGAGTCGCCCGGGTCAGCGGAGATCGAACCGATCGTTGTTCATCACCTTGACCCACGCCTTGACGAAGTCGCGCACGAATTTCTCCTTCGAGTCCTCCTGTGCGTAGACCTCAGCCAGCGCGCGCAGTTGCGAGTGCGAACCGAACACCAGGTCGTTGGCGGTGGCGGTCCACTTGACCTGACCCGACGCTCGGTCGCGGCCTTCGTAGACGTTCTCCGCGTGACCGCCCTTCCACTCGGTGGCCATGTCGAGCAGGTTGACGAAGAAGTCGTTGCTCAACACGCCCGGGCGGTCGGTGAACACACCGTGCTTGGTGCCGGCGTAGTTGGCACCGAGAACCCGCAGACCGCCGATCAGAACCGTCAGCTCCGGAGCGGTCAGGTTCAGCATGTACGCGCGGTCCACCAGCAGCCGCTCCACCTGCGTCTTCTCATCCGGGCGGATGTAGTTGCGGAAACCGTCGGCGCGCGGCTCCAGGATCGCGAACGACTCCACGTCGGTCTGCTCCTGGGTGGCGTCGGTGCGGCCCGGCGCGAACGGCACTGTGACGTCGAACCCGGCGTCCTTCGCGGCCTTCTCCACCGCGGCGGAGCCGGCGAGCACGATCAGATCGGCCAGCGAGACCTTCTTGCCGCCCTCGGCGGAACCGTTGAAGTCCTGCTGGATCTTCTCGAGCACAGGCAGCACCTTGGCGAGCTCGGCCGGCTCGTTCACCTCCCAATTCTTTTGCGGCTCAAGGCGAATGCGCGCCCCGTTGGCACCGCCGCGCTTGTCGGTTCCGCGGAAGCTCGCGGCCGCCGCCCATGCCGTCTTGACCAACTGCGCCACCGACAGGCCTGACTCCAGAACCTTGGTCTTCAGCTCGGCGATGTCCTGCTCGTCGATCAACGGGTGATCGACGGCGGGCACCGGGTCCTGCCAGACGTAGGTCTCCTGTGGCACCCACGGGCCCAGGTAACGCGAGACCGGCCCCATGTCGCGGTGGAGCAGCTTGAACCACGCCTTGGCGAACGCATCGGCGAGTTCCTCGGGGTGGTCGAGCCAGCGCCGCGTGATGTCGGCGTAAATCGGGCTGAACCGCATCGACAGGTCGGTGACCAGCATGGTCGGCTTGCGCTTCTTCGACGGGTCGAAGGGATCGGGAATGATCTCCTCGGCGTCCTTGGCGACGTACTGCCACGCGCCTGCCGGGCTCTTGGTGAGCTCCCACTCGTAGCCGTACAGCGTCTCCAGGAAGCTGTTGTCCCACTTCGTCGGGGTGGGGGTCCAGACAACTTCCAGACCGCTGGTGATCGCGTCCTTGCCTACACCGGTGCCGTAGGCGCTCTTCCAGCCGAGCTGTTGCTGCTCGATCGGCGCAGCTTCCGGCTCAGGCCCGACCAGGTCGGCGTCACCGGCGCCGTGGGTCTTGCCGAACGTGTGGCCACCGACGATCAGCGCGGCGGTCTCCTCGTCGTTCATCGCCATCCGGCCGAATGTCTCGCGGATGTCGTAGGCCGCCTTGATCGGATCCGGCTCGCCTTCCGGGCCCTCCGGGTTCACGTAGATCAGGCCCATCGTGGTCGCGCCGAACGGCTCGGCGAGCTCGCGGTCACCGGAGTACCGCTTGTCGGTGCCCAACCAGGTGTCCTCGAAGCCCCACAGTGTTTCCTCGGGCTCCCAGATGTCTTCACGGCCGAAGGCGAAGCCGGCGGTCTTGAATCCCATGGACTCCAGGGCCACGTTGCCGGCCAGCACCAGCAGGTCCGCCCAGGAGATCTTGTTGCCGTACTTCTGCTTGATGGGCCACAGCAGCCTGCGCGCCTTGTCGAGGTTGGCGTTGTCGGGCCAGCTGTTGAGTGGCGCAAAGCGCTGCGCACCCTGGCCGCCGCCGCCGCGGCCGTCGTGAATGCGGTACGTGCCCGCGGCGTGCCAGCTCATGCGGATGAACAGGCCGCCGTAGTGGCCGTAGTCGGCGGGCCACCAGTCCTGCGAGGTGGTCATCACCTCGATGAGGTCACGCTTGAGCGCCTCGACGTCGAGCTTCTTGAACTCCTCCTTGTAGTCGAAGTCCGCGCCCAACGGATTGGCCTTCTCAGTCTGCGCGTGCAGCACCGAGACGTCGACCTGATTGGGCCACCAGTCCTGATTCTTCAGCGGCGCATGAGCTTTGGGCTCAGGCGAGGCGATCATCGGGTTTTCGCTCTCGCTCTTGTCGTGCGAATCGCCCTTCGAGTACGGCGGGCGGGCGTCGGATGTGTCGGACACAGCGTTCCTTTCGGGGTTAGGTGGATCGGGCTGTGATCACGGGTGTGATCCGGGTGATGCGGAGGTCGAGCAGTCAGGGCACTGGCCCCAGTAGATGACCTCGGCCTCGTCGAGGACGAAGCCGTTGTCGTCTGAGGCGGTGAGGCACGGCGCCTCGCCGACGGCACAGTCGACGTCTGCGATGACCCCGCAGGATCGGCAGACGACGTGGTGGTGGTTGTCACCGACGCGGGACTCATAGCGGGCGACGGAGCCGGACGGCTGGATTCGCCGAATCAGGCCTGCGCTGGTGAGGGCGTGCAGCACGTCGTAGACGGCCTGCCGGGACACCTCCGGCAGCGCGCCGCGCACCGCGGAGAAGATCGTTTCCGTGTCGGCATGAGGGTGGGCGTGCACAGCTTCCAGCACGGCGAGGCGCGGACGGGTCACCCGCAGCTCTGCCATGCGCAGCTGCTCCGTGTAATCCGGTGTCGGGGACACGCAGACAATATTGCCCCTTTTCTGGAATCAGTCAAGACTAAGTCTGACGCCGTGTCGGGCGAAGGCGCACCGAGTCAGCTGCGCCGCGCGTAGCGCTGGACGAATCTGCGCAAGATGGTTGGCGGATGCTTGATATCACGTTGGCGCGCTTGAACTTTCAGCGCCTCGGCCGCATCTGGATCGAAGTAGCCGTAATTCTTGTAGACGTCGATCCGCGTGCACATCCCGCCGAAGTCGAGTTCCGGGTGGAACTGCGTGGCGTACACATTCCTGCCCACGCGGAAGGCCTGCACCGGGCAATCGGGCGAATAGGCCAGGCATTCCGCTCGAGAGGGGAGTGATGTGGCCGCTTCCTTGTGACCCCCGAAGGCGTCGAATGCGTCGGGCACGTCCTCGAACAGCGGATCGCGCCGACCGGCGGGTGTCAGCCTGACGGTCACCGCTCCGACAGGTTCGGTGTAGGTGCGGTCGACAGTCGCGCCGATAACCGACCCCAGCGTACCGACGCCGTAACAGCATCCCAAGAACGGGAAGTCGCGATCCACGGCTTCGGCAATGAGCGGCAGTAGTTCGGATTCGACGCGTCGTTGCGTCGGGGTTTTCGCCTCAGGCGGATCGCTGACGTTGTAGGGACCGCCGCCGAGGATGATGCCCGACCACTGGTCGAGTTCGATCTGTCCTAGCGATTGATGGGTCAGGCGGATCCGGTGCAAACCCCGTTGGTCGAGTCCGGTGAAGCGCATGATCGCGTGGTATTCGTCCTCCGCTGCTTCGTCTTCCCCGCGGATCGACAACAGCAGAAACGGTATGTGGTCACTGTCTGGTGGCATCAGCTTCGCTCGTGAGCTCGTCGTCTTCGCCCAACCTATCGACAGTCGGACGTTGTGTTGATCATTCCGGCATGGGGTAAACGAACGCGTGCCGCAGACGATGGAAGTCACAGTCCTCGACCCACGCACCGGCGACACCGTGGCCCGGGTGCCGATCGCCGACGCCGCGACGTGTGACAAGGCCGTCGCGCGCGCCCGCACTGCGTTCGACGGGTGGGCACGCACGTCGCCGGCTGAGAGGGCATCCGCGGTCGCCGAGGCTGCCGCGGCCGTCCGGGCCGCCGCCGAAGAGCTCGCGGAGCTCAACGAGCGCGAGACCGGCAAGCTGCGTGAAGATGCGCTCGGCGGGGTAGAGGCCGGCGCAGGCACCCTGTTGCAGTACTCCGAATTGGGGCCCCTGCACCGTGGACACACGCTGCAAGGCGCCTGGGCCGCAACCGACCTCATGATCCCCGAACCGCGTGGCGTCGTGGCTGTCTTGACACCGTGGAACGACCCGGTGGCCGTCGCGGCTGGGCTTTTGGGCGCCGCTCTAGTAACCGGAAACACGGTGGTGCACAAGCCAAGTGAGCGGTGTCCGCGTACCGGCCGACGTTTTGCCGAGTTGCTTGCCGCCCACCTGCCCGACGGCGTGCTGGAAATCGTCGACGGCGACGGAACCGTCGGCGCCCGGTTGGCCGCCGACGAGCGAGTCGACGTCGTGGCGCATGTGGGCAGCAGCGCCACCGGGCGGGATATCGCCCGGACGTGCGCGGAACGCGGTGCGAAGGCGCTGCTGGAGAATGGCGGCAATGACCCACTGATTGTCGACGCCGGCGTCCAACTGCGGTGGGCCGCACAGCAAGCCGCGTTGGGTGCGTTCGCCAACGCAGGGCAGATCTGCGTCTCGGTGGAACGCATCTATGTGGTGGCGAGCGCCGCGGATGCGTTCATCGACGCACTCGTCGCCGAGGCGCGAGCGTGGTCAGATCGGATCGGGCCACTGGTAGACGAACGCCAGCGTGATCTCGTGCATCGGCACGTCACCGATGCGGTTGACCGGGGCGCGCGAGTGCTGGTCGGAGGCGAACCACGCCCGGGCCCTGGATCGTTCTATCCGCCAACGGTATTGGTGGACTGCAGGCCGGACATGCTCGTGTTCCAGGAGGAGACGTTCGGCCCTGTCGCGCCGGTCCGAGTGGTCCAGAATTTCGACGACGCGTTGACCGAAGCCGCGCACGACCGGTACGGGCTGGCCGCCACCGTGCTGACGGCGGACATGGCCCATGCGCAGACCGCTTGGCGCAGCCTGCCGGTGGGCACTGTGAAGATCAACGCTGTTTTCGGCGGGGCACCCGGTGGCGCATCGGAACCCAGACGCGCCAGCGGCAGCGGATTCGGGTTCGGGCCTGAACTCCTCGACGAGATGACCGCGATGAAGGTGGTGCACTGGTCCCCGCCGGGCAGCTGACGAACTCACGCTGAATTTCGCGCGGACTGCGTATTCGGTTACACCTCGTGTTTGCTCACTATGCAAAGCTGAATTCGGCACTCCGGCTGGTCTGCCATTGTCCGCGTTTCGGAAATGGATTTGCCGGTTTGCTGAACCAGCTCTCGCGAAGCGATAAACGTTTGCTAGCGTGCCGACTGCAAGTATGAAGCCGGACCCCTGCGGTCTTCGGCGACAGTCGGAGTCCGGCTTCGTGCTCGGTCTGAAGCTGCCGAGTTATCCGGCGCCAGCGCACCAGCCGCTGATGCAGACGTTGGCGCCGCCCGGGCCGGCGTTCGCGTCGGCACCCGGCACACTCACATTTGCGCCACCAGGACCGGCGTTGGCATTGGCGCCCGGCGCGTTGGCGTTCACGCCACCCGGCCCAGCACTCGCATCGGCACCCGGCACACTCGCATTGGCACCGTCAGGACCGGCGCTCACTTCGGAACCCGGCGTGTTGGCGTTCACGCCACCCGGCCCAGCACTCGCATCGGCACCCGGCACGTCGGCGTTGGCGCCAGCGGGTCCGGCATTAGCGTTCGCACCAGGCACATTCGCGTTCACCCCGGGTCCGCAGGGGACGCCCGCGGCGTCATTGCAGCCAGGTGGATCCAGAACGAAGCTGCTGGTGGCCAGGCCCGAGGTAGTGATCGCTGGATCAGCCCAGGCGACGGCCGCCATGGGCATGCCGGCAACCGCGGTGACGGCGGCGCCGGCGACGAACATCCGCGTAACTGACGTTTTCTTTGCTGACATGCGGTTCGGGTAACCCAGTGAACAACGGCTGAAACCGAACAGCGCCATTTTCTCGCCGTTTCCGAAAAATCCGCAATGAGATCGACGCGGGTCGGAGAGTTTCGTTTCTCATCAATAAGACTGACAGGCGTTGGATCTGTCGAGCCACTGTTGCGCATTCGCTTTCGTACTCGGCGGCGAGTTCGCGATCACGTCGTGCGGCACTGCGGTGCACTTCAGCAACGTGTATGTGCGAGATGAACTCTAGGTGATTGACAGCGTTTTCGGCGGCGACATCATGCGCACGCGCCGCAGACTCATGGGCGTTCGCCGATCGCTCGAGCTGCCGGGCTGCTGACAAGTGCGCTGCCGCTGCATGCCGCCGGGCCTCTTTCAACTGCTGACGCGCCGCTTTCGCATCGCTGGCATCGACGTGCCGGGTGGCTAGTTCATGGCGCAATTGGCGTAGTTGCTCAAGGCGTTGTTGGGCCGCCTCGATTCTCATCTTCACCCGGAGCCGCTGCGCCTCCCAGTCCGTCATCCGGTCCTCCCTGTGTCAAGCGGAGCGCCCGATAGCCCACAGCAAACACTACGATACTTTTCTCGAGTATCACGCCGCGAAAAGAGCAAATGTGGTCGGGCCGAAGGAAAGCCAGGCGGGCGGCAGAGGACCACTGGCTGGAATTGCGTTTGCTGACTGCCTCGGTCTCGATGATCATGGTTCCGCCCACGAGAAATCGGGTTACACGACTGCCACGTGAAGGGATGAAGGTTGTGAAGTTGGCGGAGGCGTTGTCGCTGCGGGCGAATGCGGTGCGCCGTATCGAACAGTTGCGCGCACGAATCGTGGGAAGCGCGCGTTATCAAGAGGGCGAAGAACCGGCCGAGGATGCGGCGGCCTTACTCGCCGAAGTCGATGGCGTGCTGAAAGAGTACGAAACGCTGATCCGGCGAATCAACCGCACGAACGCGGCCACGACGATAGGGGAGGACGAAACGCTGACCGACGCGTTGGCTCGCCGGGACGCGCTGCGTTGGCGTCACCATGTTCTCAACGCAGCCGCGGACGCGGCCTCCGGCAACAATCAGCAGGGTTATTCGCGGCAGTTGCGGTCAGAGTTGAAGATGCTGTCGGCGTTGCCGGTTGCCGAGTTGCGGGCCCAAGCCGATCAGGTGGCCCGGGAACTTCGTGAACTGGACGTGCGGATTCAACGCTCGAACTGGGAGGTGGATCTACTGGATTGAGCATGCGAGGTCGCAGCAGGTAGTCGTCGCGGAGGCGTGCACAAGCCTCTGACCGGCGGGCCAAGCCGGTCTTCAGGTGCACGGAGGGCAGTGCAGAGGGTTCAACTCCCTCGTCACACCGCAG
>NZ_JCALDL010000006.1:0-259267 GCF_059812855.1 Mycobacterium sp. NGS35
ATTCCCACGCACACCGCGTTACCTTCACAGCGATCGCGGTCCACTTCAACCCGCACGACAACCTCCTCGCAATCACCTGGGCACTGCCGTTTTAGCGCAGCACCCACAATACGGACCAGGCTGGCGCGCAGCTGGCGGAAACCATGCCTGGACCGCAAGACTAGAACGTGTTACAACCAGGAATACGCCGGGGTAGCGGCCCGGCGGTTGTCAACGACGAAGGACGACGACGCGATGCGGATCAGCTACACCCCTGAGCAGGAGGAGTTGCGCCGCGAGCTGCGGTCGTACTTCGCCAAGCTCATGACACCGGAGCGCACCGAAGCGCTGTCCATGACGTCGGGCGAATACGGGTCCGGCAATGTCTACCGGGAGACGGTCGCGCAGATGGGGCGCGACGGCTGGCTGGCGCTGGGCTGGCCCAAGGAGTACGGCGGGCAGGCCCGCTCGGCGATGGATCAGCTGATCTTCACCGACGAGGCCGCGATCGCCGGCGCACCGGTGCCGTTTCTGACCATCAACAGTGTCGCGCCGACGATCATGGCGTACGGCACCGACGAGCAGAAGCGTTTTTATCTGCCCAAGATCGCGGCGGGCGAGATCCACTTCTCGATCGGCTATTCGGAGCCGGGTGCCGGTACCGACTTGGCCGCGCTGCGCACCACCGCCGTCCGCGACGGCGACGACTACGTGATCAACGGCCAGAAGATGTGGACCAGCCTGATCCAGTACGCCGACTACGTGTGGCTGGCCGTGCGCACCAACCGGGAAGCCAAGAAGCACCGAGGGATCTCGGTGCTGATCGTGCCGACCGATGCACCCGGCTTCTCGTGGACGCCGGTGCACACGATGGCCGGGCCGGACACCAGTGCCACGTATTACCAAGACGTTCGGGTGCCTGCGACCAATTTGGTCGGCGAGGAGAACGGCGGCTGGAAGCTCGTGACCAATCAGCTCAACCACGAGCGGGTCGCACTGGTATCGGCGCAGCCGATCTTCTTGGCGCTCAACGCCGTTCGCGAATGGGCGCAGAACACCAAGGACGTGCACGGGTCGCGGCTGATCGACTCTGAGTGGGTGCAGCTGAACCTCGCCCGAGTGCACGCGAAGGCCGAGGTGCTCAAGCTGATCAACTGGGAACTGGCCTCCGCGGGGGAGGCTGCGCCGTCACCGGCAGACGCGTCGGCGGCGAAAGTGCTCGGCACCGAACTGGCCACCGAGGCCTACCGGCTGCTGATGGAAGTGCTCGGCACGGCCGCGACGCTGCGCCAGGACTCCCCCGGCGCGCTGCTGCGCGGACGCGTCGAGCGGATGCACCGCGCCTGCCTGATCCTGACCTTCGGCGGCGGCACCAACGAGATACAGCGCGACATCATCGGCATGGTGGCGCTGGGCCTGCCTCGAGTGGATCGCTGAGAGGACGTCATGGATTTCTCGCAAACCGAAGCCGCCGACGATCTCGCCGGGCTGGTACGCACCATCACCGAGGCGGTGTGCACACCCGAGCATCAGCGTGACCTCGACGGCTTGGAGCAACGGCTCGACCGCGAACTGTGGTCGAAACTGATCGACGCTGACGTCCTCAGCGCTGCCGCGCCGGAACCATTGGGCGGCGGTGGCTTCGGGGTGCTGGAGCAGGCTGCGGTGCTGACAGCGCTGGGCCGGCAGCTGGCGGCCGTGCCGTACCTGGAGTCGGTGGTGCTGGGGGCCGGTGCCCTGGCGCAATTCGGCACCAGCGACCTACAGCAGGCGTGGGCGGTGCCTGCCATCTCCGGCGAGAAGATCATCACCGTGGCACTCGACGCCGAGATGGGTGAGGGGCCAGTGCAGGCGACGCCGAGCGGAGCGGGCTACCGGCTCACCGGCACCCGCACCCAGGTGAACTACGCTCCCGTGGCCGACGCATTCCTGGTGCCCGCCGAAACCGATTCCGGCACAGGGGTTTTCCTCGTCGCATCGTCTGACCCCGGCGTGTCGGTGACCGCACTGCAGACCACCGGGCAGGGCAGTGTCGGACATCTCGACCTGCACGGCGTCGAAGTCGACGCGGGCCGGGCAGCCGGCGGCACGGACGCCGTCGACTGGCTCACCACGCTGGCCACGCTGGGCCGCGCCGCGTATCAGCTGGGGGTCTTGGAGCGGTCGCTGGAGCTGACCGCCGAATACGCGCGCACGCGCGAGCAATTCAACCGGCCGATCGGGAGTTTCCAGGCGGTGGCGCAACGTCTCGCCGACGGCTACATCGACGTAAAAGGACTGCGCCTGACGCTCACTCAGGCGGCGTGGCGGTTGTCCGAAGGCCTGCCCGCGGACGTCGAGGTGGCGACGGCCGCGTTCTGGGCGGCCGACGCCGGCCATCGCATCGCGCACACCACCGTGCATGTGCACGGCGGCGTCGGAATCGACATCGACCATCCCGTGCACCGCTACTTCCTGGTGGCCAAGCAGATCGAGTTCGGGATCGGTTCCGCCACAGGCCAACTGCGCCGGATTGGCCGCGAGCTGGCCGACACGCCGGTGTGACCGCGTGACCGACGAGCTTCCGACCGTCACCGAGCTGGTGACTCCGCTCGTCGAGGTCGACGACCGTGGAGTGTTCTTCGAAGACGAGTTCATCAGCTGGCGCAACCACATTCAGCAGGGCGCCGCGGTAGCCGCGGCACTGCATGCGCGTCTCGATCCGACCCGCGCGCCGCATGTCGGTGTGCTTCTTCAGAACACGCCGTTCTTCTCGTCGGTGCTCCTCGCAGCGGCGCTCACCGGGATCGTTCCGGTGGGGCTGAACCCGGTGCGCCGCGGCGCCGCTCTGGACCGCGATGTCCGTCATGCGGACTGTCAACTGGTACTTGCCGATTCCGCATTGGCCGAGGGTCTGGGCGACACGGACTACGTCGACGTCGACTCCGCCGAGTGGGCAATCGAACTCGAGAAGTTCGCGGATGCACCGGTGGTCGCGCAGACCGCGAAACCGTCGGATCCGTTCATGTTGATCTACACGTCGGGCACCAGCGGTGACCCGAAGGCGGTGATCTGCAGTCACGGAAAGGTGGCGATCGCCGGTGTCACGATGACCGAGCGCTTCGGCCTGGGCCCCGCTGACGTGTGTTACGTGTCGATGCCGTTGTTCCACTCCAACGCAGTTCTCGTCGGATGGTCGGTCGCGTTGGCGTGCCGCGGGTCAATGGCGTTGCGCCGCAAGTTTTCTGCGTCGCAGTTCTTGGCTGACGTCCGCCGATACGGTGCGACGTACGCAAACTACGTCGGCAAGCCGTTGTCGTATGTGCTCGCCACCCCCGAACGTCCCGACGACGCCGACAACCCGTTGCGCGTGGTGTACGGCAACGAGGGTGCACCTCGTGACATCGAGCGGTTCGCCCGCCGCTTCGGCACGCTGGTGGTCGACGGATTCGGCTCGACCGAAGGCGGGGTGGCGATCGCGCGGACTCCTGACACACCAGCTGGGTCGTTGGGGCCGCTGCCCGACGGCGTCGAGATCGTCGACGTCGACACCGGCGAGCCGTGCCCGCCCGGGGTAACCGGCGAGCTGGTCAACATCTCAGGCGCAGGCCGATTCGAGGGCTACTACAACGACCCGAATGCCGATGCCGAGCGGATGGCCGGCGGCGTGTACCACAGTGGCGATTTGGCGTACCGCGACGAAGCCGGCTATGTGTACTTCGCGGGCCGGCTAGGCGACTGGATGCGGGTGGACGGCGAAAATCTGGGCGCCGCACCGATAGAACGCGTGCTGCTGCGCCACCCGGATGTCGTCGAGGCCGCGGTGTATCCGATACCGGCCCGCGACGTCGGCGACCAGGTGATGGCAGCGCTGGTGTTGCGCGACGGCGCGGCATTCGACCCACAAGCGTTCCGCGAGTTCCTCGCGGACCAGCCCGATCTGGGACCCAAGCAGTGGCCGTCGTTCGTGCGGATCAGCACAGATCTCCCCCGCACGCACACGTTCAAAGTGCTCAAACGGCAGCTTTCGGCGCAAGGCGTCCAATGCGACGACCCGGTGTGGGAGATCGTGCGGTAGAACCTGCGCGCTTCTGCTGTTCAATGGCTTGGTGGAACGGGACACCGGTACCAGAGGCAGGCCACGCGATTCGTCTATCGACGATCGGGTCCTGGCAGCGACGCGCGAGTTGCTGGTCGAGGTCGGATGGCATCGGCTCAGCGTGCGGCTGATCGCGGCGCGAGCGGGTGTCGGCCGGGCAAGCCTGAACCGGCGCTGGCCGTCGAAGGCCGCCCTGGTCCTGCATGCAATTCTCGGCGAGTCACCGGATCTCACGCCGTTCGACGGAACCGACGTGGCGGGCTGGATCGACTGGGTGGTCCGCGGCAGTCATGAGCTGTTCAGCCGCCCGGACGTGAAGGCCGCCGTGCCGGGATTGCTTCTGGCGCTGCAAGACAACGAGGAGTTGCGACGGTCGCTGTGGTTGTCGTTCAGCGGGCCTGCGGTGGAGTTGTTCGTCGCCGACGTCGATGCCGTGGGGCACGACCAGCGTCGCGAGGCGGATCTCGACGCGCGGGCAGTGCTTGCGATGGCTGCAGGCGCGGCGCTGTTCCTTACGTCGGTAGCCACCGACGACGACACCGATGCGCTGTACGAGCGGATCGCTGAACTATTGAGGACGGCCATCGCTGCGTCCGCTACGCAGCGACTCGACAATTGACTCCTCGGGCGAACGCCATTCGATGCCGAGGTCGGTGAGCGTCGCCGAGTCGTCGGTAGGGATGGCCGCGGTCAGCAGCAGAGCCGCTTCGTAGCTCAACCCGGCACCCACCGGCACGAACCGGCTGGCGATGTCGCAGCACCGTCCAATGCCGCGAAACACACTCGTGCGCAAGGGAATCCGCTTCACACGCCGACCGGTCCCCTTTTCCAGTGCGGTGATCATGTCGTCGAACGCGACCATCTTTCCGCCGCACAGGTAGCGCCGAGGCCCTCGACCCGGCTGCATCACTCTGCGATGGACCTCCGCGACGTCGCGAACGTCGACCATAGCCATTCCGCCGTGCAATCGCGGTGCAATCCCGGCTCGCACGATCGGCGCCCATCCGCTTTCGGTCACGCCGGGTCCGCTGCAGAACGCAGGCCCCACCACGCTCGATGGGTAGGTGATGACCACCGGCGCCCCGGCATGCTGCAGGCGCCGGGCAACCCGGTCGGCGTACGCCTTGGTCTTCCCATAGGCCGTCCGACCTGTCACAGGAGGGCTGTCAGGTCCAATCACCTTGTCAGGCGGCGGAAACAGCGCACTGTAGCTACTCACCGAAACAATCGGGTCCAGCCCCCGCTCGACCGCCCGCGTCAGGATCGTCTCGGTCGCATAGGCATTGATCTCCCACATCAATTTGGCGCGCCGATTGTCTGTGCCGACGACGCCGGCGGCGTGCAGCACGGCGTCGGAGCCGTCGAGAAGCCGGTCAATGGATTGCGCGTCGCGGACATCACCGTCCAGCGGCGTGACGTCGCCCAGCTCTCGCAGGCGGTTCACCAACCCCCCGCATTCTTCACCGGGTGCGACGAGCAGTCGAACGGCGTGACCGTCCTCGACTAGCGCACGGACGGTGTGGGCGCCGAGATAGCCGGTGCCACCTGTCACTGCGATCTGCATGTCACCCCTGTCTGCAGCGTGTATATTACGATGCCAATGGTATCGAAAAGCAGCCCGAACGCGGGATCCGCGGCCTTCACCCCGATGACGCTGGGTCCATTGACCTTGAAGAACAGGTTCATCAAGGCGGCCACCTTCGAAGGGGTGATGCCGCGCGGCCAGGTCACCGACGAGCTGATCGGCTTCCACACCGCCGTCGCCCGAGGTGGCGCCGCGATGACCACAGTGGCCTACTGCGCGATCTCGCCGGGTGGCCGGGTGCACCGCGACACAATCGTCATGAACCGTGAATGCGTGCCCGCACTACGTCGGCTGACGGACGCCGTTCACCACGAAGACGCGCTGGTGTGCGCGCAAATCGGACACGCCGGCCTGGTGGCCAACACCTTGTCCAATCGCACGCCAACCCTGGCACCCACCACGCGTTTCAGCGCACCAGCGATGGCGCGGGTCAGAGGCGCCTCGCGCGAACAGCTCGAAGCCGTGGTCGACGACTTCGGAAGTGCGGCTCGCACTGCGGTCGAGGCTGGGTTCGACGCCATCGAGATCCACATGGGACACGGCTACCTGCTCAGCTCGTTCTTCAGCCCGAATCTGAACAAGCGGACCGACGAATTCGGCGGAGACGTCCGACGGCGCGCGGAGCTGGCACGCCGGGTCGCCGAACGCGTGCGCTCGGTGGTCGGTGGATCAGTCGCCGTCACCGCGAAGTTCAACATGGACGACGGTGTGCGAAAGGGCTTCTGGCTGGCCGACAGCCTGCCCACCGCCGCGATGCTGGAATCCGACGGCCATTTGGACGCCTTGCAACTGACCGGTGGCAGCTCGCTTCTCAACCCGATGTATTACTTTCGTGGCGACGTGCCGATGGAGGAGTTCATCGCTGTGCAGCCCGCGGCCGTCGGTGCGGGATTGCGGATGATCGGTCAGCGTCTGTTCCGAACGTATCCGTTCGAGGAAGCATTCTTCTTCCCGCAAGCCCGTCAGTTCCGCGCGGTGTTGCGCATGCCGCTGATCCTGCTCGGCGGCATCAACCGGCTCGACACCGTCGAAAGGGCGCTCGGCGAAGGGTTCGAGTTCGTCGCGATGGCACGCGCACTCCTGCGAGATCCCAATACGGTCAACAAGTTTCGTGACGGTCAGACCACCGAGGGCTTGTGTATCCACTGCCAGAAGTGCATGCCCACCGTCTACACCGGCACACGTTGCGTCATCCGTGACACGCAGGCGGAGATCGCTGCGTCGCCTCGCTAGGCGAACTCCGGCGTTCGCTCGACACGAGAGACAAACCCGGATGCCTTTCGCATCCGGGCTTGGGGTCTGTCAGCTCATCGGTACCAGGACTGGATGTCGGCGGCATGGCGCTGGTGCCATGACTGCAATTCGCCCTGCTGGTATTGCGTCGTGTGGCTTGGCGCCGGTGCATACGACGGAGATGTCGAGGGCGTTTCGGCGTGGCTGGCGGTGGCGGTGCCGAGCGCGATCAGCGCGGGGGCGGCGGCCAGCACCGCACCGGCAGCAACTCGGCGCATCCACGTGGCGGTGGTCTGAGTGGTCATTGCAATTCTCCTGTCTGCGTTGGCATTTCGGTCCGTCTCCCGGTGTGTTCCGGTGATGTACCTACTGTGCCGCAGCAGAAGAGAGGTGTCTGTCAGGCGACCGGCCCCTGCGCCGGAGTAATCCGGCGTCCCCTGATCGGGGGACGGTCGTCAGCCGCTACCGGCCGGCGATCTCGTCGAGGCGCCGGGTGGCCGCCTCGAAGCCGTCGACCAGCTCGGCGATGATCTCGGCGACCGGGCGGATCTCGTTCATCCGGCCGACGATCTGGCCGACCGGCATTGCGACGACCGTGGGGTCGTTCGACTCGTTCATCCGCTGATGCGCCTCGGACACCAAGATGTTCTGCAGCGGCATCGGCAGCGGCTCGGGCGCATCAGGCGCGTCCCAGGCATCGGTCCAGCGGCTCTTCAGCAGCCGGGCCGGCTTGCCGGTGTAGATACGGCGCCGCACCGTGTCACTGGACGTGGCGTTGAGGAGCGCCCGCTGGATCGTCGACACCCCGGATTCGTCGCGCGCGCCCAAGTGGTACTCGGCCGACGTCAGAAACGCCGAACCCATCCACACCCCGGAAGCGCCGAGTGCCAGCGCCGCCGCCACCTGGCGGCCGGTGCCGATGCCGCCGGCCGCGAGCACCGGTGCCCGGCCTTGCAGCGCGTCGACGATTTCCGGCCACAGCACCATCGAACCGATCTCGCCGGTGTGCCCGCCGGCCTCATGGCCCTGGGCGACGACGATGTCGACGCCGTTGTCGACGTGCCGTTGCGCGTGCTTTGCGCTGCCGGCCAGCGCCGCCACCGGCACACCGGCCCGATGCGCCTGGTCGATCACGTCCACCGGCGGGGAACCGAGCGCGTTCGCGATCAACGAGATGGGGTGCTTCAATGCCACCTCGACGTGGCTGCGGGCCACCGAATGCAGCCAGCCCAGAACACCTTCCGAGCGCTTCTCGTCATCGGGTAGCGGTGGCACACCAAGGTCCGCCAGCGTCTTGTCGACGAAGTCGCGGTGGCCCTGCGGGATCAGCTTGTTGATGTCGACGGCGGTGCCCTCCGTCGGCACCTTCGCCGGCATCACCACGTCCACGCCGTAGGGCTTGCCGTCGGTGTTGTCGTCCATCCACCGCAGGACGGCTTCGAGATCCTCGGGGTCGTTGAACCGCACGCAGCCGAGCACGCCGAGTCCACCGGCCTTGCTCACCGCAGCTGCTACCCGCTCCGACGGGGTGAAGACGAAGATCGGGTATTCGATGCCGAAGCGGTCGCACAGTTCGGTGCGCATCAGGTTTTCGCCCCGACATGTCGGGTGCTGACTTCGTCGGCCGGCCGGGCCTCGGTCTGCTCTTTGGCCCAGCGGTAGTCGGGCTTGCCGGCCGGTGAGCGTTTCACCTCGTCGGTGTACCAAAGCGCCCGCGGCACTTTGTATCCCGCGATCTCGGACCGTACGAACGCGTCGAGCTCGGCCAGTGTGGGCCGCGTTCCTTCTCGCGGCTGCACCACGGCCGCCACGCACTGCCCGTACCGGTCGTCGGGAACGCCGACCACGAGCGCGTCGAACACGTCCGGGTGGCCTTTGAGCGCGGCCTCGACCTCTTCGGGGTAGATCTTCTCGCCGCCGCTGTTGATCGACACCGATCCGCGCCCCAGCATGGTCACCGTGCCGTCGGCCTCGACCTGCGCGTAGTCGCCGGGAATCGCGTAACGCACACCGTTGATCACCCGGAATGTCTCAGCGGACTTCTTCTCGTCCTTGTAGTAGCCGACGGGCACGTGGCCTTTCTTGGCCAGTACGCCGCGCACTCCAGAGCCGGGCTTGACCTCGTTGCCGTCCTCGTCGAGCACGACGGTCCACTTGTCGATGGTGACTCGCGGTCCGCCGGTGTGCGCTTGGCCCTTGGCGACCAGGCTGGTGCCGCCGAAGCCGGTTTCCGAGGAGCCGATGGAGTCGGTGATCACCCGGTTGGGCAGCAGTTCCAGAAGCTTTTCTTTGATGCTCGGCGAGAACAACGCCGCGGTGCTGGCGAGCAGGAACAGCGACGACAGGTCGTAATCGTTGTCCTGGGTCAGCGCGTCGAGCAGCGGCCGGGCCATTGCGTCGCCGGTGAAGAACAGCAGGTTCACCTTGTGCTTGTGTACGGTCCGCCAGACCTCTTCGGCGTCGAATTCCGGTGCGAGAACGACGGTTCCGCCGGAGAACAGCGCCATCCAGGTGGCCGACTGGGTGGCACCGTGGATCATCGGTGGGATCGGGAAGCGGACCATCGGCGGCCCGGCGGCGGCTTGCTTGGACAGGTCGTATTCGTCCTTAACGTACTCGCCGGTCGCGAAGTCGGTTCCGCCCAACAGCACGCGGTAGATGTCTTCGTGACGCCACATCACGCCTTTGGGGAAGCCGGTGGTGCCACCGGTGTAGAGCAGGTAGATGTCGTCGGGGCTGCGCTCACCGAAGTCGCGCTCGGGTGAGCCTTGCGAGAGCGCGTCGTAGAACTCCACGCCGCCGTAGCGCTGGTAGTCGTTGTCGCTGCCGTCCTCGACCACCAGGATGGTCTTGATGTTCGGAGTCTCCGGCAAGACGTTGGCCACCCGGTCGGAGTATTGGCGTTCGTGGACCAGCGCCACCATGTCGGAGTTGTCGAAGAGGTAGCGAAGCTCGCTTTCGACGTAGCGGAAGTTGACGTTCACCAGGATCGCGCCGGCTTTGACGATGCCCAGCATCGCGATCACGATCTCGATGCGGTTGCGGCAGTACAGCCCGACCTTGTCGTCTTTCTTGACCCCGTGATCCAGCAGGTAGTGCGCGAGGCGGTTGGCCTTCTCCTCCAGCTCTGCGTACGTGATCTGCTCGTCGCCGCAGATCAGCGCGACACGATCAGGCACGGCGTCGATGGCGTGCTCGGCAAGGTCTGCGATGTTCAAGGCCACGGAGCCCAAATTAGAACGTGTTACATTTCATGACAAGTCTGCAGGAAGGTGAGCGACTGTGAGCGAGTCCGACAAAGACGCCGACGCCCTCATTGAGCAGCGCGGACACACCCTGATCGTGACGCTGAACCGGCCGGAGGCGCGCAACGCGCTGTCCACCGAGATGCTCTCGATAATGGTCGAGGCGTGGGACCGCGTCGACAATGATCCGGACATTCGCTCCTGCATCCTGACGGGCGCCGGTGGCTACTTCTGCGCGGGCATGGACCTCAAGGCGGCGACGGCCCGCCCGCCGGGCGAGTCGTTCAAAGACGGCAGTTACGACCCGTCGCGCATCGACGCGTTGTTGAAAGGCCGGCGGCTGACCAAGCCGTTGATCGCGGCGGTCGAAGGCCCGGCGATCGCGGGTGGGACTGAGATTCTGCAGGGCACCGACATCCGCGTGGCCGGTGAGAGCGCGAAATTCGGTGTGTCCGAAGCGAAGTGGAGCTTGTACCCGATGGGCGGGTCAGCCGTGCGGCTGCCGCGGCAAATCCCGTACACGCTGGCCGCAGACATCCTGCTGACCGGGCGGCACCTCACGGCTGCCGAGGCGAAGGAGATCGGACTGATCGGGTACGTGGTGCCGGACGGTCAGGCGCTGAACAAGGCGTTGGAGATCGCCGAGACGATCAACAACAACGGCCCGCTGGCAGTGCAGGCGATCCTGCGCTCCATCCGCGAGACCGAGGGCATGCCCGAGAACGAGGCGTTCAAGATCGACACGCAGCTGGGTATCCAGGTCTTCTTGTCCGAGGACGCGAAAGAGGGCCCGCGCGCCTTCAAAGAGAAGCGCAAGCCGGAGTTCAAGGGCCGCTAGCTCATTCCCTCTCACGCTTTCCCTCTCACGCTTTCCCTCTCACGCTTTCCCTCTCACTCTTTCGCTCTCACCCTTTCGCCGAGCGTGAGCGCACTGCGACATCTCGGCCGATTTTTCGCAGTCGGCTCACGTTCGGCGACGTGTCGGTCGCTGTCAGCAGACTTCGGCCATGGACGAGCCACTTATCGGGAGCGAGGCCGTCGCATCCGGACGCCTCACGCCGTATCAATTGCGCAGCAGGTTCGTCGCGGTCCACAAGGACATCTACCTCCCGCGCGACACAAAGATGACCGCTGTCTCGCGAGCCAAGGCGGCGTGGCTGTGGTCGAGACGGGAAGACGTGATCGCCGGCCGGTCCGCTGCCGCGCTGCACGGTGCGAAATGGATCGATGCGCATCTGCCCGCAGAGGTGTTGTCGGACAACCGAAGACCGCCGAAGGGAATACGCACCTGGTCTGATCGCTGGGCCGACGACGAGGTGGAGTGGAAAAGCGGCATCCGCTTGACGACGCCGGCCCGCACGGCACTCGACATTGCGTGCCGGTATCCGCTCGACAACGCAGTCGCGGCCGTCGACGCGCTGGCCCGTGCCACCCAGCTGAAGGCGGCCGACGTCGAGTTGCTGGCTGAACGGTATGCGGGCCGAAGGGGCATTCGGAATGCGCGCAGGGTGCTCGAGCTCGTCGACCCGGGCGCCGAATCCCCTCGCGAAACGTGGCTGCGGCTCTTGCTGATTCGGGCAGGCTTTCCGCGCCCCCAGACCCAGATCCCGGTTTACGACGAATACGGGGTGCTGATTGCCGTCGTGGATATGGGGTGGGAGGACATCAAGGTCGGCGCGGACTACGAAGGCGATTATCACCTGGACCGGCGGCGGGCCAACAAGGACATCCGTCGCGCCGAGGGCTTGGCCCAGCAGGGCTGGATCGACGTGCGCGTCACCGTTGAGGACTGCGCACCGGACATCATCCGCCGGGTCAGGGACGCTCGCGCCCGCCGAGCGTGAGCTGGTTGCGAGAAATCAGCCGAGATTTCGCAGTGCGCTCACGCTCGGCGAAAAGGCTAGGCGCCGACGGGCTTGGTGGGCGTGAACCGCACCGGCATCTTCTCCAGCCCGCTCACGAAGTTCGCCGGCCGCAGCGGCAGCGGATCATCAGAGGCCAGCTCCAAGTCCGGCAGCCGCTGCAGGAGCTTGGTCTGCATCACCGAAAGCTCAAGGCGCGCAAGCTGATTGCCCAAACAGAAGTGGGTCCCGAAGCCGAACGCCATGTGGTTGTTGGGATAGCGGTCGATTCGGAAGTTCTCCGGGTCGCCGAACACCTTCTCGTCGAAGTTCGCCGACTCGAACAGCAGGATGACCTTTTCCCCCTGCTTCAACTGCGTGCCGTGGAACTCGACGTCTGCAGTGATAGTGCGCGCCATGTTCTTCACCGGTGAGGTCCAGCGCAGCATCTCTTCAATTGCATTGGGCAGCAGCGATAAATCGTTCACCAACCGCTGATGCTGATCGGGATGGCGAAGCAGCTGCGCGGTGCCACCGGACAACGTGTGCCGGGTGGTCTCGTCGCCGCCGATCAACAGCAGCAGCACCTCAGTGACGATCTCGTGGTCAGCCAGCTTCTCGCCGTCCACTTCGGCGTGCACCAGCACACTCACCAGGTCGTCGGTGGGCTCTTTTTTCCGGGCCTCGATCATGCCGGTCATGTATTCGGTGTAGGCCGCGAATGCGTCCATCGAGACCTGGAAGTCTTCTTCTGCGGTCGTGCTGCTCAAGAAGCTCACCATGTCGTCGGACCACTTGAGGAACATCTCGCGTTCCTCGGGCAGCACACCAAGCATGTCACCGATCACCGCCATCGGCAGCGGCGCGGCGATGTCCCAGACGAAGTCGCATTCGCCGCGCTCGCAGACCGCGTCGATCAGCCGGTCGCACAGCGCGGCGATGGCCGGCTCCCTGTCCCGCACCCGTTTTCGCGTGAAGCCGGCGTTGACGAGCTTGCGGCGCAACAGATGTGCGGGATCGTCCATCGCGATCATCATCGGCGGCGCTTCTTGGTCCGGCCTGATGCCGCCGGCATTGGAGAACAGCTCCGGCTGACGCTCGGCGTCGATCACCGCCTGGTAGGACGCGACGCCGGCCAGCCCGTTGCGATCGCGAAACACCGGCTCGTGCTCCCGCATCCACTTGTACACCGACCGGGAGTCGCCGGCGTAGAAGGCACCGTCGGTGAGATCTACGTCAGGCCTGGTCGCCTTCGGCGGAGCCGAAGAAACAGATTCCGTCACCGCACAACCTCCCGGGCGTCACCGAACGACATCTCGACGTTCTCAACGGAACTGGACAGCATCGCCCGCTTCGGTAAGCCCAGTGATGCTAGTTCCTTGGCATAGGGATGGTCCCCCAGCCACATTCGAACGCCGCCCACGCGATTGCGCACACCCGTACTCGACATCTCGAATTCCGTTTCGCGCGTGACGCCGTCGCGACACGAGTACGTGCGCTGCGCTTGGGTCCGTGGAGTCAGCGCAATCGGCAGGCCTCGCCGGAACTCCATGCCGACGACGAACTGCCCATCGATGTTCAGGTCGAAACCGAATTGGCGGCCTTCGCGAATCGTGAACTCGCCCATCACTTTTGGATAGCCCCAGATGGTGGTGCCCGCCTCCAGCGTGAACTCCTGGTCGACGGGAAGGTGATGGATGAAGGCACCGGCGGACTGCAGGGCGCGGGGACCGCTGGCCGTCGAGCCGGGTGGGTTGACCATCACGTTGGTGCCGAACTCGTAGTACTGGCCCAGGTCGCCGTCGATGTAATGCATCAGCATCAGGATCACCACAGCGCGGCCGGGCAGCACCCGGCAGACCTTAAGGCCGCTGTAGTCGATGAGCCGTTGCGCGGCGTCGGCGTCCACGAAGAACATCGCCATGTGCTGCTGCGCTTTGCGGATCTCGACTGGCATGGTGAGCACTTGGCCGGCGATCGTGTGCCGGGAGGCTGCCCGCGATGAGCCACTCGGGCGAAGAGCATCGGACATGGCGCTCACTGTAGAACGTGTTCTAAATCACCGACAAGCAATAGCTAGATCAACTCGGCCAGGCGCTTGATCTCGTCGGCACTGCGCGCGGTCACCACCATCATCGTGACCCCCGCGGCTTCCCAGACGGCAACCTGCTTACGCACGTAGTCAACGTCGCCGACGATCGCGGCGTCGTCGACCACCTCGTCGGGGATGATCTTGGCGGCTTCGTCCTTGCGGTTGGCGCGGAACAGCTTGGTGACCTCGTCCACCACCTCGCCGTAGCCCATGCGGCGGTAGACGTCGGCGTGGAAGTTGGTGTCCTCTGCACCCATGCCACCCATGTACAGGGCGAGGAAGGGCTTCATCGCCTCGAACGTTGCCGCGCGGTCGTCGGTGATCACGATGTTCGCGGTGGCGCACACCTCGAAGGTGTCGCGGGTGCGACGCGCGCCCGGTCGGGCGAACCCTTCGTCGAGCCACTCGTTGTACATGTCCGCCAGCCGCGGGGTGTAGAAGATCGGCAGCCAGCCGTCGCAGATTTCCGCGGCAAGCGCAATGTTCTTCGGTCCTTCGGCGCCCAAAAATATCGGGATGTCGGCGCGCAGCGGATGGGTGATCGGCTTGAGCGCCTTGCCGAGTCCGGTGGTGCCCTCTCCCCGCAGCGGCAGCGGATAGTGGGGGCCGTCGCTGGTCACGGGAGCTTCGCGAGCCCAGACTTGGCGCACGATGTCGATGTACTCGCGGGTACGGGCCAGCGGTTTGGGGAACTTCTGCCCGTACCAGCCCTCGACCACCTGCGGCCCCGACACGCCGAGCCCGAGGATGTGCCGGCCGCCGGACAGGTGGTCCAAGGTGAGCGCGGCCATGGCGCACGCCGTCGGGGTGCGAGCCGACAGCTGCACCACCGAGGTACCCAGCCGAAGCCGCTGCGTCGACGACCCCCACCAGGCCAGTGGCGTGTAGGCGTCAGAACCCCACGCTTCGGCGGTGAAGATCGCGTCGAACCCAGCCTCCTCCGCCGCCGCGACGAGTTCGGGGGCGTTCGTCGGCGGCTGAGCACCCCAGTACCCCAATTGCAAGCCGAGCTTCATGACTCACCTCTCTTGGCCGCCGCCACCGCTTCTTGCGACAGTTCTTAGAACCTGTTCTACTCGTTGGCGTGACTGTCAGCCAAAGTAGTCCGGCCTCGATTGACACATCCCAACCGCCCCTTTCGGCGCCTTTGAAACTGGCCTTTGACTACACCCGTTCGGTCGGGCCGGTCCTTGGCCAGTTCTTCACCGCACTGCGCGAGCGGCGCATCGTGGGGGTCCGCGGATCCGACGGGCGCGTGTACGTGCCGCCGGCCGAGTACGACCCCGTCACGTACGAGCCGCTGCGCGAGATCGTACCGGTGCAAAGCGTCGGCACCGTGGTGTCGTGGACGTGGCAGCCGCAGCCGCTGGAGGGACAACCGCTGCAACGACCCTTCGCGTGGGCGCTGATCAAGCTCGACGGCGCCGACGTGCCGCTGCTGCATGCGGTCGACGCGCAGACACCAGACGCGATCAGCACCGGCACTCGAGTGCATGCGCACTGGGTCGACGAGCCGGTGGGTGCGATCACCGACATCGCGTACTTCGCGCTGGGCGAAGAAGCCGAACCCGGCGGGCAGACCACCGACGACCGGGACCCGGTGAAGATCGTCGTGATCCCGTCCAGCATCGAGGTCCAGCACAGCGCGTCGCATCCGGAAAGCGCGTATCTGCGTGCGCTGCGAGAGGGCAAGCTGCTCGGCGCGCGGTCCGGCAAGAACGGCAAGGTGTATTTCCCCGCGCGCGAAGCCGATCCGGCCACCGGGGAGCCGCTCGACGAGTTCGTCGAACTGCCGGACAAGGGCACGGTGACCACATTCGCCGTCATCAACATCCCGTTCGCCGGACAGCGGATCAAGCCGCCGTACGTCGCGGCGTACGTGCTGCTCGACGGCGCCGACATTCCGTTTTTGCACCTGGTCACCGAGATCGACGCGTCGGAGGTCCGGATGGGCATGCGTGTCGAGGCCGTGTGGAAACCCCGCGAGGAGTGGGATTTCGGCATCGACAACATCGACCACTTCCGGCCCACCGGCGAGCCCGACGCCGACTACGACACCTACAAGCACCACCTCTAGAAGGACCGCCCGTGACTGAACGCGACATTGCGGTCGTCGGATTCGCGCACGCCCCGCACGTGCGCCGCACCGACGGCACCACCAACGGCGTCGAAATGCTGATGCCGTGTTTCCACCAGCTCTACGACGACCTGGGCATCACCAAGGGCGACATCGGATTTTGGTGCTCCGGCTCTTCGGATTACCTTGCTGGACGGGCTTTTTCGTTCATCTCGGCAATCGACTCGATCGGCGCGGTGCCGCCGATCAACGAGTCGCACGTGGAGATGGACGCGGCATGGGCCCTCTACGAGGCCTACATCAAGCTGCTCACCGGCGAGGTCGACACCGCGCTGGTGTACGGGTTCGGCAAGTCGTCGGCCGGCACCTTGCGCCGAGTGCTGGCGCTGCAGACCGATCCCTACACCGTCGCTCCGCTGTGGCCCGACTCGGTGTCGATCGCGGGACTGCAGGCGCGGCTGGGCCTCGACGCCGGCAAGTGGACCCAAGAAGCGATGGCGCAGGTGGCGCTCGAGTCGTTCGCGGTGGCCCAGCGCACGGATTCGGAGAAGCCGGCCAAGTCGATCGACGAGTTGCTCGCGCGGCCGTTCTTCGCTGACCCGCTGCGTCGCCACGACATCGCCCCGATCACCGACGGGGCATCGGCGATCGTGCTGGCCGCCGGGGACCGCGCCCGCGAGCTCCGCGAAAACCCCGCGTGGATAACCGGATTCGAGCACCGCATCGAGACCCCGGTGCTCGGTGCTCGCGACCTGACCACGTCTCCGTCGACGGCGGCCGCGGCTCAGGCGGCGACCGGCGGCGACGCCGGCGCCATCGACGTGGCCGAGATCTACGCGCCGTTCACCCATCAGCACCTGATCCTGGTGGAGGCGATCGGGCTGCCGTCGTCGACGACAATCAACCCGTCGGGCGGGACGCTGGCGGCCAACCCGATGTTCTCCGCAGGTCTGGAGCGTATCGGCTTTGCCGCGCAACACATTTGGAATCGCTCGGCGCAGCGGGTGCTGGCGCATGCCACGAGCGGCCCTGCGCTGCAACAGAATCTGGTCGCGGTACTGGAGGGAAAGAACTAGTGGCCGGACAACTGGCCGCGGTGCTGGGCACCGGGCAGACCAAGTACGTCGCCAAGCGTCAGGACGTGTCGATGAACGGCATGGTGCGCGAGGCGATCGACAGGGCGCTCGCCGACTCGGGTTCGACGTTCGACGACATCGACGCCGTGGTCGTGGGCAAGGCGCCGGACTTCTTCGAGGGCGTCATGATGCCCGAACTGTTCATGGCCGACGCGGTCGGCGCCACGAACAAGCCGTTGATCCGCGTACACACTGCAGGCTCGGTCGGCGGGTCCACCGGTGTGGTGGCGGCCAGCCTGGTGCAGTCGGGGAAGTACCGCCGCGTGCTGGCGATGGCCTGGGAGAAGCAGTCTGAGTCGAATGCGATGTGGGCGTTGAGCATTCCGGTGCCGTTCACCAAGCCGGTCGGTGCCGGCGCGGGCGGCTACTTCGCGCCGCACGTGCGCGCCTACATCCGGCGATCCGGGGCACCCACGCACATCGGCGCGATGGTGGCGGTCAAGGACAGGCTGAACGGCGCCAAGAATCCGCTGGCACACCTGCAGCAGTCCGACATCACGATCGAGAAGGTGCTCAGCTCCCAGATGCTCTGGGATCCCATCCGATTCGACGAGACCTGCCCGTCGTCGGACGGCGCGTGCGCGTTGGTGATCGGCAACGAGGAGATTTCAGATGCGCGGGTGGCCGAGGGTCATCCGGTCGCCTGGATTCACGCGACAGCCCTGCGTACCGAACCGCTGGCCTACTCCGGGCGCGACCAGGTCAACCCGCAGGCGGGCCGTGACGCGGCCGCAGCGCTGTGGAAAGCCGCCGGCATCAAGAGCCCGATCGACGAGATCGACGTGGCCGAGATCTATGTGCCGTTCTCGTGGTTCGAGCCGATGTGGCTGGAGAACCTGGGCTTCGCCCCTGAAGGAGAAGGCTGGAAGCTGACCGAGGCAGGCGAAACCGCGATCGGCGGTCGGCTGCCGGTCAACCCGTCCGGCGGCGTGCTGTCGTCGAACCCGATCGGCGCTTCTGGTCTGATCCGGTTCGCGGAGGCCGCAATACAGGTGATGGGCAAGGGCGAGGCGCATCAAGTGCCCGGCGCCCGTAAGGCGCTCGGCCACGCATATGGCGGTGGTTCTCAGTACTACTCGATGTGGGTGGTGGGCAGCGACAAGCCGGCCGCCGAGACGGCCGCGGCATGAGCCGGATGAAGTACACCTGCAGCATCGCGATGGGTCCCATCGACGAGTTGCTCGACATCGCGAGAACCGCCGAGGAAGTCGGCTTCGACTCCATCGCGCTGCCCGACTCGCTGTTCTACATGGAAAAGCAGTCGGCGGACTACCCGTACACGGCTGACGGCTCGCGGATGTGGGACGAGAACACCCCGTGGGTGGACCCGCTGATCGCGGCGGCCGCGATGGGTGCGGTGACGTCGACGCTGCGGTTCTACACCAACGTGATGAAGCTGGGCTCGCGCCAGCCGCTGCTGCTGGCCCGCCAGGTCGGCTCGGTGGCCAACCTGACCAACAACCGCTTCGGATTCGGTGTCGGGATCGGCTGGGCCCCCGAAGAATTCGAGTGGTGCGGGGTTCCGTACCGCAGGCGGGGCGCACGCGTCGACGAGATGATCGACGTGATCAAGCTGGTGCTCGGCGGCGGGATGGTGGAATTCCACGGCGAGTTCTTCGACTTCGGCCGACTGCAGATGAGCCCCGCGCCCACGCAGCCGGTGCCGTTCTACATCGGCGGCCACACCGACGTCGCGCTGAGGCGGGCGGCCCGCGTCGGTGACGGCTGGACCAGCGCGATGATGACTGCCGAGCAGATCGCCGAAACCGTCGGCAAACTCCACGCATACCGCCAGGAGTACGGCCGCGCCGACACGCCATTCGAGATCCAGGTTGTCTGCATCGACAAATTCGGTGTCGACGGACACCGCGAACTCGCCGAAATCGGCGTCACAGACAACATCGTCATTCCATGGGTTTTCGAGGGGCTGGGCTTCGACGCGCCGCTGTCGGCCAAGCAGGATTCGATGAAACGGTTCGCCGACACCTACATCCACTCGGGGTGGCAGAACGCGTGAACCAGGCCCACATCGCCGGCCAGCGCTCACGAGATGCGGTGGCGGCCCGAGACAAGCAGGCGTGGCTGGACGTATTCGCCGACGACGCGATCGTCGAAGATCCCATCGGTCCGTCCGCGTTCGACCCTGAAGGCAAGGGACACCGGGGCAAGGAAGCCATCGCGGCGTTCTGGGACAAAGCAATCGCTCCCACGGATCGCATCGAGTTCAATTTCGTCGACACGTTCCAGTGCGGCAACGAGGAGGCCAACGTCGGATTCATCGTGATCACGATGGGTGGTCACCAGATCACCGCCGACGGCGTCTTCACATACAAGGCCGACGACGACGGCAAGCTCGTCGCACTGCGCGCGTACTGGGAGATGGACCGGGCCGCCAAGACCGCCCGCAAGGTCTAGCGCGCCGGTTTGCCGCATCGCCCCGTCACCTGTGGCGCTTGATTTGCCATCGCGTTCAGCGACGCATCATTTGTTCCGTAATCATTTTGCTGACGGGTCTTGCCAGCGCGCCCTAGTGCGGCGCATGCTGTTTGCTAGCACGACGACCGCAGGGGGACGAAATCATGGCATCTGGACGGCATGGACGTTGGCTTCTGTTTGCAGGGATGGTCACCGCGGTGACTGTGGGAAGTGGCGTGTCGGCTGGATTCGCCGCCGCGCAGCCGGCCGTCGAGGATGCCTGCACCAGTGCGCTCGGCACCGCCCTGAGCGGCATTCCGTGGATGCCTGACTTGACCAGCCTGTTCGGCCCCGGCTACACCGGCCCGGGCGTGAACGTCAACAGCGGCAACAACATCTCGATCCAGACCGGACCCAACAATGTGACTCCGAGTCAGGTCTCCAGTGTGGGCAACAACACCAGCACGAATGACAGCGCCACCACCTGCTGCATCAACGGCCGCTGCTGCGTGAGCACCGGCGGAGGCCCCGCCAGCTGCACGCCCTGATTGCTACTCGGTAACGTGAGTTCGCTGCGGTAGCGGGCCCCGTAACGCTCGGGCGCTTGCCGGTCGGCGCGCCGTCGAACCCGAAGAGGACCCTCGGTCATATATGGAGCATCGCCGGCCTGCGCTTATTGCATCTGCATCCGGCAAAACTGTAACGTGTTCTAGTTAGAGAACACGACTGGAGGCGCCGACGTGACTACCGAAGCCGCGGGTTACCGCGAAATCGACTCGGGCACCCTGCCGGACAGGTATGCGCGGGGCTGGCACTGCCTTGGCCCGGTCAAGGAATTCACCGACGGGCAGCCGCACGCGATCGAGGCGTTTGGCACCAAGCTGGTGGTTTTCGCAGACTCGCACGGGGACTTGCATGTGCTCGACGGGTACTGTCGACACATGGGCGGTGACCTGACCCAGGGCACCATCAAGGGCGACGAGATCGCGTGCCCGTTCCACGACTGGCGCTGGGGCGGAGACGGCAAGTGCAAGCTGGTGCCATACGCCAAGCGCACCCCGCGGCTGGCCCGCACCCGGTCGTGGCATACCGACATTCGCAGCGGCCTGCTGTTCGTCTGGCACGACCACGAGGGCAACCCACCGCAGCCCGAAGTGCGGATCCCCGAGATTCCAGAGTGGGCCAGCGACGAGTGGACGGATTGGCGGTGGAACCGCGAACTGATTCCGTCGAACTGCCGCGACATCATCGACAACGTCACCGACATGGCGCACTTTTTCTACATCCATTTCGGGCTGCCGACGTACTTCAAGAATGTGTTCGAAGGCCACATCGCGTCGCAGTATCTGCACAACGTCGGCCGCCCTGACGTAGACCTCGGCGGTTCCGCCTATACGGAATCCCATCTGGATTCGGAGGCTTCGTATTTCGGCCCGTCGTTCATGATCAACTGGCTGCACAACAACTACGGCGGCTACAAGGCGGAGTCGATTCTGATCAACTGCCACTATCCGGTGACCCAGGAATCGTTCATGCTCCAGTGGGGCGTGATCGTCCAGAAACCCAAGGGCATGGGCGAGGACGTGACCGAAAAACTCGCCGAGGCAATGACGGTCGGGGTCAGCAAGGGCTTCCTGCAGGACGTCGAGATCTGGAAGAACAAGACGCGCATCGACAACCCACTGCTGGTCGAAGAGGACGGTGCGGTCTATCAGCTGCGCCGCTGGTATCAGCAGTTCTACGTCGACGTCGCCGACGTCACCCCGGAGATGACGGACCGCTTCGAGATCGAGGTGGACACCACCAAGGCAAACGAGTACTGGCAGAAGGAAGTCGAGGAAAACCTGCGGCGCCGGGAGACGCAGAAGGCGGAGCAGAGTTCGACGTGAGTGACGACGCGCAACGTCCCCCGGACGTCGACGAGCTCGCTCGCTCGATGCTGCTGGTGCACGGCGCGCACGACGACGACCATCCGCACCCGTCCGGCGGCGGTGGCGGGCCCCGCCCGCAGCCGGTCGTCGACCCGCACCGGGCCGCGCAGTTACGAGAGGCGACGCAGCGCGACCGCGAACGTTATCTGACGTGGGGCCTGCAGCCGGTGGATTGCCGGTTCTGCCACGTCTCCGTGCAGGTCAAGAAGCTGGGCCCCGGACACACCGCGGTGCAATGGGATTCGGCTGCCACACAGCGATGCGCTTACTTCACCGAAGTGCGCGAGTCAGGCGGGATGCCGCAGCGCGCCCGGACCTGCCCGAGGCTGGCGGACAGCATCGAGCACGCGATCGCCGAAGGGGTGCTGCCGCGGGTCCCCACCGCCCCGCCGCCGGGCGACGGCTAGGTCAGGCCCTCGAACCGGGCCTTGACCTGCTCGGCGGTCAGCCCGTAATCCTCGAGGGAATACGTGTGTTTCGGTGCGCGCGGCCCCTTCTGACTCTCGGCGTGCATGTGCTGCATCGCCGCCAGCGCTGCGTCGCTGAGCTCGATTCCGAAGTATTGGTAGATGGCCTCGACGGTGCCGATCGGGTCGGTGACGAAGTCCTTGTAGTCGACGTCGTAGAACTGTGCCGGATCATGTTGGGCCCGCACCGCGTTGAACCGCTCGAGACCACGCGCCCAGGTGTCCAGGGAGTCGGCGCCGATGGTGGCGCCGACGAACGTCGTCGACCAGCCCTCGGTGGCGTGCTCGGCCAGCGAGCACATCGATGCCATCAGCGTCTCCGCCGGTCGATGGCATTGCACCACAAGCGCATCCGGGAATGTGGCCATCAGCGCGTCGAGCGCATGTAAATGGCTGGGGTTCTTCAGCACCCAGCGCTTGCCGACGTCGTTGAGCCCGATCAATTGCAGATTCTTGCGGTAGCGCCGGTACGCCGGTGTCCAGTCCTCCTTCGCCAGCCACTGCGCATACGTCGGCAAGTGCGCGAGCGTCTCGTAGGCGACCGCGTGCAGCGACTGCCGCAGCAGCTGCCAGCATTCCTCGACCTCGTCGGCGCTCATGAAGTGCAGGCCCATGAACTCCGGATTCTCGACGTGGTGCTGTTCGAACTGCGCGTTGAGCCGCTGGAACACCGGATTGCTGTCCCACGTTTCGCGCGGCGGCCGGGGCTGCGGATATTCAGCCAGCCACATCTGAATGCCTTGGTGCGAGGGGTCGGCACTCAACAGCCGATGCAGTGCGGTGGTGCCGGTGCGTGGCAGTCCGGTGACGAAGATCGGCCGCTCGACGGGCACGTCGACGTAGTGCGGGTACTGTTTCCAACCTGCCTGGGCCAGCAGCCTCGCGGCAAGCGCGCCACGCAGATACACGCGGCAGATCTTGCTGCCGAACGGTGTCAGGCCGGCCTCGCGCCGATACGAGTCGAGGATGACGGCGAGGCCTTCCAGGTAGTTGTCGTCGTCGGGACCGAAGTCGTCCAGACCGACCAGCCGCGACGCAGATTCCAGCAGATCGTCGACCGTGCCGACGTCCGTGCGGTCGCTCACGCCTTGTACTCCCCGCAATTCACATCGAGCGTCTGCCCGGTGATACCACTCGACAGGTCGCTGGCGAAAAAGATGATGGCCGAAGTGACTTCGTCCTCGGTGGGCAGGCGTTTGAGATCCGAGTTCGCTGCCGTCGCGGCGTAGATCTGGTCCACCGTGGTGCCGTACTTTCCGGCCTGGTGGGTGAAGTACGCTTTCAACGTCTCACCCCAAATATAGCCTGGCACAACAGAATTCACTCGGATGCCGTTTTCGCCGAGCTCGGTCGCCAGCGACTGCGACATCGCCAGCAGCGCCGACTTGGCCATCTTGTAGGCGCCGTACTTCGCCTGGGAGTGGCGGATCACCATCGAGTTGACATTCACCACCGAGCCGTTGGCTTCCGCAAGAGTGGGCGTGAAGCCCTGGATCAATCGCAGTGCGCCCAGCACAGTCAGCTCGATCGCATCGCGGATGTGCTGAAACGTGGTGTCGGCCAAGGGCTTCATCGAGGGCACCCGAAACGCGTTGTTGATCAGCACGTCGACCCGCCCGTACGCCGCCAGTGACGCGTCGACGAGGTTCTTGACCTGGTCGTCGTCGGTGATGTCGGTGGCGACGGCCACGGCGCGGCGGCCGGTGTCGCTGATTTGTTTGGCGACATTGTCGAGCCGCTGCGCGGTGCGCGCCGCCAAGACCAGGTCTGCGCCGTTCTCCGCGCATCGCCGGGCCAGCGTCGTGCCCAGCGCCGGACCGACGCCGCTGATGCATACAACCTTTCCCGCTAGCAAGCCTTCAGGCATGCCTCACCCCAGCATTCTCGTGGCGATTGCGTGTTGCCGCTCGGCAATGCGCGCGCGCCAGTCTTCGTCGGAAATCTTGTTGTGTTCGTAGTACGGCAATGCCGCCGGCACGTCGTCGACGTTCACCACTTCGGCAGAGGGCCCGTCGGCCTCGGTGAGCTCCCGCGACACCCGCTGCCATCGGAACTGCAGAAAGCCTCTGCGGTGCCCGAGGGTCTCCACCCAATTGGTGACACCGGGATTGCGGTCGGCGACGACGATCCGGATCTTTCCGTCCGGATCCTTTTGCGCCTGAGTAGCATTCAGTGACGTCTGGTGGTTGATGTAGTCCAGCGAGATGTACCACATGCTGCCCAGCTGGAATCCGAGGTAGGGCGCGTCGGACACCGGGATCGTGATCAGCAGGGCCTGGTCCGGCGTCAAGTCGAAGTGGCCCACAGACGAATACTGGGTGGCCAAACCACCGGGCGTAAGCCGCGGTGGTGTCAGGGTGTTGACGGGCAGTTTGAGGTAAAACCATTGCGGGAACTGCAGCCACGTCTTGATTCGGTTCACCAGCTGCTTGCCTGCTGTGGCATAGCGCTTTTCGATCGTCTCGCGGGTCAGCGGCGGCGGCGCGGTGCCCGCGGTGTCGACACGCTTGATCGCGATCGTGCCGCGCCGCTGCGACCAGTCGCCGTACACCTCGCGCACCACGAGCTGAGCGGGCGCCTTCGGGGTGAACCGCCACTCGAAGCTGCCGTCGGGGGCGATGTCGAGCTCGCGGTCGTCGAACGCCGCCTCGCTGACCGGCACCCCTTCGTCGGTGTATTCACCGCCGAGCAGCTGGAAACTCAGATCAGTGGTCGTGCCGCGCACCCCGGACACGACGTACTGGTGACCGGCCTGCACACGCGTCCCGAAATACAGCGTGTCCGGGTTGTCCAGGCCCATCTTCGTGAACGGCCCTGTGCCGCTGAGGAAGAACGGGTGATCACGGTCGTAGTGGAACGACACGTGCGTGCACGCGGCGATTCCTTGCGCGAGATATTGCAGACCTTCGAGGAGGTCGGCTTCTGTCTCGATGTGAGGCGCGGCCGCGACGAGCTTCTCCGCCTCGGCGATCGCTTCGGTCAACGGGTCGGTGTACACCGGCCTGAGACTAGAACGTGTTCCAACTTCGCGTCAACATATTGGTCCAGTACGGTCCATATATGGACCATGATCCCGGAGCGACACGGCGGGCGTCACCGCCGACCGAACGGGTGGTGCGCATGCTCGACTTCTTGTCGCGCCATCCGCAGGACCGATTCGGCGTCTCGGAACTAGCCCGGCGGGTACAGCTGAGCAAGCCCACGTGCCTCGGCATGGTCGCGACGTTGACAGAGGCCGGCTACTTGATCAGAGACGAACGCGACAAGACATACCGGCTGGGCCCGGCGCTGATCACTCTCGGCCACCGCGCACAAGAGGCGATGCGGGTCAGCCCTGCCGCCCGTGACGAATTGCGCCGCCTGTCAAGACGATTCGGGACGACGGCAGCATTGTCGGCGGTGGTCGACGACCGGATCACGCTGCTGGAGCTGGTGAGCCCGCCGGGCGCGGGGGTGGGCGTCGAAGTGGGGCAGAGCTATCCGTTCGCGCCGCCCGTGGGGTTGATGTTCGTGCTCTGGGACGACGAAGCCGTCCACGACTGGCTGGCCAAGGAACCGACCATTCCGCTGCGCACCGACACCGAACGGCTGCAGCGGGTGATCGCCGAATGCCGCTCGGACGGCTACCTGGTCGAGCGCCTGACGCCCAGCGGTCAGCGGCTGTATGCGCTGATGGCCGGGGTGTCGAACAGCCTGCCCGACGAACTGCGCGCGCTGCTCGGCGAGATCGTGTCCGATATCGGTGAGCGGGTTTACTTGCGCAGTGAGAACTCTGGCCGACGGCAGCGCCACGAGATCAGCGTGATCTCCGCCCCAGTGTTCGACCACCACCGGCGCCAAGCCATGGTTGCCTCCCTGCACATCGGCCGGGCACTCACCGACACAGAGATCACCGAGCGGGCGCGCGGACTGGTCGATGCCGCCGACGCGCTGACGGCTCAACTCGGCGGAGTCAAACCCTTCTGAGCGCCGATCGGGCTGCTATACCGACGGGCGATCGCCCGGCGTTACCCTGCGTCCGTGTCCACGATGTCTGCCTTTCGACGTTCACCCAGCCTGATCACTCTGATCACGGTGGGCGTCGTGCTGACCGCGTGCGCACACTCCGCCGAGACACCCGCCACGACGCCGCCCAGCCCGACCAGGTCGCCCACGTCGCCCACGTCGCCCACGTCGCCCACGTCGCCCACGTCGCCCACGTCGACGGTGGTCACTCCGCCAAAGGCGCAGTCCAAGAAGTGGATTGACCTCGACGTCGGCGACTGTCTTGCCGATCCGCCGCCGAACGACCCGAGCGTCGTCACTGTGACAGTGGTCGACTGTGCCACACCACATCAGGCAGAGGTGTACTTTCGCGGACCGCTGACGGTCGACGCGGCCGTGCCCGAAGTGGCAAACCCTAAGTGCCGCAACGAGTTCAGAGCCTACACCGGGCAGTCAACCGATGTCGGCGGGTTTGCGATCACCTACCTGGTGGACTCCAATCAGGACCGCACGACGTTCGCGCCGACGGCAGGGCCCGCGCCGAGCACGGTGATCTGTTTGCTCGAACCCGCGAACCCGCGCCCCTTGACCGGGTCCGCGCGCCGCTGACGGACCGCACGGTCACTAGGCGCGAAGGTGCGCTGCGGTACGGCCGGTCTCGGTGTGTCGGCGTACAGACACGCGCGCTCGCGGAGGGACTAGACAGCCTGCTCGCGCTTGATTTCCAGGGCGATGTCGATCAACTGATCTTCTTGTCCACCAATGAGTTTGCGCTGCCCGGCCCGGTGCAGCAGCTGGTGCGCGGGCACCCCGTAGCGCTCGGCCTGGCGGATCGCATGCTTGAGGAAGCTCGAGTACACCCCCGAGTAGCCCATGATCAAGGCGTTGCGGTCGAGCAGGCATTCGGCGGGCATGGCCGGACGCACGACGTCTTCGGCGGCGTCGGCGATCTCGAAGAAGTCGATACCGGTCTTGACGCCGATCTTGTCGAACACCCCGATCAGCGCCTCGACGGGCGCGTTGCCGGCCCCGGCGCCGAATCGGCGGCAGCTGCCGTCGATCTGCTTGGCACCGGCCCGCACCGCCTCCACCGAATTCGCCACGCCCAAGCCGAGGTTCTCGTGGCCATGAAAGCCCACCTGTGCGTCGTCGCCCAGTTCGGCGACCAGCGCGGCAACCCGGTCGCGCACTCCCTCGAGGACCAGCGCGCCCGCGGAGTCGACGACGTACACACATTGGCAGCCCGCGTCGGCCATGATGCGGGCCTGCTTGGCCAGCGCCTCCGGCGGGATCGTATGCGCCATCATCAAAAAGCCGACCGTCTCCAGGCCTCGCTCGCGGGCCAGCCCGAAGTGCTGGATCGACACGTCGGCCTCGGTGCAATGCGTGGCGATGCGGCAGATCGACCCGCCGTTGTCCTGCGCCTCGATGATGTCTTCCTTGGTGCCCACGCCCGGAAGCATCAGAAACGCGATCTTGGCGTCCTTGGCCGTCTCGGCGGCCAGCTTGATCAATTCCTGTTCGGGCGTCTTGGAAAACCCGTAGTTGAACGACGAGCCGCCGAGTCCGTCACCGTGGGTGACTTCGATGACGGGCACGCCGGCGGCGTCCAGCGCCGCGACGATCGCGTGCACCTCGTCCTTGGTGAACTGGTGGCGCTTGTGGTGGCTGCCGTCGCGCAGCGACGTGTCCGTGATTCGGACGTCCCAGATCTCGTTGAAGAAGATGTCGGTGGTCATGCCTGACCTCCTGCTGGAGCGGACAGTAGTTCCTTGGCGATCTCCTCGCCCACCTTCGTGGCCGCCGCGGTCATGATGTCGAGGTTTCCGGCGTACGGCGGCAAGTAATCCCCCGCGCCTTCCACTTCGATGAAGGTGGTGACCAGCGCTTGACCGCCGGAGTTCAGCGACGGCGGGTCGAACTGCGGCTCGTTGAGCAGCCGGTAACCGGGTACATAGGTCTGCACCTCGGCGACCACGTCGTGAATCGACTGGGCGATCGCGTCGGTGTCCGCATCGTCGGGAATCGCGCAGAAGATTGTGTCGCGCATGATCATTGGCGGCTCGGCCGGGTTGAGGATGATGATCGCCTTGCCGCGCTGCGCGCCGCCGATCACCTCGACACCACGCTTGGTGGTCTTGGTGAACTCGTCGATGTTCGCGCGCGTCCCCGGCCCGGCGGACTTCGACGCGACCGACGCGACGATCTCGGCGTACGGCACAGCTCCACCTTGTTCGGTAACCGCACGAGACACCGCGTAGACGATCGGAATCGTCGCCTGTCCCCCGCAGGTGATCATGTTGACGTTGGGCGCATCGAGATGCTCGCGAAGGTTCGCCGGCGGGATCACCGCCGGGCCGACCGCAGCCGGCGTCAAGTCGATCGCGCGGATACCCGCTTCGGCGTACTTGGGGGCGGCCGCCTTGTGCACGTAGGCCGAGGTTGCCTCGAACAGCAGATCTGGTTTCTCGTCTTGGGCCAACAGCCAGTCCACCCCCTCATGGGTGGTCTGCAAACCCAGGTCACGCGCGCGCTTGAGGCCTTCGCTGTCCGGGTCGATGCCCACCATCCAGCGTGGTTCGAGCCATTCGGAGCGCAGCAGCTTGTACATCAGATCGGTGCTGATGTTGCCGGAGCCGACGATCGCGACGCTTGCTTTGGACGGCATAGTGCAATGCTCCTCTATTCGAAACTCAACCGCACGGACCCGAGTCCGTCGAACTCGGCGACGAAATGGTCGCCGGGCCGGGCGTCGATCGCGCGGGTGCACGAGCCCGGCAGGACGATGTCGCCCTTGCGCAGTCGCACACCGAAACTCTCCACCTTGCGGGCCAGCCACGCGACCGCGGTCACCGGATTGCCCAGCACGGCGTCGCTGCGGCCCTTGGCCACCACTTCGCCGTTGCGGGTGAGCACCGCGTCGATGCTCTTGATGTCGACGTCGCTCGGCTTCACGCGCTCCTTGCCGAGCACGAACCCCGCCGATGACGCGTTGTCGGCGATCGTGTCGCACAGCTTGATCTTCCAGTCGGTGATGCGGGTGTCGATCAACTCGATCGCCGGCGCGAACGCTTCGGTGGCGGCCAGTACGTCGTCTTCGGTGCAGCCCGCGCCGGGCAGGTCTGCGCCGAGGATGAATCCGACTTCCACCTCGACCCGCGGGTGCAGGTACCGGCTGGTCTCGACCGGCTTGTCCTCGAAGACCTCCATCTCGTCAAGCAAATGCCCGTAGTCGGGTTCGTCGACCCCCATCATCTGTTGCATCGCTTTGCTCGACAGGCCCACCTTGTGGCCGACCACTCGCGCCCCTTCAGCGACGCGCTGGCGGATGTTGATCAGCTGGATCTCATACGCGTCTACCACGTCTATCGTGGGGTTTCGGTCTGTCAGCGGGGCGATCGGCACCCGGCTGCGCTCGGCTTCGGCCAGGTCGGCAGCCAGTTCGTCGCGCCGTTGAACGCTGAGCATCTTCTGGTCGCCCCTCTGGTCGATCGGCGGGGTCGGTGGCGCCCGGCCGGGCCAATTCTATAACGTGTTCTAGTATGACTGTTCAGGAGTACGACGTCGTCGTCGTGGGAAGCGGTGCTGCCGGCATGGTAGCCGCGCTCACCGCCGCCCACGAGGGCTTGTCGGCCGTGGTGATCGAGAAGGCGCCACACTTCGGCGGCTCGACCGCTCGATCCGGCGGGGGCGTGTGGATCCCCAACAACGAGGTGCTCAAACGAGACGGTGTCACCGACACACCGGAGGCCGCGCGCACCTATCTGCACACGATCATCGGCGACGTCGTCGAGCCCGAACGCATCGACGCATACCTGGACCGAGCGCCGGAGATGTTGTCGTTCGTGCTGAAGCACACGCCGTTGAAGATGTGCTGGGTCCCTGGCTATTCGGACTACTACCCGGAGGCTCCCGGTGGGCGCCCCGGCGGGCGCTCGATCGAGCCGAAGCCGTTCGACGCGCGCAAGCTGGGTCCTGACGAGCCTTATCTAGAGCCACCATACGGCAAAGTGCCGATGAATGTTGTTGTGATGCAACAGGATTACGTGCGGCTCAATCTGTTGAAGCGCCACCCGGGCGGTGTGCTGCGCAGTTTGAAGGTCGGCGCCCGGACCATGTGGGCGAAAGCGACGGGCAAGAACCTGGTGGGAATGGGCCGCGCGCTCATTGCGCCCCTGCGGATCGGGCTGCGCGACGCCGGTGTGCCCGTACTGCTCAACACGGCGCTGACCGAGTTGTACGTCGAGGACGGTGTGGTGCGCGGCGTGTATGTCCGCGACACTACCGCCCCCGAAAGCGCAGATCCGCAACTCATTCGGGCGCGCCGCGGGGTGATCCTCGGCTGCGGCGGCTTCGAGCACAACGAACAGATGCGTGTCAAATACCAGCGCGCACCGATTTCCACCGAGTGGACCGTGGGTGCGAAGGCGAACACTGGCGACGGCATCCTGGCGGCCGAAAAGCTCGGTGCGGCACTGGAATTGATGGAAGACGCCTGGTGGGGGCCGACGGTGCCGCTCGTCGGTGCGCCGTGGTTCGCGTTGTCCGAACGCAATTCACCGGGCTCGATCATCGTCAACATGGCCGGTAAGCGGTTCATGAACGAGTCGATGCCGTATGTCGAGGCATGCCACCACATGTACGGCGGCGAGTACGGGCAAGGGCCCGGCCCCGGTGAGAACGTGCCCGCTTGGCTGGTGTTCGACCAGCGCTACCGCGACCGCTACATTTTCGCCGGACTGCAACCCGGACAACGCATCCCGAAGAAGTGGCTCGAGTCGGGTGTCATTGTGACTGCCGATACCCTCGACGAGTTGGCACAGAAGGCGGGGTTGCCGGCCGACGCCTTGAAGGCGACGGTCGAACGGTTCAACGGGTTCGCGCGGTCCGGAGTCGACGAGGACTATCACCGGGGGGAAAGCGCCTACGACCGCTACTACGGCGACCCGACCAACAAGCCCAATCCCAACCTCGGCGAGATCAGCCACCCGCCGTACTACGCGGCCAAGATGGTCCCGGGCGACCTCGGCACCAAGGGCGGCATCCGCACCGACGTGCACGGCCGTGCATTGCGCGACGACGGCAGCGTCATCCCGGGCCTGTATGCCGCCGGAAACGTCAGCGCGCCGGTGATGGGTCACACCTATCCGGGACCGGGTGGCACGATCGGTCCGGCGATGACGTTCGGCTACCTGGCCGCCCGGCACATCGCCGGAAAGGACTGAGATGCCGATCGATCCGTCTGTTGCCATCGGCGCGGAGCTGCCACCGGCCGAATTCAGCTGGACAAGTAGCGATGTGCAGCTGTACCACCTTGCGCTGGGCGCCGGTGCGGACCCGATGAACCCACGTGAGTTGAGTTATCTGGTGGACAACACCCCCCAGGTGCTGCCGACGTTCGGCAACGTGGCCCAGAGCTTCCATCTCACCGAGCCGCCGACCGTGCCGTTCCCGGGCATCGACATCGAGCTCGCCAAGATTTTGCACGGCGCCGAATCGGTGACCGTCGCCGGCCCGCTGCCGCCATCCGGCACCGCCCGCAGCACCAGCCGCGTCGTCGACATCTGGGACAAGGGCAAAGCCGCGGTGATCCTGACAGAGTCGACGGTCACCACCCTCGACGGCACGCCGCTGTGGAGCACCACACGGTCAATCTTCGCTCGCGGCGAGGGCGGTTTCGGCGGCGAACGCGGTCCGTCGCTGTCGTCCGCGCCGCCGGACCGGCCAGCTGATCACGAGATCCCGCTGCCGACGCTGCCGCAGCAGGCGCTGCTGTATCGGCTGTGCGGCGACCGCAATCCACTGCATTCCGATCCCGAATTTGCTGCGGCAGCGGGTTTTCCGCGGCCCATCCTGCACGGGTTGTGCACCTACGGCATCGCGTGCAAGGCGATTGTCGACGCGTGCCTGGACAGCGACGTCAGCCGGGTGCGGTCCTACGGCGCCCGCTTCGCCGGCGTGGTGTTTCCCGGCGAGATGCTGCGCGCGCGCATCTGGGAGGACGATGACCGACTGGTCGCCGTCGTCACCGCGCCCACACGCGACGACGAGCCGGTCCTCTCTGGTGTGGAACTGCTTCCGGCATAAGCACTTTCACCGGCGGCCCGGATTAAGGCGTGCCGGCGCTGCGCCGCCGCCGTCGCACAACGCACTGGGCCGCCGGCATGGTGCCGACGGCCCAGTGTGGGTCGCTCCTGCCCCCCCCCTCGTCAGGAAGCGAGTTTCAGCCGATCAGCGGACGGCTCCGGCATCGACCGAACCGACAGTGGTCGGGCTGTCAGTTGTGGTGCTGGTGTTGTTGCCGGTGTTGGACCGCTGGCCGCCCACGTTCCCGTTCGCACCGAACACACTGAACTGAGTGTTGATGTTATTGCCGGACAGGAAGTTCACCGTGTTCGGGCTGTTCGGCCCCGTGTTGTTGGCGAATCCGAAACTCGGGAACGAGAACGGGTTCGGGTTGGCGACGACGCAGGTCGTCCCGCTGCCGGTGGTGGTGCTGCTGTTGTTTCCAGTGCGTGAACGCTGACCGCCGTTGAGGTTGGCCCCGAGGCCGCTGCCCTGGAAATTGAAGTTGTTGCCCGAGCCGATGTTGAACGTGTTCGGGCTGTTCGAACCGGTGTTGCTGAACGCCGAGATCCCGTTGCCGCAGGCGGCGTTGGCTTCGATCGGGGCGGCCGCGGTCGACAGCGCGACGCCGCCGAGGGTCAGACCACCGACGACCAGGCCGCCGCCGAGGGCGCGGGTCAGGGTGATGTGCTTGCGTGCGATGCGGTGCTTGCTCATTGTGGTAGCTCCTTTTGCCTTGTTGTGAGCAGCCTTGATTGAGCCGGGATTCGGCCGGCTTCGATAACGGACGAGAAACAGATGGCGGATGCCAGATCGATTTGCGTTGCTCTGTGATGCGCGCCGAGCAAATCAGTGACGCATCGGCGGCGCCCGACCGGGTAGTGACCGTCGGCGCCTCGTATCGGCCCTGCCTGTGAGCATTTCGACGGCCCCTAACCCTTGGTCTGTGGCCCTCCGGTGAGAGCCCCCCGGTAACTGCTGAGCAAACGATATGGCTTTGCTGAGTCTTGTGTCAAGCATCACAAACGATCGAGTTCAGCGAATCACGAAATGATCACTAGCAAACCTATTGACACAGTCGTCAGCATCGCGGCACGGATTCCGTTGCACACTGGCAAACACCGGTGAAGCCGCAGGTAGGAACCCCACATGGGGATTGATCTTGAAATTGCCCGTGAGCGCAATGCGGGCACGCCGCGATCGGAGTCCGCTCGCTACGGATCCCAGCAATTGAGGATGTGCTCGCGGCAACGGACACGAATCACGCCCGCAAGCCGTGCGAAATGTTGCTGGAATTAACCCAGGATCAGGCCGGACGTGGGTACGCCCGTGCCCGCGGTGACGAGGACGTGCTCGACATCTGGTACCTGGTTGACCGATGTGCCGCGCAATTGGCGCACGCCTTCCGCGATGCCGTTCATCCCGTGGATGTAGGCCTCACCGAGCTGGCCGCCGTGGGTGTTGATCGGCAGTCGGCCGCCGATTTCGATCGCGCCGTCGGCGATGAAGTCCTTGGCTTCGCCCCAGCCGCAGAACCCCAACTCCTCCAGCTGAATCAGCGTGAACGGCGTGAAGTGGTCGTAGAGGATCGCCGTTTGGATGTCGGTGGGCTTGAGCCCGGACTGCTGCCACAGCTGCCGGCCTACCAAGCCCATCTCCGGCAAGCCGTCGAGTTCGTCGCGGTAGTAACTGACCATCGTGTACTGGTCGGGGCTGGAGCCTTGAGCGGCCGCCTCGATGACTGCGGGCCGATGCTTGAGGTCCTTCGCCCGATCCGCAGAAGTCACCACGATAGCCACCGCACCGTCGGTCTCCTGACAACAATCCAGCAACCGCAGCGGTTCGGCGATCCACCGCGAGTTCTGGTGATCCTCGATGGTGATCGGCTTTTCGTAGAAGTAGGCCTTGGGGTTCTTGGCCGCATGCTTGCGGTCGGCCACCGAGATCGCACCGAAGTCGCGGCTGGTGGCCCCCGACAAGTGCATGTAGCGCTTGGCGATCATGGCCACCTGGGCAGCCGGCGTCGACAGTCCATGCGGGTACGAAAAGGAATTGTCGACGCCGGTGGAGTCGGCGTTTTCCGTCAGCCGGGTCTGCACCTGTCCGAATCGCATTCCCGAGCGCTCGTTGAAAGCCCGGTAAGCCACGACGACGTCGGCGACTCCGGTTGCGACGGCCATCGCCGCCTGCTGCACGGTCGCGCATGCGGCGCCGCCGCCGTAGTGGATCTTCGAAAAGAACGTCAGCTCACCCATTCCCGTCGCGCGCGCGACCGCAACTTCGGTGTTGGAGTCCATGGTGAACGTCGTCAGCCCGTCGACGTCTGCAGGCGTGAGCCCCGCGTCGTCGAGCGCGTCGAGCACCGCCTCTGCCGCCAATCGAAGTTCACTGCGTCCCGAGTTCTTGGAGAAGTCGGTGGCACCGATGCCGACGATCGCCGCGGTGCGGGACATCACGCTCCTCCTAGAGCCAACTTGACGGTCGCGATCACGTGGTCGCCTAAGCTGTTGCGGCCCAATACCTTGACCGTGACCAACCCGTCTTCCACCGCTGTCACCTCACCAGAGAACGTCACTGTGTCGTAGGCGTACCACGGCACACCCAGCCGCAGACTGATCGACTTGACCAACGCCGACGGTCCGGCCCAGTCCGTCACGAACCGCTCCACGAGTCCCGTGTCAGTGAGGATGTTGACGAAGATGTCCTTCGAGCCCTTTGCCTGCGCCTTGTCGCGGTCGTGGTGGACGTCCTGGAAATCCCGCGTCGCCAGTGCGGTCGAGATGATGAAGGTGGGGTCGCCGTAGAGCTTGAGCTCCGGCAGCTTGGTGCCGACTTGCACAGTTGGCGTACTCATGCGGCCGGCTCCCATGCGTACAGCGTCCACGCCGGTCCGGCAGTGCTGGCCGGAAAGTCGAGAAACGTTGCGCGGACGGGCATTCCGACTTCCACCGCCGACGGGTCGACGTTGCGCAGCTCGCCGAGCATCCGCACCCCTTCCTCGAGTTCGACAAGCGCGATGACGAACGGAAGCGTCCGGCCCGGGACCTTCGGGGCATGGTGCACCACGAAGCTGAACACGGTGCCCTTGCCGCTCGCGACGACGTAGTCGGTGGGCGCCTCTTTGTCCTGCCACACCGCAGGCAGAGGCGGGTGCTGCAAAGTGCCGTCGGGCTTGCGCTGGATGCGCAGCTCGTGCTCCTTGACGCCGTCCCAGAAGAACTGGGTGTCGCGTGACACCGCCGGGCGCATCAACGCATCGGGGTCCAGGTCATCAGGCACGTCGCTTACTTGGTCGCGGTCCTTGGGCCGGAATTTGAGGATGCGCCAATTCATTTCGGCGACGTCCTCGTCACCGACCTGCCAGGTGATGCGCTGGTTGATGAAATAGCCCTCGCCCAGCGCGGTCTGCTTCGGCCCGATCACGTCGGTCAGCTCGGCGGTGACACTGACCCGTTCGCCGGGCTGCAGGTAGCGGTGGTAGGTCTGCTCGCAATTTGTGGCCACCACACCGACGTAACCGGCCTCGTCGAACACGTTGATGATGCGGCCCAGCGGGTCGTCGTCGGGACGCTGCCCGCCCAGACCGAACATCGTCCAGACCTGAATCATGGCCGGCGGAGCCACGATCCCGGGGTGACCGGCCGCCCGAGCTGCCTGCTCGTCGACGTAGACGGGATTGCGGTCGCCGATCGCCTCGACCCAGTTGTTGATCATCGGCTGGTTCACCGGATCGCGGGCGACGCGCGGCTTGCTGCGCCCCGAGGCCTTGACCTCTTCGACAGCCGCCGCGATGTCCTCGTGCCCGCTCACCTCGGCACCCTCGGCACTTTCAAGCCCGACGCCGCGATCATTTCTCTCATCACTTCGTTCACGCCTCCGCCGAACGTGATCACCAAGTTGCGCTTGGTCTGCTGGTCCAGCCAATACAGCAGGTCCGCGGTGTCGGGCTCGGCGGGGTTGCCGTACTTACCGACGATCTCCTCGGCGAGCCGCCCGATGTATTGAATGCGTTCTGTGGCAAACACTTTCGTTGCCGCCGCGTCGGCCACGTCGATGGTCTCACCCGCCGCAGCCACCTGCCAGTTCAGCAATTCGTTGATGCGCCAGGTCGCGCGAATCTCGGCGAGTGCGCGCCGTACGTCGTCGTGGTCGATCGGCAGGACCCCGTCACCGCCGGGCTTAGCCGCCCAGGCATGCACGCGGTCGTAGATGCCGGCGAACTTGCCGGCCGGTCCCAGCATCACCCGCTCGTTGTTGAGCTGGGTGGTGATGAGCCGCCAGCCACCGTTCTCCTCGCCCACCAACATGTCGACCGGCACGCGCACGTCGTTGTAATAGGTCGCGTTGGTGTGATGGGCGCCGTCGGACAGGATGATCGGCGTCCAGGAGTAACCGGGATCCTTCGTGTCGACGATCAGGATCGAAATGCCTTTGTGTTTCACGGCATCCGGGTCGGTTCGGCACGCCAGCCAGATGTAGTCGGCATCGTGGGCGCCGGTGGTGAAGATCTTCTGACCATTGACTATGTACTCGTCGCCGTGGCGAACAGCGGTGGTGCGCAGCGACGCCAAGTCGGTGCCGGCCTCCGGCTCGGTGTAGCCGATCGCGAAATGAACCTCGCCGGCGAGGATGGCGGGCAGGAACTTCTTCTTCTGCGCCTCGCTGCCATATACCTGCAGGGTTGGTCCCACCGTCTGCAACGTCACGGCCGGCAGCGGCACATCGGCACGCTGGGCCTCGTTGACGAAGATCTGCTGTTCGATGGGCCCAAAACCCAAGCCGCCGAACTCTTTCGGCCACCCCACGCCGAGCTTGCCGTCCTGGCCCATCCGACGGATCACGGCGCGGTAGGCCTTACCGTGCCGGTCGTTCTCCATCTCCTCGCGCTCCTCCGGCGAAATGAGATTCGAGAAGTATTGCCGCAGGTCGGCTTGGAGCTGCCGCTGTTCGGCAGTCAGGTCGACGAACATTACGCTCCCACGCTTTCCAGACCCGAAAGGACATCGAGACGATGCGACGGGCCGCCCAGCAAGCGGGTCAGGTCCTTGATCGTCGAGTAGTACCGCGGCATCGGGTAGGTGATGTCCATACCCATCCCGCCGTGCAGGTGGTGACAGATCTGCATGACCCGCGGCGCCTGCGACGCCAGCCAGTAACCGAGCACAGCGAGGTCGTCGTCGGCGTCACGCCCCTCGGACAGGCGCCAGGCCACCGACGTCGACGCCAAATCGATGGTGCGCGAAGCGATGTACACCTCTGCCAACTGCGCGGCGACTGTCTGGAAGGTCGACAGCGGCTTGCCGAATTGCTGACGGGTTCCGACGTAGTCGGCGGTGAGCCGCAACGCGCCGGCGACCAGACCGGCCGCATACGCGCCGATCATCGCCAGCGCCAATTGGTTCACGCGCTGCACAGCCGCGCCCTCCAGAACGTCTTCGGATGCCACCGCGACTTCGGAGAACGTGACAACATACTCGTCGCTGCCGTTCGACGTCCGCGTCTCGACCAACTCGACGCCCTCGGCCTTCGGTGACACCACGACCACCCTGCTGTCGGCCGTCACGATCATCCAGTCGGCCTGTTCTGCGTACGGCACACCGATTTTGGTGCCGCTCAACGTGTTGTTGGCGAACGTGGTCGTCGGCCGGTCCGGCAGTGCTGCGCCCGGCTCGTTGAGCGCCGCGGTGAGCACGGCGCCGTCCGCAACACCGGCCAGGTACCGGTCCTGCTGCGCGTCGGAGGCGAGGTCGAGCAGCGGCACCACCGCCAGGCCGAGCGTCGCCAGTGCGGGACTGATGGTGCCGTGGCGCCCGATCTCGGTGAGGGCCGTCGCCACCTCAGCCAGGCCCACCCCGTCGCCGCCCAGACGCTCGGGCACCGGCAGCGCGGTCACGCCGCCGGAAATCAATGCGTCCCAACTGTTTTCGCGGTCCAGGACAGCGCTGACGACGTCGACCACCGCCTGCTGGGCAGGTTCGAGCGTGAAGTCCATCAGACGGCGCCTGTGTGCGTCGGCGACGCGCCGGCGGGCGCGTGATCCACCGGGCACTTACCCGTGTAGTCGACCTGCCAGTGCTTGATCCCGTTGAGCCATCCGGACCGCAGCCGGTCCGGCGCGGACAGCGGCTTCAGATCGGGCATGTGGTCGGCGACCGCGTTGAAGATCAGGTTGATCGTCATCTTGGCCAGGTTCGCGCCGATGCAGTAGTGCGCGCCGGTGCCGCCGAAGCCGACGTGCGGGTTGGGCTGGCGCAGGATGTCGAATCGGTGCGGGTTCTCGAACACTTCTTCGTCGAAATTGGCTGAGCGATAGAACATCACCACCCGCTGCCCCTTCTTGATCTGCACCCCGGACAGCTCGGTGTCCTCGAGCGCGGTGCGCTGGAACGCGGTCACCGGGGTTGCCCAGCGCACGATCTCGTCGGCAGCGGTTTCGGGGCGCTCGCGTTTGTACAGCTCCCATTGGTCCGGGTTCTGCGAGAACGCGATCATGCCGTGGGTGATGGAGTTGCGGGTGGTCTCGTTGCCGGCCACCGCAAGCATCACGACGAAGAAGCCGAACTCGTCGTCGGAGAGCTTCTCTCCGTCGATGTCGGCCTCGATCAGCTTGGTGACGATGTCGTCGCCCGGGTTCTTGCTGCGCTCCTCGGCCATCTTCATCGCGTACATGATCAGTTCGGCCGACGACTGCGCGGGATCGATGTGGGCGTACTCGGGATCCTCGTTGCCGGTCATCTCGTTGGACCAGCGGAAGATCTTGTCCCGGTCGTCCTGCGGTACGCCCAGCAATTCGGCGATCGCCTGCAGCGGCAGTTCACACGAGACCTGCTCGACGAAGTCGCCGGACCCCTGCGCGGCCGCGGCCCTCGCGATGTTCTGCGCACGGCGATCGAGCTCGTCGCGCAGCCGGCCGATCGCCCGCGGTGTGAAGCCGCGAGAGATGATCTTGCGCAGCCGGGTGTGGTGCGGGGCGTCCATGTTGAGCAGCACGTTGCGCTGCAGGTCGATCGCCTCGCGGGTCATCTCCTGAGGCCAGACGGGGATCGCCCCGTTCTGCCAGCTCGAGAAGACGTCGCTGCGCAGCGACACCTCCTTGACGTCTTTGTGCTTGGTGACTGCCCAATAGCCGGCGTCCCGGAAGCCGCCGGTGCCGCCCGGCACCTCGACCCAGTGGACAGGCTCCGCCTTGCGAAGTTCGGCCAGCTCAGCGATGGGAAGCCCCTTGACGTTGACATCCGGGTCGAGGAAGTCGAAGTTGGGGGGCAGGTTGGGGCAGGACATCCGCACTCCTTACTGCAACGTGTTCTAGTGCCATTGAAACACGCCTCATACGCAGATCAAAGGCACCGTTGCAAGGCAGCTTGGCATTCTAATGAAACGTGTTCTAGCCTGGCGGAATGGGTAACCCTGTCATCGTCGAAGCCACCCGCAGCCCGATCGGAAAGCGCAATGGGTGGCTGTCTGGACTCCATGCCACCGAGCTGCTTGGCGCTGTGCAAAAGGCGCTCGTCGAGAAGGCCGGCATCGACGCGGGCGAGGTGGAGCAGGTCATCGGCGGCTGCGTCACGCAGTTCGCCGAGCAGTCGAACAACATCACTCGCGTGGGCTGGCTGACCGCCGGCCTGCCCGAGGAGGTGGGCGCCACCACCGTCGACTGTCAGTGCGGCAGCGGCCAGCAGGCCAACCACCTGATTGCCGGGCTGATCGCCGCCGGCGCCATCGACGTCGGCATCGCGTGCGGCATCGAGGCGATGAGCCGCGTCGGGCTTGGCGCCAATGCCGGCCCCGACCGTTCGCTGATCCGCGCGGCGTCGTGGGACATCGACATGCCCAACCAGTTCGAGGCGGCGGAGCGGATTGCCAAGCGGCGCGGCATTACTCGCGAAGACGTCGACGAGTTCGGATTCGAGTCGCAGCGCAAAGCCAAGCAGGCGTGGTCCGAGGGCCGGTTCGACCGGGAGATCAGCCCGATCGAGGCGCCGGTGCTCGACGAGAACAAGCAGCCGACGACCGAGCGGCACCTGGTGAGCCGTGACCAGGGTCTGCGCGACACCACCCTGGAGGGCCTTGCGTCGTTGAATCCCGTGTTAGAGGGCGGTATTCACACGGCCGGCACGTCGTCGCAGATCTCCGACGGCGCGGCCGCGGTGCTGTGGATGGACGAAGACAAGGCCCGGGCGCTCGGTTTCACGCCGCGTGCCCGCATCGTTTCGCAGGCTCTGGTCGGCGCAGAGCCCTACTACCACCTCGACGGTCCGGTGCAGTCGACGGCCAAGGTGCTGGAGAAGGCCGGCATGAAGATCGGCGACATCGACATCGTCGAGATCAACGAGGCGTTCGCATCGGTGGTGCTGTCGTGGGCGCGGGTGCACAACCCGGACATGACCCGGGTGAACGTCAACGGCGGCGCAATCGCGTTGGGCCATCCGGTGGGATCGACGGGCAGCCGCTTGATCACCACCGCGCTGCACGAGCTCGAGCGCTCGGACAAGTCGACCGCGCTGATCACGATGTGCGCCGGTGGTGCGCTGTCCACCGGCACGATCATCGAGCGGATCTAACGCCTAGCTTCGAGAGCGACGTTTGCAGACAACGTGCGAGTGGAGGCCTGCAAGACGTCACTCTCGACGAAGAGCCGGCATCACTCTCGCGCGGATGTGGTGGATCTTGCCGTCGGAAGACGGGATCACAAACGTCTCGTCGACGTGGGCGACTACCCGGCGGCCGGCGACAGCCGCTTTGGTGACGATCGTGAACGTCGCGTGCACCTCGTCGCCGCGCACGGTGAAGTCACGATCGGTGGCGGCTGCGATGACGCGGTACTGCAGTCCGCGAGTCAGGCTGCGGCGCAGGTGTTTTCCCGAAAACCCCGTCTTGAGACCGTTCTCGACGCGGGTGCATTTGTCGGCGAACGGGACGGCCGTGGCGTCGTGGCTCACCAGCGCGTCGAGGTACGTCTGCGCGGCGGCGATGCGATCGGTGTCGGAAACGGCGACCATCGCCTCAGCATAGGATGACGCCTATGCCGAAATCAGCGCCACGCAACCTGAACCACCCGGTCACCGACTTCGTCATCAAGTGGATGTCGCGTGGAAACGCGGCTGTCTACAAGCTCAGCAGAGGCAAGCTCGGCGGCACGTTCAAGAAGGCCCCGGTTGCGTTGCTCACCACCATCGGCCGCAAGTCCGGACAACCGAGGGTCAGCCCGCTGCTGTACCTGCGCGACGGCGACCGCGTCATCGTCGTCGCGTCGCGCGGCGGCTCCGACCGCCATCCACTCTGGTACCTGAACCTCAAGGCAAATCCGAAGGTGACGGTTCAGATCAAAGACGAGGTGCTGCACATGACGGCCCGCGACGCCACCGACGAAGAGCGAGAGACGTTGTGGCCCAAGCTCGTCGAGATGTATCCGGACTTCGAGGATTACCAGTCCTGGACCGATCGGCGCATTCCGATCGTCGTGTGTGAACCCGCGCGCTGAGGCTGTGTCAGGCCCCGTACACCGGCACGGGTGGCCTGGCCTTGGCCAGCAGGTCGGCGACGACGGGTCCGAGTTCCGACGGTTCCCAGCGAGCGCCCTTGTCCACCTGTGGCCCGTGTGCCCAGCCTTCGGCCACCCGGATCAATCCGCCCTCGACCTCGAAGACTTTGCCTGTCACGTCGCGTGATTCGGCACTGCCGAGCCATACCACAAGCGGCGAAACGTTTTCCGGTGCCATCGCGTCGAAGCCGTCGTCGGGCCTGGCCATGGTTTCGGCGAACACCTTCTCGGTCATGCGCGTGCGCGCGGCGGGGGCGATCGCGTTGACGGTGACACCGTAGCGGCCCATCTCGGCTGCGGCGACCAGTGTGAGTGCGGCGATGCCGGCCTTGGCGGCCGAGTAATTGCCTTGCCCGACGCTGCCCTGCAAGCCGGCACCCGAGCTGGTGTTGATCACCCGCGCGTCCACGGTCTCTCCGGCTTTTGACTTCGCGCGCCAGTACTCGGCGGCATGGCGCAGCGGCGCGAAGTGGCCCTTGAGGTGCACGCGGATCACCGCGTCCCACTCTTCTTCACTGGTATTGGCCAGCATGCGGTCCCGAATGAATCCCGCGTTGTTCACCAGCACGTCGAGGCCGCCGAACTCCGAGATCGCGGTGCGGATCAGATTCTGGGCGCCGGACCAGTCGGCGACGTCGTCACTGTTCGGGATGGCTTCTCCGCCCGCGGCGGTGATCTCGTCGACCACTTCCTGGACGGGACTGGTTCCCGCAGAGCCGTCGAGCGCTACGCCGACGTCGTTGACTACCACCCGGGCGCCCTCCGCGGCGAACGCCAGCGCATGGGCCCGCCCGATTCCTCGTCCGGCGCCCGTCACCACGACTACGCGCCCGTCGACCAATCCCATTCACTCACTCCCTTACTTGATCGCACTGGTGGCGGCCAGATACGGCGGTGGTTCACCACCGCCGTGCACCGCCATCGTCGTACCACTGATGTAAGACGCTGCATCCGACGCCAAAAACGCTGCTGCCCAGCCAATCTCGGTGGGCTTGGCCAGCCGGCCGAGCGGCACCGTGGTCGACACCGCGGCCTGCGATTCCGCGTCGCCGTAGAACAGCTCGACCTGCTCGGTTTCCACCATGCCCACCGCAAGCGCGTTGACGCGCACCTTCGGGGCCCACTCCACGGCCAAAGTGGCGGTCAGGCTTTCCACACCCGCCTTGGCCGCGCCGTAGGCCGCAGTGCCCGGCGATGGCCGACGCCCGCTCACGCTCGACACCGACACGATTGCGCCGCCAGTCTCCTGGTCCTGCATCACGGCGTTGGCACGTTGCGAAACGTGAAGCATGCCAAGCAGATTCAGCGCAATGATCTTCTCGTGGAATTTCGGTGACGCGTCGGCGGCCAGCGCGTAGGGCGATCCGCCGGCGTTGTTCACCACGATGTCGAGGCGCCCGTGCCGGTCGACGATCGTGTCGACGAGCCGGCCGACAGAATCGGGGTCACGCACGTCGCACTCGAGGAATTCATACGGCGACCCTTCGACGGGGCGGCGCGCACAGGTCACGACAGTTGCGCCCTGATCGGCGAAGACGGCGCTGATGCCGGCGCCCACACCGCGGACACCACCTGTCACGAGGACGATCCGACCGGCGAGCCCGAAATCGAGGGGAACCGCTGGGCCGGGATCAGTCACTGTGCTAGCTTACCAAGCAAGTGCTTGCTTAGGTAGCGACCCCAGGAAGAGTCCTCATGACCATCACGTCCGCCACCGTCGAGCCGGGCATCGTCGCCGTCACCGTCGACTATCCGCCCGTCAACGCGATCCCTTCCCGCGGCTGGTTCGACCTGGCCGATGCGCTCACCGGGGCGGGGGAAAACTTCGAGACCCACGTCGTGATCCTGCGCGCCGAAGGCCGCGGCTTCAACGCCGGTGTCGACATCAAAGAGATGCAGAACACCGAGGGCTTCACGGCCTTGATCGACGCCAACCGCGGCTGCTTTGCGGCGTTTCGGGCGGTGTACGAATGCGCGGTACCGGTGATCGCGGCGGTCAACGGATTCTGCGTCGGCGGCGGAATCGGCCTCGTCGGCAACGCCGACGTGATCGTCGCCTCCGATGACGCGACGTTCGGGCTGCCTGAGGTGGAACGTGGCGCGCTCGGCGCAGCGACACACCTGTCGCGGCTGGTGCCGCAGCACATGATGCGACGCTTGTTTTACACCGCCGCCACGGTCGACGCCGCGACACTGCACCACTTCGGATCCGTGCACGAGGTGGTGCCCCGCGAGCAGCTCGACGAGGCGGCACTGAAGGTGGCACGCGACATCGCCGCCAAAGACACCCGCGTGATCCGGGCGGCCAAGGAAGCACTGAATTTCATTGACGTGCAACGGGTCAACTCCAGCTATCGGATGGAGCAGGGCTTCACATTCGAACTGAACCTCGCCGGCGTCTCCGACGAGCACCGCGACGCGTTCGCGGGGACGGCGAAGGGCAAGAAGGCGTGACGGACAAGCTCACCACCCTCGGCGACGCCGTTGCGCAGGTGCGCAGCGGCATGACGATCGGGATCGGCGGCTGGGGCTCGCGACGCAAGCCAATGGCCTTCGTCCGCGCTCTGTTGCGGACAGACGTCGAGGATTTGACCGTCGTCACCTACGGCGGGCCGGACATCGGACTGCTGTGCTCGGCCGGGAAGGTACGGCGGGTGTACTACGGCTTCGTGTCGCTTGACTCGCCGCCGTTCTACGACCCGTGGTTCGCGGCGGCGCGCACCAGCGGAGCGATCGAAGCACGGGAAATGGACGAAGGCATGCTGCGCTGCGGATTACAGGCGGCCGCACAGCGATTGCCGTTTCTGCCGATTCGCGCGGGCCTGGGCAGTTCGGTGCCCGACTTCTGGGAAGACGAGCTCAAGACCGTCACGTCCCCGTACCCATTGGCGGACGGGTCGTTCGAGACGTTGATCGCGATGCCGGCGTTGCGGTTGGACGCGGCGTTCGTCCACCTGAACCTCGGCGACGCCCGCGGAAACGCCGCATACACCGGCGTCGACCCCTACTTCGACGACCTGTTCCTGATGGCCGCCGATCGGCGCTACCTGTCTGTGGAGAGGGTGGTGTCCACCGAGGAACTGGTGAAGGCCGTTCCGCGGCAGGCGCTGATCGTCAATCGGATGATGGTCGACGCGGTGGTGGAGGCACCCGGTGGCGCCCACTTCACCACCGGCGCAGCCGATTACGGTCGCGACGAGAAGTTCCAGCGGCACTACGCCGAGGCCGCGAAGTCGCCCGAATCGTGGGACGCCTTCGTGCGGACCTATTTGTCGGGCAGCGAGGACGACTACCAGGCCGCGGTGCGGCGATTCGCAACGGAGGCATCATGATTCACGTGAGCCGTGCCGAAGTATGCGTGACGGCCTGCGCGGATTTGTTTCGCGGCGTCGGGGAGATCATGGTGAGCCCGATGACCACCGTGGTTTCCGTCGGGGCTCGTCTTGCTCGCCTGACATTCTCTCCCGACATCCTGCTGACCGACGGCGAGGCGCTACTGCTCGACGACACTCCGGCACTGGGCGCGTCGGGCGCTGTCGAGGGGTGGATGCCGTTCGGCCGGGTCTTCGAGACGCTGGCATGGGGCCGACGCTATGTGGTGATGGGCGCCAACCAGATTGACCGGTACGGCAATCAGAACCTGTCGGCGTTCGGGCCGTTGCAGCATCCGACCCGGCAGATGTTCGGCGTGCGAGGCGCGCCGGGCAACACGATCAACCACGCGACCAGCTACTGGGTGGGAAACCACTCCCCGCGCGTCTTCTGCGACGCCGTCGACGTCGTCTGCGGAATCGGCTACGACAAGGTGGACCGCGACAATCCGGCGTTCCGGTTCATGGACGTGCGTCGGGTGGTGACCAACCTGGGGGTCTTCGACTTCGGCGGCCCCGATCACACGATGCGAGCGGTGTCGCTGCACCCGGGTGTCGAGCCGGACGACGTGCGGCAGGCAACCTCGTTCGACGTACACGGCTTGGACTCGGTTGACGTCACGCGCCTTCCCACCACTGAAGAGCTGGACCTGATCCAAAACGTCATCGACCCGAAGTCTCTGCGGGACAAGGAAGTACGAGTATGAGAATCCGTACCCCGCTCACTGAGCTGGTCGGCATCGCGCATCCCGTGGTGCAGACCGGCATGGGATGGGTGGCGGGCGCACGACTGGTGTCTGCGACCGCGAACGCCGGCGGACTGGGCATTCTGGCTTCGGCAACGATGACGCTGGACGAATTGGCCTCGGCGATCAGAAAAGTGAAGTCGGCGACAGACCGCCCGTTCGGTGTCAACATCCGGGCCGATGCGTCCGACGCCGATGACCGTGTGGAGTTGATGATCCGCGAAGGCGTGAAAGTGGCCTCCTTCGCGCTGGCGCCCCGCCAGGAGCTCATTGCGCGGCTGAAAGAGACAGGTGCAGTGGTGATTCCGTCGGTCGGCGCGGCCAAGCATGCCCGCAAGGTGGCCTCCTGGGGTGCCGACGCGGTGATCGTGCAAGGCGGCGAGGGCGGCGGGCACACCGGGCCTGTGGCCACTACGCTTCTGCTGCCGTCGGTGCTTGACGCTGTCGACATTCCCGTTGTCGCGGCGGGCGGTTTCTTCGACGGACGCGGTTTGGCGGCGGCACTGTCGTACGGCGCCGCGGGCGTGGCAATGGGCACCCGATTCCTGCTGACGTCGGATTCGACGGTGCCCGATGCCGTCAAGCAGCGCTACCTGCAGGCCGGCTTGGACGGCACGGTGGTGTCCACGCGCGTCGACGGCATGCCGCACCGGGTGCTGCGCACGCCGTTGGTGAATCGGCTCGAAAGCGGTTCGCGCGTAAGGGGTTTCGCTGCGGCAGTGCGAAATGCCGCCAAATTCAAGAAGATGTCGGGCATGACGTGGCGCACGATGGTGCGTGACGGGCTGGCGATGCGGCACGGCAAAGACCTGACGTGGTCTCAAGTGTTGATGGCCGCCAATACGCCGATGCTCTTGCGGGCCGGGCTGGTCGAGGGCAACACCGAGGCGGGAGTACTGGCATCGGGCCAGGTGGCCGGAATCCTCGACGACCTGCCGTCATGTGCCGAGCTGATCGAGTCGATCGTCGCGGATGCGGTGAAACATCTGCAAGCCGCTGCCGCGCTGATCGAGGAGTAGCTTGGCCGAACGACCACACACCACGCGGGTCGTGGTGCTGACCACGTTGACCGTGCGGTTAAGCAAATAGCTGAAGTCCCGTGGAATGAAGATATAGTCTTCATATGGCACGGATGAAGGCTACAGCTTCAGCGCAGCCGTGTGCTGCGCTGCTCGGCGACGTGGTCGGATCGCGACAGGCTACGGACCGCGCCGAGCTGCACCTCCGGCTATCCGCCGCGCTGCGCGCCGTTGCCGCGGGCGCGATCGATGCGCCGGCCGTCACGGTCGGCGACGAATTTCAGGGAAGCTATCCGTCCGTCGGCGCAGCGATCGACGCCGCACTGCGCGTGCGGCTGGCCGTCGCACCCTCGATCGATGTGCGGTTCGGGATCGGATGGGGCGATGTGCGGGTGCTCGACGAGCGGGCGCGGATTCAGGACGGCCCGGGCTGGTGGGCGGCACGCGACGCGATCGAGCAGACGGCTGCAGCCCAGCGGCAACCCGGCCTCGCGCTGGTGCGTACGACGTTTCGCGCCCCTGACCGCGATGACGTGGATGCGGTCAACGCGGCGCTGATGTGTCGGGACCATCTGCTTGGATCACTCGACGACCGATCGTTGCGAATTCTCAGGGCGCTGATGGACAACCAAGCGAAGAGGGACATCGCCGCCGCGGAGGGCATCAGCCCGTCCGCGGTGTCACAGCGCGCCGGGCGCGACGGGCTCGATCTGATCGTGGCAGCGTCACAGCATCTGCGGAGCATCCCGTGAGCGTGTTGGCGGTCATGCTCATCGCGGTCGGCCTCGCCGATGCGCTGCGGGGCTTTCGGCGGGTGGCAGTTGTGGTCGGCCCGTTGGTGGTGGCGGCGGTTGCGGCGCTGTCGGCGCTGTGGCATGCCGGCGATGTCGTGCTGCTGCTCGTTGCCGCGGTCGCGACGGTGGCGTGGCATGTGCTGTGTCGACGGGCCGAGCGCAGCGGCACGCACGTGCTCGCACCGCTGCTGACATTCTTCGGGTCGGGCTTGCTGTTGATCGTGTTGTCGGGCTGGGCATCTCCGGTGCGCGGCGTGGTGGCGCGCTGGGTTCACTGGACTGATCTGCCCCTCGGTCACATTTCGCCGACCCAGCTGCTGATGACCGTTGGTGTGGTCCTGTTGCAGCTGGTCACGGGTAACCAATTCGTGCGGCTGGTGCTGGGTTCCGTTGGCGCAGTGCGCCCGGCCGGTGTGCCGCAGCCGTCAGATCGACTCAAAGGTGGGCGGCTCCTCGGGCCGATGGAGCGGCTGCTGATCCTGGGGCTGGGCGTGAGCGGTCAGCTGGCGGCGGCCTCGGCGGTGGTGGCCGCCAAGAGCATCATCCGGTTCCCGGAGATCAATGCGCAGAAGGCCCGCGAGAACGGCACGATCGGCATCGACGACGTCACCGAGTACTTTCTGGTCGGCAGCTTCGCCAGCTGGATCGTCGCGCTTGGCGGCGTGTGGTTGGTTCTGGCGCAATGACTTTCGCCACTTCTCATGCGCCCGGCCCTCGAGCGGCGACCGCAGTTCACCCAGCGTTTATTTGCCGTTGACCTTTGCGGTCGCGGCCGTCAACACCGTGTGTCAGCATGTCCGCCGTGGGCACAGGCCATCTCATCTTCTTCGGGGGTGCCACCGCGATCGCAGCGGCACTGAGCCCGATCGGACCGGCGGCGTCCGCTCAACCGTGCCCGGATGTCGAGGTCGTATTCGCGCGGGGCACCACCGAGCAACCTGGTGTCGGCTACACCGGTCAGGCCTTCGTCGACGCACTGCAAGCCCGCGTCGGCCCGAAATCCATCAGGGTGTATCCGGTCGACTACCCGGCCACCACCGACTTTCCCACCGCGGTGGACGGAATCACCGATGCACGAACCCATATCACGTCGATGGCGGCGAACTGCCCCGCGACGAAACTGGTGCTGGGCGGTTTCTCCCAAGGAGCGGCTGTGATGGGTTTCGTCACCGCCGCCGTCATCCCGGACGGCGCACCCGAGGGAGTGCCCAACCCGATGCCGGCCGACGTTGCCGACCACATCGCCGCAGTGGCCCTGTTCGGCAAGCCGAACAACCGGTTCATGCGGGCGATCAACCAGCCGCCGATCACGATCGGGCCGCTGTATGCGGACAAGACCATTGACCTGTGTGTCGACGACGACCCGATCTGCTCTGCCGGCAGCAACTTCAATGCGCACATGCACTACGAGGAAGCCGGGATGGTCGACCAGGCAGCGACTTTCGCGGCTGGCCACCTCACCGCCTCGACGCCAGCGCCCAGCGCACCACCGGCTCGTCCCGCCAACTCGCCGCCGCCGTCCGGCTCGTCCCGCCAACTCGCCGCCGCCGTCCGGGACGTTGTTGTCGTGCTCGACGACGTGCCGTGTGATCGAACCGGAATGACATCAGCGTGCGTAGCCTTCGCCGCGAGGGTGCGCCGTGGTACGGATTCGGCCGGCGTGTCGGCGTGCAGACACGCACGCTCGCGGTGCTGCGGGGCGCTACAGCCGCTCGATGATCGTGACGTTGGCGGTGCCGCCGCCCTCGCACATGGTCTGCAAACCGTAGCGTCCGCCGACACGTTCGAGCTCGTTGAGCATCGTCGCGAACAGCTTCGCGCCAGTGGCACCCAGCGGATGGCCCAGGGCGATCGCGCCGCCGTTGGGGTTCACCCGCTCCGGATCGGCCTTGATCTCTTTCAACCAGGCCATCACCACCGGCGCAAACGCCTCGTTGATCTCGACCACGTCGATGTCGTCGATCGACAGCCCCGTCTTCTCTAGGGCGTACCGGGTGGCCGGGATAGGGCCGGTGAGCATGAACACCGGGTCGGCGCCGCGCGCGCTGATGTGATGAATGCGGGCACGTGGCTTGAGCTTGTGATCGGCGACCGCCTGCTCGGATGCCAGCAGCACCGCACTAGCCCCGTCGGAGATCTGGCTGGCCACTGCCGCCGTCAACCGGCCGCCCTCGGAAAGCGTTGGCAGCGCGGCCATTTTCTCTAGCGAGGTCTCGCGCGGGCCCTCATCGACGCTGAACCCGTTGACCGGGATGATCTCGTTGTCGAAACGCCCCGCGCGGATCGCGGCCAGCGCACGCTGGTGGCTGGTCAGCGCATACTGCTCCATTTCCTCGCGGGACAGGTTCCACTTCTCGGCGATCAGCTCTGCACCGCGGAACTGCGAGATCTCCTCGTCGCCGTAGCGATGCCGCCAATTCTCCGACTCCCCCGTCGGCGAGGTGAACCCGAACTCTTTACCGACCACCATCGCCGAGGCGATCGGGATCTGGCTCATGTTCTGCATGCCGCCGGCAAGGATGACGTCTGCTGTGCCGGACATGATCGCTTGCGCGCCAAATGAAATCGCTTGCTGGCTGGAACCGCACTGCCGGTCGACGGTAACACCGGGCACCTCTTCGGGGTACCCGGCGGCCAGCCATGCGTTGCGGCCGATGTTGCCGGCCTGCCCGCCGATCGCGTCGACGCATCCGACGATCACGTCGTCGACAGCCGCCGGGTCGATGTCGACCCGATCGAAGATTCCGCGAAATGCGTGCACGCCCAAGTCGATGGGATGCACTTTGGCCAGCGCGCCGTTGCGCTTGCCGACGGCGGTGCGCACGGCATCGACGATGTATGCCTCGGGCATGTTGAGACTCCTCACCCTGACTGCTCGGCTTCGATTCCGCCGAGGACGATCGAAAGATACTGGCGGCCAACCTGTTCGGCCGTCAGAGGTCCGCCGGGCTGATACCAGCGCACCGAGACCCACGTGGTGTCCCGGATGAACCGGTACACCAAATCGACGTCGAGGTCGGGCCGGAAGTATCCCTCCTTGATGCCCTGCTGGAGCACGTCGACCCACATCTGCCGCTGCTGTCGGTTCAACTCCTCCAGGTAGGAAAACCGTGGCTGCTCCAGCAGTCGCTTGGCCTCGTCCTGGTAGATCACCACCTGGGCGTGGCGATTCTCGATCGCGTCGAACGACGCCATGAACAGGCCCTTGAGCCGTTCCAGCGGATTCGGCTCGGTGTCGATGATGTGCTGGTACCGCGCGAACAGCCAGTCGAGGAAGTCGCGCAGCACCTCGTCGACCATTTCTTCTTTCGACGCGAAGTGGTGATACAGGCTGCCCGAGAGGATGCCGGCGCGGTCCGCGATGTCGCGCACCGTGGTGGCGCGCAACCCCCGCTCGGCGAACATGCTCGCCGCGAGCTCCAGGAGCTCGTCGCGTCTGCTGACCTGCTGCTCACTCATGGATGCTGGCTCGATACCGAAATCACTTCGCCGGTAAGGTAATTCGAGTAGTCGCTGGCCAGGAAGGCGATCGTGGCCGCCACCTCCCACGGCTCTGCGGCGCGGCCGTACGCCTCACCGGCGGAGAGCCTGTCCAGCAACTCGGGCGAGGTGACCTTGTCCAGGAACTTGTGCCGGGCGATGCTGGGCGCCACCGCGTTGATCCGCACCCCGAACTCCACCGCCTCGATCGCCGAGCAGCGGGTCAGCGCCATCACCCCGGCCTTCGCGGCCGCGTAGTGCGCCTGGCCGTACTGTGCCCGCCAGCCCAGCACGCTGGCATTGTTGACGATCACACCGCCGTGCTTGGCGTCGCGGAAGTAGGCCAGCGCCGCACGGGTGGCACGGAACACCGAGTTCAGCGTCACGTCGAGCACGCGGTCCCACTGCTCGTCGGTCATGTCGACCACGGGTGTCTCACCGCCCAGCCCGGCATTGTTCACCAGCACGTCGAGCCGACCCAGCCGCGCCGTCGTCGACGCGATCAGCGCGTCGACCTGGACGCTGGACGTCACATCGCACAGCACACTTTCCACTCGCCCCAGACCGAGCGCGATCAACTCGTCCCGGGTCTGTTCCAGCCGGCGCTCGTGGTAGTCCGACACCACCACGTCGGCGCCTTCCAGCAGGGCCCGACGTGCGGTAGCGGAGCCGATTCCGGTGCCTGCCGCAGCCGTCACGACGACGACCTTGCCGGCCAGAAGCCCGTGTCCGTCAATCTCTTTCGGGGCATGCGTCAACGTCATTCAGCCCTTCACCTCCCGGGGCAGCCCGAGCACCCGCTCGGCGATAATGTTGCGCTGGATCTCGTTCGACCCGCCGTAGATGGTGTCCGCGCGCGAGAACAGGAACAACCGCTGCCATTCGTCGAAGTCGCCGTCCGGCTTGACCATGCCTGCCTTGCCTTCGATGTCCATGGCGAGCTCGCCGAGATCGCGATGCCAGTTGGCCCACAATAACTTCGACACATTGTCTTGGCCCTTGTAGATGTCGCCGGCCATCCGGCTCCCGGCTTTCTCGACGTCCATGGTCGCCAACGCGTAGGACCGCATCGCACGCAACCCGGCCCACGCACGGGCCAGCCGCTCGCGAATCAGCGGGTCGTCGGCAGCGCCGTTGCGCTGCGCCAGCTCGGCGATCCCGGACAGCTCTCGGGCGTAGACGATCTGCTGGCCCAATGTCGAGACCCCGCGCTCGAACGTCAGCGTGCCCATCGCGATGCGCCAGCCGTCGCCAGGTTCGCCGACCACCAGATTCGCGTCGGTGCGCGCGTCGTCGAAGAAGACCTCGTTGAACTCCGAGTCGCCGGTGAGCTGGTTGATCGGCCGGATGTCGACGCCGGGCTGGTCGAGCGGCACCAGTAGATAGGACAGGCCGGCGTGGCGCTTGGAGCCCTTTTCGGTACGCGCGACCACGAAGCACCACTGCGCCCACTGCGCCAGCGACGTCCAGATCTTCTGCCCGTTGATCACCCACTGGTTGCCGTCGAGCACCGCGGTGGTCGACACGTTGGCCAGGTCGCTGCCGGCGCCGGGCTCGGAGTAACCCTGACACCACAACTCGGTGACATCGAGGATTCTGGGCAGAAACCGCTGCTGCTGTTCGGAGGTTCCGAACTCGATCAGCGTCGGCCCCAGCAGTTCCTCGCCGAAGTGGTTGACCTTGGCGGGCGCGTTGGCCAGCGCGTACTCCTCGTAGAACGCGACCCGATGCGCCACCGACAGGCCGCGGCCACCGTGCTCCTTCGGCCACCCCAGGCAGGTGAGCCCGGCGGCAGCCAGTCGGCGGTTCCACTCGAGTCGTTCCTCGAACGCCTCATGCTCTCGGCCTGGACCGCCGAGCCCCTTGAGCTGGGCGAAGTCCCCGACGAGGTTGTCGGCCAGCCACGCGCGCACCTCGGCCCTGAACTCCTGGACCTCGTTCACCCCTGTAGGCTAACCTACCAAGCACTTGCTTTGTTAGAGGAGCGTCCATGACGTGGGCCCACGCCCGGAAGGCAGGGGACGATCCGCTCACCGTTCCGGCGGTGCTGGAGCGGATGGCACGACAGTTGCCCGATCACGAGGCGCTGGCCTCACCGGATCGCCGCTTCACGTTTCGACAGCTGCGCGACGAGGTGCGACGAGCCGCGGCGGCGATGATCGCGCTCGGCGTGCAGCCCGGTGACCGGATCGCCATCTGGTCGCCCAACACCTGGCATTGGGTGGTCGCGTGCCTGGCCGTCCACCACGCGGGTGCGGTGATGGTGCCGCTGAACACCCGCTACACCGCGAACGAGGCGGCCGATATCCTGGCCCGCACCAGCGCGCCGCTGCTCGTGGCAATGGGCCCATTTCTGGGCGCCGACCGGGTCGCCGGATTGCCGACGGACGCGCTGCCGTCGTTGCGCCACATCGTGCGCGTTCCGGTCGAAGGCCCAGTCTCAGATCACCTTCCGTGGGACGAGTTCGTCGCGCTCGGCACCGACCTCGACGCCGTCGACGCCCGGGCGGCGAACGTGCGCGGCGACGACGTCAGCGACATCTTGTTCACGTCCGGCACCACCGGCCGGAGCAAGGGCGTGCTGTGCGCGCACCGGCAGTCGCTCTCGGCGTCGGCTGCGTGGGCGGCGTGCGGCAAGGTCACCAGCGACGACCGCTATCTGTGCATCAACCCGTTCTTCCACAACTTCGGTTACAAGGCCGGCATTCTGGCGTGTCTGCAAACAGGGGCCACGCTGATTCCGCAGCTGACGTTCGATCCGGTGCAGGCGATGCGGGCGGTGCAGGACCAGCGGGTCACGGTGCTGCCCGGGCCGCCGACGATCTATCAGACACTGCTGGACCATCCGGGCCGCGCGGACTTCGACCTGAACTCTCTGAGGTTCGCGGTGACGGGCGCGGCCACGGTGCCGGTGGTCTTGATCGAGCGCATGCAGTCCGAACTCGACATCGACGTCGTGCTGACGGCGTACGGGCTCACGGAGGCAAGCGGATTCGGCACCATGTGCCGTCCGGAGGACGACGCAGTCACGGTCGCGACGACGTGTGGTCGCCCGATCGCCGACTTCGAGCTGCGCATCGACGCCCCCGACGAGACGACGCCGGGTGAGGTGCTGCTGCGCGGGCCGAACGTGATGCTCGGCTATCTCGACGACCCCGAGGCCACTGCGGCGGCGATCGACGCCGAGGGCTGGCTGCACACCGGGGACGTCGGAACCCTGGATGCGGCAGGGAATCTGCGGATCACCGACCGGCTCAAGGACATGTACATCTGCGGCGGGTTCAATGTGTACCCGGCTGAAGTCGAGCAGACGTTGATGCGCCTGGACGGGGTCGCCGACGTGGCGGTGATCGGCGTGCCCGACGAACGCCTCGGCGAGGTGGGCAAAGCGTTCGTGGTGCGCCGGCCCGGTGCCGACCTTGTCGAACAGGACGTGATCGCGTTCAGCCGAAAGCAGTTGGCGAATTTCAAGACTCCGCGGTCGGTGGTGTTCTGTGACTCACTGCCGCGCAACCTGGGCGGCAAAGTGCTCAAGACACAACTGCGAGAGATGGCGTGATGGATCTGGATTTCGACGAAGCCACCGAAGACTTCCGCGCTGAAGTCCGCGACTTCCTGGCGGCCAACAAGGCGTCATTCCCGACGAAGTCGTACGACACAGCCGAGGGGTTCGAGCAGCACCGGCATTGGGACAAGGTGCTGTTCGATGCCGGGCTGTCGGTGGTCACATGGCCCCGAAAGTACGGCGGCCGCGACGCCAGCCTGCTGCAGTGGTTGGTGTTCGAGGAGGAGTACTTCCGCGCGGGTGCGCCGGGACGCGCCAGCGCGAACGGCACGTCCATGCTCGCGCCCACGTTGTTCGCGCATGGCACCGAGGAGCAGCTCGACCGTGTGCTGCCGAAAATGGCAAGCGGCGAGGAGATCTGGGCTCAGGCGTGGTCCGAACCGGAGTCGGGCAGCGACCTCGCGTCGCTGCGGTCGACAGCCACCAAGACCGACGGCGGCTGGCTGTTGAACGGCCAGAAGATCTGGAGCTCACGAGCGGTGTTCGGCGACAAGGCCTTCGGGCTGTTTCGTTCGGACCCACAGGCCGAACGGCATCGAGGATTGACCTATTTCATGTTCTCGTTGCGGACCGAAGGCGTGACCGTGCGGCCGATCGCACAACTAAACGGCGACACCGGGTTCGGCGAGATATTCCTCGACGACGTGTTCGTGCCAGACGAGGATGTGATCGGCACACCGCACGACGGCTGGCGCGCGGCGATGAGCACGTCGAGCAACGAGCGCGGCATGTCACTGCGAAGCCCGGCCCGCTTCGTCGCTGCCACCGAACGGCTGGCTCAGCTGTGGAAAGCCCGTGGCGCCAACGAGTTCAGCGAGCGTGTTGCCGACGCGTGGATCAAGGCGCAGGCGTACCGACTGCACACGTTCGGCACCGTGACGCGGCTGGCCGACGGCGGCGAGCTAGGTGCCGAATCCTCGGTGACCAAGGTGTTCTGGAGCGATCTCGACGTCGCGATCCACCAGACCGCGCTCGACATCCGAGGCGCCGACGGCGAGCTCGCCGATCCGTGGAACGAAGGTCTGTTGTTTGCGCTCGGCGGCCCGATCTACGCGGGCACCAACGAGATTCAGCGCAACATCATCGCCGAGCGATTGCTCGGCCTGCCGCGGGAGAAGACCAAGTGAGATTCGCTCTCGACGAACAACAGCGGGACTTCGCCGCAAGCATCGACGCTGCCTTGGGCAGCGCGGACATGCCGTCAGCGGTGCGGGCGTGGGCGGCCGGCGACACCGCGCCCGGCCGGAAGGTGTGGGTCCGGCTCGCCGATCTCGGGGTCACCGCGCTGGCCGTGCCGGAGCGGTTCGGCGGTATCGAGGCACATCCGGTGAACCTCGTCGTCGCGCTCGAAAGGCTGGGCCGTTGGTGCGTACCGGGGCCGGTCACGGAATCCGTTGCGGTGGCGCCGGTTCTGCTGGCCGACGACGACCGCGCCGAACAGCTGGCTGCCGGTGACCTGATCGCGACGGTCGCCTTGCCGCCGCTGGTACCGCGTGCCGTCGACGCCGGGGCGGCCGGTCTGACATTGCTGGCCGCGAACGGCGAGGTGAGCGATGCGTCACCGCAGCAATCGCACGATTCCGTCGACCCGAGCCGCCGGCTCTACGACGTGACGGCAACCGGTGAGCGTCGGCCGGCCGACGTCACCCGGGGGTTCGAGTTCGGTGCGCTGGCCACCGCCGCCCAGCTGGTCGGCGCCGGGCAGGCCATGCTGTCGATGGCGGTGGACTACGCCAAGCAGCGCAGCCAGTTCGGCCGGGTGATCGGCTCGTATCAGGCAATCAAACACAAGCTCGCCGACGTGCACATCGCGCTCGAGATGGCTCGGCCGCTGGTGTACGGCGCCGCACTGTCGGTGGCCGACGGCTCAGCCGAAGCCGGCCGCGACGTCAGCGCCGCGAAGGTCGCGGCCACAGATGCGGCGACGCTGGCGGCGCGCCACGCGCTGCAGACCCACGGGGCGATCGGCTTCACCGCGGAGCACGACCTGTCGCTGTGGTTGTTGAGGGTGCAGGCGCTGCGGTCGGCATGGGGCGACTCGGCATTCCATCGGCGGCGCGTTCTGGAGGCACTGTGACGAGCCGCTTGCGCGCAGAACGGATAGGACTGTGAGCGAAGAACGGGACCTGTTGCGAGAAACGGTGCGTGGGCTCGTCAGCAAGCACGCCTCGCCCGAAGCGGTGCGTGAGGCGATGGCGTCCGAACGCGGATACGACGAGTCACTGTGGAAGCTGTTATGCGAGCAGGTGGGCGCCGCGGCTCTGGTGATTCCCGACGACATCGGCGGCGCTGGTGGGGAACTCGCCGATGCTGCAACGGTTTTGTCCGAGCTGGCCCGCGGACTGGTGCCGACGCCGCTGCTCGGTACCACCCTCGCCGAACTCGCGTTGTTGGCCGCTGACGAGGTCGACGCCGACACCTTGGGCCGTCTGGCCGAGGGCGCTGCGATCGGCGCGGTGGTGTTCGACGCGGACTACGTGATCAACGGCGACATCGCCGACGTTGTGGTGGCCGCGGACGGCGAGCGGCTGGTGCGGTGGACGACGTTCACCGCGGACCCGCTCGACACGATGGATCCCACGCGGCGGCTGGCCCGGCTGACCGCTCAGGACACCGCAGTGTTGGGCACCGATCCGGGTCTCGCGGATACGGCAGCGATCCTGGTGGCGGCCGAGCAGATCGGCGCCGCCGAGCGGTGCCTGGAATTGACGGTCGACTACACCAAGCAGCGGATCCAGTTCGGTCGGCCGATCGGTAGTTTTCAGGCTCTCAAGCACCGGATGGCCGACCTGTACGTCGCCCTGTCGGCCGCGCGAGCCGTCGTGGATGACGCGGTCGCGGACCCGACGCCGACCGCCACCGCACTGGCTCGTGTGGCCGCCACCGAGGCATTCGATGCTGTTGCGGCAGAGGCTATTCAGATGCACGGCGGTATCGCGATCACCTGGGAGCATGACATCCAGCTGTACTTCAAACGGGCGCACGGCAGCAGGCAGTTGCTCGGGCAGCCGCGGGACTACCTGCGGCGGCTGGAGTCCGAGGTGTTGAATAGCCAAGCGTGAGTACTCAGGTCGCGCTGCGCGCCGGTGTGCCGCCGTTCTACGTGATGGACGTCTGGCTGGCCGCCGACGAGCGCCAGCGCACCCACGGTGACCTGGTGAACCTGGCCGCCGGCCAGCCCAGCGCCGGTGCACCCGGCCCAGTGCGCGCGGCCGCCGCGCATGCACTGGAACGCAATCAACTCGGCTATTCCGTCGCATTGGGTATCCCCGAGCTGCGCGCCGCGATTGCCGGCGCGTACCAGACCCGGCACGGCATCTCCGTCGACGCCGACGACGTCGTAGTGACCACTGGGTCGTCGGGAGGCTTTCTGCTGGCGTTCCTGGCTTGCTTCGACGTGGGTGACCGCGTCGTGGTCACCAGCCCAGGCTATCCGTGTTACCGGAATATCTTGTCCGCGTTGGGCTGTGAGGTCGTCGACGTGCCATGTGGCCCGCAGACCCGGTTTCAGCCCACCGCGCAGATGCTCGCCGAGCTGGATCCGCCGGTGCGCGGAGTGGTGGTCGCCAGCCCCGCGAATCCGACCGGCACAGTGATTCCGCCCGGCGAGCTCGCCGCGATCGCAACGTGGTGCGACGAGACCGGGGTGCAGTTGATCAGCGACGAGGTGTACCACGGCTTGGTCTATCCGGGCGCCCCCGAAACCAGCTGCGCATGGCAGACGTCGCGCAACGCTGTTGTGGTGAACAGCTTCTCGAAGTACTTCGCGATGACGGGCTGGCGCATCGGCTGGCTGCTGGTGCCTGCGGCGCTGCGGCGGGCGGTGGACTGCCTGACCGGCAACTTCACGATCTGCCCGCCGGTGCTGTCACAGTTCGGCGCGGCGGCTGCGTTCACGCCGGAATCCGTGGCCGAGGCGGACGCCCGCGTGGACCACTACGCCGTGAACCGGGATCGGCTGCTGAACGGATTGCGGGCGATCGGCCTGGACAAACTGGCGCCCACGGACGGCGCGTTCTACGTGTATGCCGACGTCTCGGACGTGACGACGGACTCGTTGTCGTTCTGCTCGCAGCTGTTGGCGGACACGGGCATTGCGATCGCGCCGGGCATCGACTTCGACACCGTGCGCGGTAACTCGTTCGTGCGCTTGTCCTTCGCCGGTCCAACCGAAGACATCGACGAAGCGCTGCGCCGGATTGCGCCGTGGCTCGCGGCGCAGCGCTGACGCCGGGCGAAACTTGGTGCCCTACTTCATATGTGGGCCGAGCATCTGGTCCCAGGCTGCCGACATCTTGTCGAACTCGTCTTCGCAGCCGTCGGCCCGGTCCTGCGGGAGCAGACCGTCGGTGACGATGTTCTTGTTGTCCGCCGGATCGGATCCGTAGATCCAGCACTCGAAGTTGTACATGCGCGTCATGTCGAACGAATGGGTGTCGTAGAACGGGAAGTCGTTGGCGTCACCGCCGGATTCGTCGTTGTAGCCCTTGAACATTCGCGCGAAATCGGTCGCGATGCGAACACCGTTGGGGTCTGGCTTTCCGTCACTTCCCGGCGCCAGCAGCATGAACGCCGACAGCTGGTCAGCCACATCCTCTTCGCGTCCGGTGAAGGGCAGGTCGTATACGTCGAGGACGGCATGCCCGAGCTCGTGATAGTAGGTGGCCACTTCGGAGTTGACCGCCGATGTCACCGGATCTTGGTCGCCGTCGCCGACGAAGATCCGGTAACTGTGTTCGAGATCTTCGTAGCACAGGGTGATCGTCTTGTCGTCGGAGCTCCAGAACGCGTTCTCGTCGTCGCACTGCTTGCCTACCACTGGAACGTCGAATGGCAGCTTCAAGATGTCGTTGGTGTTCTGGGTGACGTCCTCGAGCAGCTTCGCATCCGTCATGAGCTGTCGGCCGTGGATCGCTTCTGGCGACGACGCATCCTCATATCTGAACGTCATCACACCTGGGCTCGGTGATTCGGCGCTGGTCGCCGACGCTGCGCTGGGCGTCGATCGCGTCGACGCAGCATGCCGTGCGCTGTCGTCGGATCCTGCGCAGCCGGCCGCAAACAGTGCCACGCAAACAGCTGCCGCGCCCCTGATCCCTCGACCCACGCGTGGGGCTCCCTCCGCCGTGCCGCATCGCCAACCAATTCCGTTACATACCATTCCGGCCGTGAATTGACTACGTGTGCTTTCGCGGCGCGCTCCACCCGACGTATGTCAGATACAGCCCGGCAAGTGCCAAGCAGCTGAAGAACACCCGCACCACTGCGTACGCCGTCGGGCTGGTGAGCGCATCAGCGGCTTGGTTGACCGGTTCGGGAACCGCCAGCAGGAGCACGCCGCGGATCGCGAGGAACCAGCCCAGGGCGGAGACGAGGATGGCGGCGGTGCCGCGCCAGTATTGATGAAAGGCGATGATCACCAGGCCGCCCATGAGAAGGAACGCACCGAGGACCCACGGCCACATCGGATTTGCCTGGTAGGCAGCCAGAAGTGTCCGCATGTGAGTCACGCGTGCCGCGACGATCGCGGGCACGATCGTGAAGAACGGCCCGAGCACTCGGGCGAACGCGCGTGTTCGGGCTTGTGTGTCCAGCGTGTGATCCATTGCGTCTCCGTCCACGGGCCCGGGGGGCTAGCTTTCCTCCGCGGTCACCGGAATGAGCTCGAGATGCACTGTGCGGCCGAACTTCTTGCGCATCAGGCGATGCATCAACGGCACGATCACACCGTGCAGGAGCGGATATTTGCGCCGCAGCAGCCGTGCCGCTGTCCGGTATTGTTCGCCATCGAGCAGCCTTACCCGCGCGGGTTGCGTAGGGCCGGTCGCCTTGCCCGAGCTGGTGGACGGACCGAACTCCACCTTCGGGTCGCGTCGCATCCGGCGCACCTTGATCGCGCGATCGAAACTGCGGAAGTATGCGCGGTCACCGTCGACGGCGATGCTGACCGGGCTGCTGCCGGGTGTGCCGTCCTTGCGGAAAGTGGTGAGGCTGATCGTCTTCTGACGGACGAACGGCGCCAGAGTGCGGTCGGTGGCGTAACTGACGACGCCCACTACGTAGCCGAGTTGGCGCAGCCGCAGGACGAACGCGACCGCCAGGGCCACGGACACCGCCGCGAGCAGCCACACCTGAGCGACGGAGCCGCCGAGATCGAGGTCCATCACGTGGTTGACGGTGTGGACGGTGTTGGCGACGAAGAAGCCGGCAACAGCCGTGGCAAGCGCGTCTCCCCAGATCAGCGCCAGAAGCAGCGTGACGCCAAGGCCGATCTGGAATGCACCGGCGTCGTGCAGGAAATGCTCGTGTTCCTCGAAGTCGACGAAGTGGGCGAACGAGCCGGGGTCGACCAGGCACCAGACCCCGATTCCGAAAGTGACCACTCCTACCAGCGCGGTCACTGTGTACACATACCAGCGAGCCATGTTGTCGTCCTTGATCCGATGTTTTCTTCCGCTTTCTAGACGCCGGACGACACCGGTTTGTGACACTCAGCGCCCGGCTCGCGAACGTGAACTCATTGCGAGGCTTCTCGGCGTGTCGCCGCAGTGGCTTCACGCTCGCAACGCGCGAAGCCGGCTACAGCCAGGTGTCGCGGGTGGTGGCGGTCAAAAACGCCTCGAGGTCGTCGCGCCACTGCGCAGGGGTGTTCTTGTCGGGCTCGATGCCGGTGTACTCGCCGCGGTAGAACAGCAGCGGCCTGGGCTTCTTCTTGGGCACTTCCGACAGTGATTGCACCGCACCGAACACCACGAAGTGATCGCCACCCTCATGCACGGAGGCGACAGTGCAGTCGATGTGTGCCAGCGAACCGTCGATGATCGGACAGCCCAAAGGCGAAGGATGCCAGTCGATTCCGGCGAACTTGTCGGGTTCCTTGGAGCCGAATCGGGCCGACACGTTCTTCTGCTTCTCATGCAGGACGTTGACGCAGAACCGCCCGGTGGCCTCGATCGCCTTCCACGACCGCGAGACCTTGGTGGGGCAGAACAACACCAGTGGCGGCTCCAGCGACAGCGCAGCGAACGACTGGCACGCGAACCCGACCGGACGGTCCTCGTACAACGTGGTGATCACCGTGATGCCGGTGCAGAACTGCCCGAGCACACTGCGGAATGTGCGCGGGTCGATCGGCGCGGACAAGCTCAGGCCTTGAAGCCGACGCTGAAGTCGTGGCCCCACAAGCTGACGGCCGTGCTTTCCCGAGCAATCCAGTCGCGGTCGTCGACTTGCCGTCCCTCGCAACCGAATTCGATGTCGAAGCCGCCGGGGGTCTTCATGTAGAACGACAGCATGAGGTCGTTGACGTGGCGGCCGAGGGTCGCCGACATCGGCACTTTGCGGCGAAGCGCGCGATCGAGGCACAGCCCGACGTCGTCGGAGTTCTCTACCTCGACCATCAAATGCACGATGCCGCTGGGCGTCTCGCCGGGCATGAACGCCAGGCTGTGGTGCCGCGGGTTGCAGCCGAAGAAGCGCAACCATGCCGGAGGACCGTCAGCGGGCCTGCCGACGAGTTGCGGGGGCAGCCGCATCGAGTCGCGAAGGTAGAACCCGAGCACGTCGCGGTAGAAGTGCAATGACTCCGCGTCGTCACGGGTGGTCAGCACCACGTGGCCCAGGCCCTGCTCTCCGGTGACGAACTTGTGGCCGTACGGGCTGACGACACGCCGATGCTCCAGTGCGGCACCGTGAAACACCTCGAGGCAGTTGCCCGACGGATCCTGGAATCGGATCATCTCGTCGACCCGGCGGTCGGCGAGTTCGGCGGCCGTCGCCTCCTTATAAGGCACGCCTTCCACGTCGAGGCGGTTGCGAACCTCTTGCAGCTCAAGGGCGTTCGCGGTTTCCCAGCCTGACTCCAGCAGCCGGTCGCGCTCCCCCGGGACGATCACCAGCCGCGCCGGGAAGTCGTCCATCCGCAGATACAGCGCGCCGTCGGTGTGGCCCTTGCCCTCGACCATGCCGAGCATCTTCAGGCCGTAATCCCGCCAGGCCGCGACGTCCGTCGCCTCGATGCGCAGATACGCCAGTGACCGGATGCTCATCCGTACCTCACTCCCCCAGGAAATCGATGGTGAGCTTGTTGAATTCGTCGAATTTCTCCAACTGCGCCCAGTGTCCGCACTGGCCGAATACGTGCAGTTGCGCGCGGGGGATGGTCTTCAGCGCCACCAGCGCACCGTCGAGTGGGTTGACGCGGTCCTCGCGGCCCCAGATCAGCAACACGCGCTGGCGCAACTTGTAGGCCTCGCGCCACATCATGCCGAGCTCGAAATCCGCACCCGAGAACGACTTCCCCATCGCTTTGGTGGCCGCCAGCGATTCGGGTGTGCTGGCCAGCGCGAAGCGTTCGTCGACGAGCTCAGGGGTGATCAGTTTCTGGTCGAACACCATGATTCGCAAGAACTTCTCCAAGTTCTCGCGGGTGGGCTCGACAGAGAACTTCCCGAGCAGCTTGACGCCTTCGGTAGGGTCAGGCGAGAACAGGTTGACGCTCAACCCACCGGGGCCCATCAGCACCAGCCGCCCGGCTCTGTCGGGGTAGTCGAGTGCGAACCGCACCGCGGTGCCCCCGCCCAACGAGTTGCCCACGAGAGCGGCACGCTGTAAGCCGAGATGGTCGAACAGCCCCATCAAAGCTCTAGCGCTGTAACGGTTGTACTGCTCGTGTTCGGTGTGCTTGTCCGACAGGCCGTAGCCGGGCTGATCGACCGCCAGCACGTGGAAGTGCTTGGCCAGCACCGCGATGTTGCGCGAGAAGTTCGACCAGCTCGACGCGCCCGGGCCGCCGCCGTGCAACAGCACGACGGTCTGCTCGTGGCCTACGCCCGCCTCGTGGTAATGCAGGCGCATATCCAAAGAACCCGAGCGCACCTGCGCGTAGCGCGAGGTGGACTCGAACGTGACCTCTTGCTGCTGAGCGGCTTCGGCGGCGAAAGACGTCATCAGACCATCGTGTCCTGCGGCGGCAGGCCGAACTCGTGGTTGCCGAAGATCAGGTACGCGCGTTCTGGATCGTTGGCGGCATGCACCCGGCCGGCGTGGGCGTCACGCCAAAAGCGTTGGATAGGAGCGCTATTGGCCAGGGCCGTGGCGCCGGACGCCTCGAACAGCCGGTCGATGGACGCGATCGCGCGGCCGGTGGCGCGCACCTGGTCGCGGCGGGCGCGGGCGCGCAGCTCGAACGGAATCTCTTTGTCCGCCTGCAACAGTGCGTACTCCTCGCTGACGTTGCCGATCAACTGGCGCCAGGCGGCGTCGATGTCGCTGGCTGCCTCCGCGATGCGCACCTTCGCAAACGGGTCGTCCTTGGCCTTCTCACCCGCGAACGCGGCTCGCACCCGCTTGCCCTGATGCTCCACATGCGCCTCGTACGCGCCGTAGGCCATGCCCACGATCGGGGCCGAAATCGTCGTGGGATGCACTGTGCCCCAAGGCATTTTGTAGACGGGAGCAGTGTTGGTCTGCAGGCCGCCGGCGGTCTTGTCGTTCATTGCCTTATAGGACAGGAACCGATGGCGCGGCACGAACACGTCTTTGACCACCAGCGTGTTGGAGCCGGTGCCCTTCAGGCCGACGACGTGCCACACGTCGTCGATCTGGTACTCGCTGCGCGGAATCAGGAAGCTGCCGAAGTCCACCGGCTTACCGTCCTTGATCACCGGCCCGCCGACGAACGTCCATGTGGCGTGGTCGCAACCTGACGACCAGTTCCAAGCGCCGTTGACCAGATAGCCGCCGTCGACCACCTGCCCCGCACCCATCGGCGCGTACGACGACGAGATGCGGACGTTGCTGTCGTCGCCCCACACCTCTTCTTGGGCCTGCTGGTCGAACAGCGCCAGATGCCAGTTGTGCACGCCGATGATCGACGCACACCAGCCGGTCGAGCCGCACGCACTGGCAAGCCGGCGAACCGCCTCGTAAAACAGCGCGGGGTCGCATTGCAGGCCGCCCCACTGCTGCGGCTGCAGCAACCTGAAGAAGCCGATCTCCTGGAGTTCACTGACGGTAGCGTCCGGAAGGCGGCGCAGCTCCTCGGTTTCCTGGGCGCGCTGCCGCAGCTTGGGCAGTAGTTCGTCGACGGCGTCGAGCACCGCCTGGGCCCCTTCGGTCACCGGGCGCTGTTGAATGGACGTCACTGCTGCCTCCAAGGTCGCGGTTCAGTCGCAAGATTAGAACACGTTACGATTTTAGTCGAGCACCGCATTCCTGCAGCAGGTAGACCCGGGCAAGCACATTTCTGTAACATGTTCTAGTTCCTGCCGGAAGGAGAGTCGTGACCGACGAGCCGCTGGGCAGCCACGTGTTGGAACTGCAGGTGGCCGACGTCGTCGCGGAGACCGACGACGCGCGCTCTCTGGTGTTCAAGGTCCCCGACGGTCCAAACGACCCCGTCATCTCCCCACAGAAGCTGCAGTACGCCCCGGGCCAATTCCTGACTCTGCGGATTCCCAGCGACCGCACCGGCTCGGTCGCGCGCTGCTATTCGCTGTGCACCTCGCCGTTCACCGACGACGCGATGGCCGTCACCGTCAAACGCACCGCCGACGGCTACGCGTCCAACTGGCTGTGCGATCACGCGCACCCCGGGATGCGGCTGCACGTACTCGCCCCGTCGGGAACCTTCGTCCCGCGCACGCTCGACACGGACTTCCTGCTCGTCGCTGCCGGCAGCGGCATCACCCCGATGATGGCGATCTGCAAGTCGGCGCTGGCCGAGGGCAGCGGCAAGGTCGTCCTCGTCTACGCCAACCGCGACGAGAACTCGGTGATCTTCGCCGGTGCGCTGCGAGAACTCGCCGCGAAATACCCCGACCGGCTCACCGTGATGCACTGGCTGGAATCCGTGCAGGGGCTGCCCACCCAAGCCGCCTTGGCTGCGCTCATGGCGCCGTACGCCGCCCACGACGCCTTCATCTGCGGACCCGGCCCGTTTATGGCCGCCGCCGAAGCCGCACTGAGAAGCATCGGCGTGCCCAAGGAGCGGCTGCACATCGAGGTTTTCCGTTCTTTGGACACCGATCCGTTCGCAGCCGTCGTGATCGAGGACGACAGCGACGAGCCGCCTGCCACTGCGATCGTGCACCTCGACGGCCAGCGGCATGAGATTTCCTGGCCGCGTAACGCCAAGCTGCTCGACGTGCTGCTGGACAAGGGCCTCGACGCGCCGTTCTCCTGCCGCGAGGGACATTGCGGAGCGTGTGCGGTGCTCAAGCGCAGCGGCGAGGTCGAGATGGAGGTCAACGACGTGCTCGAGCCATCGGACCTCGACGAAGGGCTGATCCTGGGGTGTCAGGCCCGCCCGCGGTCGGATTCCGTCGAAGTCACCTACGACGAATAGCCCGCGGCTACCATTTCGCATGCTGGGGAGGAGCACCATGAAGGGATTTGCGGTAGCCATCGCAGGCGGACTGCTCGGTGTTGGGCTCGGCGTTCCCGGGCTGGCCTCTGCGGCGTCCGACACCAAGGACACGTCGTTTCCGCTGCCGGACGGCATGCAGTTGGAAGTGCACGTCACCGCGAATTGCCCGCTGGCCGACAAACAGTGCTACTTCACTGTTGCGGCCAACCGCCGGTCAGCCGACGGTATCGAAGGATTTCCGGATGACCTGTGGGCGCGCCAGACCACCACGCTGCGCTCGTCGAACCGGCTGAACAACTCGGAAACCCAAGTGGTAGCGGCAAATACGCGGCAGTACAAGGAGATGGGCCGGCGCGAGATCACGACGATCTACTTCGGCGGCGGCCCGCCGGAGAAGTACCAGATCTCCGGCCAGAGCCAGCCGACCGACTGGCAGACCGGCCAGCCGTTGCTCAATTCCGACTACATCGTGTGCGCGGAGATCCAGGTGGTGTACTCCGGCGTCAACATCACCTCGCCGACCACCTGCGCGCAGACCACCTTCAGCTGACCTCACGCCGCGCTCAGCGCGGCAGCCCCAGCAGCCGCTCGGCGGCCATGGTCAGCAGGATCTGCTCGGTGCCGCCGGCGATGGTCAAGCAACGGGTGTTGAGGAAGTCGTGGACTTCGCGGTTCTCCACGATGCCCGCGCCTTCGGACAGGTCCATTCGGAATTCCGCCAGCTCCTGGCGGTAGCGCACACCGATGAGCTTGCGGGCGCTGGCTTGCGGGCCGGGATCCTTGCCGCCGACGGCCAGTTGGGCGATCCGCTGATCCAACAGCGAGCCCACTTGCGCCGCCACGATCAACGCGCCGAGCCGATCCTGTTCGGCGGGGTCGAGGTCGGCCTGCGACACCGTCGCCAGCAGCTGCTCCATCGGATTGCCGAGCGCGGTGCCGTGTGCCATTGCGACACGTTCGTTGGCCAGCGTGGTGCGCGCCAGCCGCCAGCCGTCGTTGACCTCACCGACCACCATCTCGTCGGGCACGAACACGTCGTCGAAGAACACCTCGTTGAACAGCTCGTCGCCGGTGATTTCGCGCAGCGGCCGGATCGTGATGCCCTCGGATTTCATGTCCACGAGGAAATAGGTGATGCCCTTGTGTTTCGGGGCGTCCGGATCGGTGCGCGCGAGGCACACCCCCCAGTGCGCCTTGTGCGCGGCCGACGTCCACACCTTTTGCCCGGTGAGCCGCCAACCCCCTTCTGCCCGAACGGCTTTCGTGCGCAGCGCGGCAAGGTCCGAGCCGGCGCCGGGTTCACTGAACAGCTGGCACCAGGTCAGCTCGCCGCGCAGGGTCGCGGGCACGAAGCGCTCGATCTGTTCCGGGCTGCCGTGTTCGAGGATCGTCGGAGCGGCCCACCAGCCGATCACCAGATCAGGGCGGTCGACCCCGGCCGCGGCCATCTCCTGGTCGATCAGCAACTGCTCGGCCGGCGAGGCGTCTCTGCCGTACGGCTTGGGCCAGTGCGGCGCCAGCAGACCCGCGTCGGCCAGCGCGGCCTGACGCTTCTCCTTGGGCAGCGCGGCCACCTCCACGACTGCGGCTCTGATCTGCGGCCGAAGGTCCTCGACGGCCGCGAGGTCGATGTGCAATTCGCGGCGGACTCCATCGCGGGTGAGGGCGGCGACCCGGCGCAACCAGCGCGACCGGCCGCCGAGCACTTGCGAAATACCGTGTGCGCGGCGCAGATACAAGTGCGCGTCGTGCTCCCAGGTGATCCCGATGCCGCCGAGCACCTGTATGCAATCCTTCGCGTTGGCCTTGGCGGCGTCGATCCCCACCGCAGCTGCAACGGCCGCGGCCACCGGAAGCTGCCGGTCGTCAGAGTCGGCGGCCCGGGCCGCGTCGGCCGCTGCCACCGACGCCTGCTCGGCCCGCAACAGCATCTCCGCGCAGATGTGCTTGATCGCCTGAAAGCTGCCGATCGGCTTGCCGAACTGTTCGCGGACCTTCGCGTATTCGGTGGCGGTGTCCAGCGCCCAGCGGGCCACCCCGGCGGCCTCGGCGGCGAGCACCGTGGCGGCGAGGTCGTGCGCGCGCCGACCCGGGACGGTCAGCGTCACCGCCGGTGCAGAGTCCAGCACGACGCGCGCCAGCGGGCGCGAGAAGTCCGTGGCCGTCAGCACCTCGACCGTCGCGCCGTCGGCGCTGGTGTCGACCAGCAGCCACTGCTCGCCTGCCGCGGCCACGACGTAGTCGCCGGCCCTGCCGCCCAGCACAACCGGCAGGGTGCCGCTGACACGACCGTCGCCGACGCTCAGGTCGCCGTCGAGGGCGACGCCGGCGCTGCGCTGTCCGGACATCATTTCGGCGAGCACGTGTTCGTCGTCAAGCAGCAGCGTGGCCAGCGCGGTGGTGGCCACCGGCCCGGGCACCAGCGCGTAGGCGGCCTCCTCGAGCATCGCGCACAAGTCCGCGACGCCGGCACCGGCGCCCGACAGTGACTCGGGCACCGCGACCCCGAAGAAGCCGAGTTCGGCCAGCCCGCGGAACGGCTTCTGCCAGGCATCGGGATCGCCTTGCTCGACGGCCCGCGCGGCTGCGACAGCCCCGGATCCGGGTGCCCATGAACGCACCAGCTCTCTGGCGGCGGCCTGGTCGTCCGGCGAGCTGCTTGCCCGAGTTGGAGACGCTGCTGCCACGGTCAGCCTCCTAAGCCGTGAGGTAAAGACACGTGCAGCCTACTAGAACGTGTTCTAATAGTACGGGTGCCGGTTGGCGAACCGGCACGCATCCGAGCAGGACACGAGCGTAGGCGGGCCGATTCCCGGCGAGAAATCCACGGCCGGAATGCGTATCGTTTCTTCTCGTAGACGAAGACAAGGAGCCGCTTACCGCATGTCGACGCCAGCACACGCCAGTTCCGGCTCGTCGAGCGAACCGCGTCAGCCCCAGGTCCTGACGGTGGCCGCCCTGGCCGAATCCGAACTCGGCTCGGAGGCTCAGCGGGAGCGTCGCAAGCGCATCTTGGATGCCACGTTGGCTATCGCCTCTAAGGGCGGTTACGAGGCGGTGCAGATGCGCGCCGTGGCCGAACGAGCCGACGTGGCGGTCGGAACGTTGTATCGGTACTTCCCGTCGAAGGTGCATCTGCTGGTATCTGCGCTGGGGCGGGAGTTCGAGCGGATCGACGCCAAAACGGACCGGATGTCGCTGGGCGGCGGCACGCCGTATCAGCGACTGCACCAGATGATCAGCCGGCTGAACCGGGCGATGCAGCGCAACCCGCTGTTGACCGAGGCGATGACGCGGGCATTCGTATTCGCCGACGCGTCCGCGGCCGGCGAGGTGGACCACGTCGGCAAGCTGATGGACAGCATGTTCGCGCGGGCGATGAGCGACGGCGAGCCGACCGAGGACCAGTACCACATCGCCCGGGTCATCTCGGACGTGTGGCTGTCCAATCTGCTCGCATGGCTGACCCGGCGGGCCTCGGCCACCGACGTGAGCAAGCGGCTGGATCTGGCCGTGCGTCTACTGATCGGCGACGAAGACCACCCCAAGATCTGACCGGTCGAGCGGTCAGGCCGGAGGTCCGGCAGTGCGGCCGCGTACCAGTTCCGTGGGCAGCACCTCGTTGACCGGGAGCCCGCTGCGGGGCGGTGTGTGAAGGAGTTTGCCTGCCAGACGGCCTTTTTCGAGGTTCGGCTGGGCGACGGTGGACAACCCCCGACGCAATGCGTCGGGCACGCCGTCGAAACCGGTGACCGTCAACTGCCCCGGCACGTAGACGCCGCGCGCTCGCAGGTAGTCCATCGCCGACAGCGCCAGCACGTCCGCGGTGCACATCAGTGCGGTGATGCGTGGGTTGGCTTCCAGCGCCACCTCTGCGGCCGCGCCACCCGACGTCGGCAGGTGCTCGTAACTCTCCACCACGGTCAACGAGTCGGGATCGAGGCCGGCGGCCGCCATCGCGTCGCGCACGCCGTGAATGCGTTCCCGCTGCACGTGAAAATGCGCTGAGCGCAACCGCTCTGGCGTCGCCACCGACGCGGCCGCCGTCCTGCGCTCACGGCCCAGCCGCATGGTCAGCAGGCCGATGTCCCGATGCCCAAGGCGCACAACGTAATCCGCGAGTTCCCGCATCGCCGCCCGGTCGTCGATGCACACACCCGACGCACCCGCGACGTCCTTGGGCTGGTCGACGATGACGACAGGCAGGTTGCGTTCGAGCGCCACCTGCAGATAGGGGTCGTCGTCGGCCACCGAGTAGACGACGAAGCCGTCCACACCTGCGCTGAGCACGGCGTGCGACCCTTCGGCGATGCTGCGTGCGGGCCCGACCGCCACCAGCAGCAGTCCCTGGCCCACCTGTTCACAGGACTCCGCCAGCCCGCCGACGAAACTCACCGCCGCGGGATCGCTGAATGCATAGTTCAGCGGCTCGGTGAGCACCAGGCCGACCGCGCCGGCCTTCCGGGTCCGCAGCGAGCGCGCCACCGGATCGGGACCCGGATAGCCGAGTCGCTTCGCGGTTTGCAGCACCCGCTCACGCAGACCGGCCGACAATTGATCCGGTCGGTTGTACGCGTTGGAGACCGTGGTGCGCGAGACGTTGAGCTCGGCGGCCAGAGAATCCAGCGTGGCCCGCCGCCGGTGCCCGCCCGTCCTGGCCATGCTCTCCGACGTTAGCGCATCCATGCATTGAGATGCGCTACATTAATGGAAACGGTTTTCATTTAAGTGAGGCGAGGCATGCGTCGGGTGATGGGGCTGGCCGCGGTCGTGTGGGCTGCGGTCGTGCTTGCCGTCGCCGCGTGCACGCCGTCGTCCGAGCAGTCGCACAAGCTCAGCGTCGTCGCGTCGACCACGGTGTGGGGGTCCGTCGCTGCAGCAGTGGGCGGCGAGCATGTGCAAGTCAGGGCGATCATCGACAACCCCGCCGAAGACCCGCACTCCTATGACGCCAGCCCCGCCGACGCCGCCGCGATCGCCGACGCCGCCCTGGTGGTCTACAACGGAGGCGGCTACGACGCGTTCGTCGCGCCGGTGCTGAAGCAGAACGGCGCGGTGAAGCGCATCGAGGCGTTCACGGTCGGCGGGTATCAGCCGGGAAGTAATCCGCATGTCTTCTACGACCTCGACACCGTCAACCGAGTGGCTGACGCGATCGCCGACCAACTGGGCGCCGCCGATCCCGCTCACGCCGCCGACTTCCGCGCCAACGCCGAAACGTTCACCGACCAGCTGCGCGCCATCTCCGCCACCGAGCGCGATATCGCCGCCGCACACCGCGGTGCCGGCGTGATTGCGACCGAGGACGTCGCCCACTATCTCCAGGTGGCGGCGGGGCTGGTGGACAAGACGCCGGAGGGCTACTACAAAGCGGTGACCGCCGACGCCGATCCTGCGCCCGCCGACATCGCGGCAGTACTGGATCTGGTGAATACCCACGGCGTGCAGGTGGTGTTGTCCAACCCGCAAACCGACACGTCGGTGACGCGCCGGGTGGTAGATGCTGCGAACGCGGCAGGCGTGCCGGTCGTGGAGGTGCGCGAGACACTGCCCGCCGGAACGGATTACGTGTCGTGGCAACGGCACACCGTCGAGCAGTTGAGCGCGGCGCTGCAGCGGATCGACGCACACCGCCAGTGAGCACGCCCCTCGTCCAGCTCAGCGACGCCGGCCTCGCGTTCGGCGACCGCGTACTCTGGGACAGCCTGAATCTGACCGTCGACCGCGGCGAATTCGTCGCCGTGCTGGGGCCCAACGGCTCGGGAAAGACATCACTACTGAAGGTGCTCACGGGCCAGCTAGCGTTGACGACCGGCGCGGTTTCTATTGCGGGGCAGCCTGTTTCGTCGGGGCGCAGCACCGTCGGCTACATTCCGCAACATCGGGGCGCGGAGCGCGGACTGACGATGCGCGGCGCTGATCTAGTGCGCCTGGGGGTCGACGGACACCGCTGGGGATGGACCATTCGCCGAACGATTCGGCGGCAGCACGACTCGGCCGTCGACAGCGCGCTTGCCGCGGTGGGCGCCGAGCATCTGGCCAAGGCGCCGCTTTCCGTGATGTCCGGCGGCGAACTGCAGCGGCTGCGGATCGCTCAGGCGCTGGCCGGAGATCCCCTTCTGTTGCTGTGTGACGAGCCCCTGCTGAACCTTGATCCGGCCAGCGCACAACAGGTCTCGGCATTGATCGACAAGCGGCGGCGCGACGCGGCGACTGCGGTGGTGTTCGTCACCCACGACATCAACCCCGTGCTGCCCTTCGTCGACCGGGTGCTGTATCTGGTCGACGGCAGGTTCCGAGTCGGCACCGTGGACGAGGTGATGACTACCGAGAACCTGTCGAAGCTGTACCGCGCCGATGTCGACGTGCTGCGAATACGCGGGCAATACGTGGTGGTGGGCAACCGGAGCTATTGCCATGAGTGACAACATCGCTCGCGTGCTTGACAAGCTGTTCGACCTCCACGTCACGGCGGACCTGCTGAGCCGCGACTTCGTGCAGCAGGCAATCGTGGCCGGCGCGCTGCTGGCATTGACGGCCGGACTGATCGGGCCGTTCATCGTCATGCGGCAGATGTCGTTCGCGGTGCACGGTTCATCCGAATTGTCTTTGACGGGAGCGGCGTTCGCACTGTTGACAGGCTTCAACGTCGGAGTCGGCGCGCTGCTGGGAAGCTTGATCGCCGCGGTGCTGTTCGGCGTGTTGGGACAGCGTGCGCGAGAACGCGATTCAGCCATCGGCGTGGTGATGGCCTTCGGCTTGGGCCTTGCGGTGTTGTTCATCCACCTCTACCCGGGTCGGGCAGGGACCAGTTTCGCACTGCTGACGGGCCAGATCGTCGGGGTCGGCTATTCCGGTCTGGCCCAATTGGTCGTCGTCGCCGTGGTTCTCGCGATCGTGCTCGTGGTCGCATACCGGCCGCTGTTGTTCGCGACCGTCGACCCGGAGGTGGCCGCGGCGCGCGGTGTCCCGGTGCGCGTGCTGGGCATTGTGTTCGCGGCGCTGGTGGGCGTCGTCGCTGCGCAGGGCGTACAGATCGTCGGCGCCCTGCTGGTCATGTCCCTACTGATCACTCCTGCCGCAGCAGCGGCGCGAGTATGTTCGGCACCGATGCCCACCATTGCGGTGTCGGTGCTGTTCGCCGAGCTTGCTGCGGTGGGCGGCATCGTGCTGTCGCTGGCCCCGGGTGTGCCGATCTCGGTCTTCGTCACGACGATCTCGTTCGCGATTTTCGTGGTGTGTTGGCTCGTCGAACGTCGACATCAGTCACCGGCGCACACCTAGGCTTGCACTTGTGCCGGCCCCCCAGCGAACGGTCGATCTGAACGCCGACCTCGGCGAAGGGTTCGGAGTGTGGCGGCTCGGGGATGACGAGCAGATGCTGCGAGTGGTCACAAGCGCGAACGTGGCTTGCGGATTTCATGCCGGCGATCCGGCCGGGCTCGTCCGGACTTGCCGCGCAGCTGCCGAACAGGGTGTACGGATCGGCGCGCAGGTCAGCTATCGCGACCTGGCGGGCTTCGGCCGCCGCTACATCGACGTCGCCGCACCGGATTTGACCGCCGACGTGATCTACCAGATCGGTGCGCTGCAGGCGATCGCTCATGCGGTGGGATCAAAAGTGTCCTACGTCAAACCCCATGGGGCGCTGTACAACACCGCCGTCACCGACCGGACCCAGGCCCGGGCGATCGCCGAGGCGGTGCATGCGGTCGACGATTCGCTACCGGTGCTGGGCTTGGCGCGGTCCGCACTGTTCGAGGCGGCGTCTGCGCTCGGATTGCGCTGTGTCGCTGAGGCGTTCGCGGATCGCGCCTACCGGCCCGACGGCCAACTCGTATCCCGTCGGTATCCGGGTGCGGTGATCCACGACCCGGACACGGTGGCGCAGCGCGTGTCGACGATGGTGATGCGCGCAGAGGTGACCGCGATCGACGGTTCGGTGATCCCGGTAAACGTGGAATCCATCTGCGTGCATGGTGATTCGCCCGATGCAGTGCAGTTGGCCGTCGCGGTGCGCGAACGACTGATCAGTGACGGCGTCACGCTGCAACCGTTCGTCTGAACCCGAAGGAACGTCGAATCCACGATCACGATAGTTTGTCTGTTGCGGCGTGCGCGTTACCGTCATCGGGTACAGTTCCGACTCATCGCGAGGTCAGACACCGGTGTCCCCCGCACACGGGAAGCGCCCCGTCGCTCGGCGTGAGGCGAGGAGGAACCGATGCGGTGGACGGGCCAAGGCGACCCGATCCTGACGCCGTTCATTCGCCTTCAGCTCGCGATCTTTCTGGCGCTGACGTTGCTGGCGCTCGGCGCTTTGAGCTTCCACTACCTTCACTTGCCACAGCGCGTAGGCATCGGCCAGTACACGCTGTACGTCGATCTGCCGAGATCCGGTGGGCTCTACGAGACCGCCAACGTCACATACCGGGGCGCGATGATCGGGCGGGTGACCGACGTCCAGCCCACCGAGCGGGGGGCGCGCGCAACGCTGAGCATCGACAACCGGTACAAGCTGCCGCTGGACGCCTCCGCGAACGTGCATTCCGTGACGGCTGTCGGCGAGCAGTACGTCGACATCGTCTCCGCCAGCGGCGACTCCAGTAAACACTTCCGGGACGGTCAGACGATCACCAAGACCACGATTCCGTCCGACGTCGGCCCGGCCCTTGACGCCGCCAATCGCGGGCTCGCGGCCCTGCCCAAGGACAAGATCGCCACGTTGCTCGACGAGACGTCACAAGCGGTCGGTGGGCTGGGGCCGGCGCTGCAGCGGCTGGTGGATTCGACCACCGCGATTGCCAGCGACTTCCGTGACAACTTGACTCCGGTCAACGACATCATCGCCAACTCGTCGCCGATCCTGGATTCGCAGGTGAATTCGCGCGACAACATCGAAACCTGGGCGGCCAACCTGAATTCGATCGGCACCCAGGCCGCTGAGCAGGACGCGGCACTGCGCAGCGGTTTGCAGCAGGCCGCCCCCACCGCCGATCAGCTCAACGCGGTGTTCTCCGATGTGCGTGACTCGCTGCCGCAGACACTGGCCAACCTCGAGATCGTCATCGACTTGCTCAAGCGCTACCACAAGGGCGTCGAACAGGCGTTCGTCTACTTCCCACAGAGCGCGAGTCAGCTCGAGGCAGGAACGGTCTTCCCCGGCTACGGCATCATCAACTTCGCGCTCGGCCCGTTGTTCGTGGGCATCGGTGCCTCTGCGTTGACCCTGCAGGCTGTTCCGCCGGGTTTCGGTGCTGCCCTCAACAGTCCGCCGCCGTGCCTGACTGGCTTTTTGCCGCCGTCGCAGTGGCGCGCGCCTGCCGACACCTCGCCAGCGCCGCTGCCGACCGGGATCTACTGCAAGATCCCGAAGGACTACCAGGGTCTCGCGGTTCGCGGCGCGCGTAATTATCCGTGCGCCGACGTGCCGGGTAAACGGGCCGCATCGCCGCAGGAGTGCCGCAGCAACGAGCCGTATGTGCCGATGGGCACCAACCCGTGGTACGGCGATCCGAACCAGATCCTGACCTGCCCGGCACCGGCGGCGCGCTGTGACCAGCCGGTGGAGCCCGGTCGGGTGATCCCGGCGCCCAGCGTCAACAACGGCTTGAACCCGTTGCCCGCCAACATGATTCGTCCGCCGATGCCGGTCAGTGATCCGTTGTCGCGGCCCGGGCAGGGCAGTGTGGCGTGCAGCGGTCAGCAGCCGAACCCGTGCACCTATACGCCGGGGCAGCTTCCCACGGCGATCTACAACCCGCAGAGCGGCGAGGTCGTCGCACCCGACGGCTCGCGCTACAGCGTGAAGGATTCCGCCAACGTCGCCGACGACGCCTGGAAGGACATGCTCACCCCGGCCGGCTGATCCGCCGCCCGCAACAGCGTCGCGGGATTCGCCGTAGGGTTGAGCCATGCGCCTCAAGCTCGGCCGCCCGTTCGTCGAGGACTTCACCAAGCGGTTCGACGTGCCGCCCGCCGAGGCCGACGCTCCTCTTTCGGTGACGTGGTTGGGCGTGGCGACACTTCTCGTCAGCGACGGCACTTCGGCGCTGATGACCGACGGGTTCTTCTCGCGGCCGAGCCTGTCGACCGTGGTGTTGCGGCGGGTGGAACCGTCGCTGGAGCGGATCATCGGCTGCCTGGAACGGACCCGTGTCCGCAAACTGGATGCGGTGATTCCGGTGCACACCCACTACGACCATGCGCTGGACTCCGCGGTGGTGGCCGCACGCACCGACGCCGAGCTCGTCGGCGGTGAGTCGGCAGCCAACATCGGCCGCGGCTACGGCTTACCCGACGACCGCATCGTCGTCGCGATCTCAGGTGAGCCGATCACCCTGGGTGCCTACGAAGTGACGCTGATCGAGTCGAAACACTCACCGCCCGACCGGTTTCCGGGTGTGATCACCGAGCCTGTGGTGCCCCCAGTCAAGGCGTCGGCCTACAAATGTGGTGAGGCATGGTCCGTGCTGATTCGTCACCGGCCAACGGATCGGCGGCTGCTGGTTCAGGGCAGCGCCGGGTTCGTCGAGGGCGCGCTGGCCGGACAGCGCGCCGATGTGGTCTATCTGGGCGTGGGACAGCTCGGGGTACTGCCCGAGCAGTACCTGGTCGACTACTGGAACGAAGTGGTGCGTGCCGTCGGCGCCCGTCGGGTGGTGATGATCCACTGGGACGACTTCTTCCGCCCGCTCACCGAGCCGATCCGCGCGCTGCCGTATGCGGCCGACGATCTGGATGCCACCATCCGGGTGCTGTCGCGGCTCGCTGCGGCAGACGACGTGGCATTGCACCTGCCGGTGTTGTGGCAGCCTGAAGACCCTTGGGCCTGAGGCGGATTGGCGATTGCTACTTTCGCTGGCGCTGCTGGCCGTGGTGCTGACGTTCGCGTTGCTGCGCCCGAAGGGCTGGACCGAGGACGTCGTGGCGGTGCCCGCGGCTTTGCTGTTGATTGCGGTCGGGGCACTTTCGCTGCGCGATGCGGTCGACGAGGTGGCCCGGCTTCTTCCCGTTGTCGGATTCCTTGCCGCGGTGCTGGTGCTGGCGCGGCTGTGCGACGACGAGGGTGTGTTCCGGGCGGCCGGCATGGTGATGGCACGCGGCAGTGCGGGACAGCCCCGGCGGCTGCTGCGGCAGGTGTTCGTGATCGCGTCGCTGACCACCGCCGTGCTGAGTTTGGACGCGACGATCGTGCTGCTGACGCCGGTAGTGCTGGCCACTGCCCGCATGCTGCGGCTGCCGGCCCGACCGCACAGCTACGCCAGCGCTCATCTGGCCAACACCGCGTCGCTGCTGTTGCCGGTGTCGAACTTGACCAACCTGTTGGCGTTCACGGCGGCCGGGGTGTCGTTCACCCGGTTCACCGCTTTGATGACGGCGCCGTGGCTGGTAGCGATTGCCGCGGAATACCTCGTCGTTCGGCGGTTTTTCGCGGGCGACTTGTCCGCGCCGGCGGCCGCCCACGAGCTTCCCGACCGCCCGCAACCGCCGGTGTTCGCGCTGGCGGTGCTGGGTGTGACGCTGACGGGGTTCGCGGCGGCGTCACTGGTGGGAGTGTCGCCGGCATGGGTGGCGTGTGCGGGCGCGGCCGTGCTTGCAGTGCGGGGGCTGATCCGGCGGACGGGCACGCTGCCGGAGGTGGTGCGTGCAGCCAATGTGCCGTTCCTGGCTTTCGTGCTGGCGCTCGGGGTCGTGGTGCGGGCCGCGATGGTCAACGGGCTCGACACTGCGACACGAGATCTGCTGCCCAACGGCAATGGGCTGCCTGCGCTGCTCGCGTTGGCGGCGATCGCCGCGGTGCTGTCCAATCTCGTGAACAACCTGCCGGCAGTCCTGCTGCTGCTGCCTCTTGTCGGCGGCGGCGGCGCGGCGTCGGTGCTCGCGGTGCTGATCGGCACGAATGTCGGCTCCAACCTGACCTACATCGGCTCGCTGTCCAACCTGCTGTGGAGAAATGTACTGCGCGACAACGCCGCCGAAGACGGCATCGGGCGCTTCGTCCGCCTCGGTTTGTGCACGGTGCCGATCACTTTGGTGTTGGCGGTGCTGGCGCTGTGGGCAGGGTTACACATCCTCGGGACGTGACGGTTGCACCCTTGAGAGGCTATCGGCGGCGGCGCTGGCGTGCGACCTCGGCCAGCACCACACCGGCGGCGACTGCGGCGTTCAGCGATTCGGTGGGGCCGGCCATCGGAATCGACACCACCGCGTCGCAGTGTTCGCGGACCAACCGCGACAACCCCTTACCCTCCGAGCCGACGACGATCACTATGTCGCCAGCGGCATCCAAGTCGTCGATCGTCGTGTCACCGTCAGCATCCAACCCCACGACGAATAGCCCGGTGGTAGCCCAATCACGAAGTGTCCGATTGAGATTCGACGCCCGAGCGATCGGCACGCGCGCCGCCGCGCCGGCGCTGGTGCGCCACGCCACCGCGGTGACGGCCGCGCTGCGCCGCTGCGGGATCACCACACCGTGGCCGCCGAAGGCTGCGACTGACCGGACGATCGCCCCGAGGTTGCGGGGATCGGAGATGTTGTCGAGCGCCAAGAGAAGTGCGGGCGATGACGCGTCGCGAACCGCAGTCAGTAGGTCGTCGGGATGAGCGTACTGGTACGGCGGCACCTGCAACGCGATGCCCTGATGCAGCCCGTTGGCGCTGAGGCGGTCCAGATCGGTGCGCGGCACTTCCAGAATCGGAATGCCGGAATCCGCTGCGCGCCGCACCGATTCGGTCAACCGCTCGTCGGCGTCGGTGCCCAGCGCCACATACAACGCGGTCGCCGGTACTCCGGCCCGCAAGCATTCCAGCACCGGGTTGCGGCCGAGGACAATCTCGGTGTCGTCGGTCTTCTTTCCGGTGCGACGCGACTTTTCTTTGGCGGCCGCACGTTTGGCCGCCGGGTGGTTCGGTCGCAGGTGAGCCGGCGGAGTGGCGCCCCGCCCCTCGAGACCGCGGCGGCGCACACCGCCGGAGCCGACGGTGGGGCCCTTCTTGGTGCCGGCTTTTCGTACCGCGCCGCGGCGCCGGGAGTTTCCGGGCATCTACTTCTTGTCACCGTCGGTCAGGGTCCACTGCGGCCCGTCGGCAGTGTCGGTGACCTCGATGCCGGCCTGCTTCAGCCGGTCACGGATCTCGTCGGCCAGTGCCCAGTTCCGCTGGGCCCGTGCCGCCTCACGGCGCTCGAGTTCGGCCTGCACCAAGACGTCGACGGCTGCCAGCGCGGCCGACGTCTCGTCGCGGGTTTCCCATCGCTCGTCGAGCGGGTCGCAGCCCAGAACCGCCATCATCGCGCGTATTTCGCCGGCCCGGGCCAGCGCGGTCTCGTGATCGCCCGACTCGAGGGCCCGGTTGCCTTCGGCACGAGCATTGTGAATCTCGGCCAGCGCGATCGGCACCGACAAATCGTCGTCGAGTGCCGCCCCGAACCCCGCTGTCCACTTGCCCGGCACGACCGCACCGACGCGGGTGCGGACCCGGTGCAGGAAATCCTCGATGCCCGTGTAGGCCTTGACGGCGTCCTGCAGCGCCGTCTCGGAGAACTCGAGCATCGACCGGTAGTGCGCGCTGCCCAGGTAATACCGCAACTCGACGGGCCGAACACGTTGCAGCACAGCCGGAATGGACAACACATTGCCAAGCGACTTACTCATCTTCTCGCCGCCCATGGTGACCCAGCCGTTGTGCAGCCAGTACCGGGCGAAGCCGTCGCCGGCCGCGCACGCCTGCGCGATCTCGTTCTCGTGGTGCGGGAACACCAGATCCATCCCGCCGCAGTGGATGTCGAAATCCGAGCCAAGGTATTCGTGTGCCATGGCGACGCATTCGGAGTGCCATCCGGGACGCCCACGGCCCCACGGTGTCGGCCAGGACGGCTCACCCGGCTTGGCCGCCTTCCAAAGCGTGAAGTCGCGCTGATCGCGTTTACCGGCGCCGACGCCCTCGCCCTGGTGAACGTCGTCGATCCGGTGGCCGGAAAGCCTGCCGTAGTCGGGGAAGCTCAGCACGTCGAAGTACACGTCGGCGTCCCGTTCTGAGCGGTAGGCATGGCCGCGTTCGATCAGCCGCTCGATCAACTCGACGATCTGCGTGATGTGGCCGGTGGCCCGAGGCTCCGCCGACGGGGGCAGCACGCCCAGCGCGTCGTAGGCGGCGGTGAAGGCTCGCTCATGCGTGGCCGCCCACTCCCACCAGGGCCGGCCGGCATCGGCGGCCTTGATCAGGATCTTGTCGTCGATGTCGGTGACGTTGCGGATGAATGCGACGTCGTAGCCGTGTGCCATCAGCCACCGGCGTAGCACGTCGAGCGCCACGGCGCTTCGGACGTGCCCGATGTGGGGAAGGCCTTGCACGGTGGCGCCGCACAAGTAGATCGACACGTGCCCGTCGCGCAGCGGCACGAAATCGCGGACGGCACCGGCGTAGGTGTCGTACAGCCGCATGGCGGGAGGTCGAGCCGATGGGGCGGCCGACCCGACAGCCTGAGCGCGATCGGTCACGACGTGCCAGCTTACCGGCCTATTCGTCGGCGATGACCAACGCTGTCGCGATCGCGGCCAAACCTTCACCGCGACCGGTCAAGCCGAGCCCGTCGGTGGTCGTCGCCGACACCGACACCGGCGCGCCCAAGAGATCCGACAGCAGCTCCTGCGCGCGCTGCCGGTGTGGACCGACCTTAGGCCGATTCCCGATCACCTGCACCGCGGCGTTGACAGGCCGAAAACCCGCGCTGGCCAGCTCACCTCGCACATGCCCCAGCATCTGGGCGCCTGTCACTTCGGCCCAGCGCGGATCGTCGACACCGAAGACAGCGCCGATGTCACCCAGGCCCGCGGCCGACAGCAGCGCGTCGCACAACGCATGCACGGCGACGTCACCGTCGGAATGGCCGCTGCACCCGTCGGCGTCGTCGAACAGCAATCCCAGCAGCCAGCACGGCCGGCCCGCTTCAACGGGATGCACGTCGGTGCCCAGACCCACCCGCAAGCCGGTCACGCCTGTCTCCCCACCACTGCTTCCGCCAACAGCAGATCCAATGCGGTGGTGATCTTGAAAGCCAGCGGATCGCCGTCGACGACGTGAACCCGCGCCCCGATGTTTTCGGCCATCGACGCGTCGTCGGTGAAATCGGCCGTCTCGGCGCGTTCGTACGCGCGCAGCAGCAGTGCGGTGTGAAAGCCCTGCGGCGTCTGCACTGCCCGCAGCCCGGCCCGAGCCGGCGTCGCGATCACGTCTCCGTTGGCGTCGACGGCCTTGATGGTGTCGGCCACTGGAAGGCCGGGAACCACTGCCTGACAGCCGTCCCGCAGGGCGTCGACGACTCGTGCGATCAACGCAGGCGGGGTCAGCGCGCGGGCAGCGTCGTGAACCAGCACAAATTCCGGCTCGCCGACCGCAGCCAGCGCACGTCGCACCGATTCTGTGCGGTCCGGCCCACCGGCGACCACCGTCGCGTCGGCGCCGAGGATCAGCTTCGCCTCGTCGGTGCGATCGGCGGGCGCTGCGACGACGACCGCGTCGACCACTTGCGAGTTTCGCAGGCCGTCGAGGGTCCGTTCGAGCAGCGTCCTCCCCGCGAGGTGAACGAATGCCTTGGGTCTGCCCGCTCCAAGCCGCTCGCCAGAGCCTGCGGCCGGGACGACCGCAACCGTGGTCATCGGTGCCGCCTAGTGGGCGACATGCCGTCAGGAGGCGGCGGCCAGAACCTCGTCGAGGATGGTTTCGGCCTTCGCGTCGTCGGTGTTCTCCGCCAGCGCAAGCTCGCCGACGAGAATCTGGCGGGCCTTGGCCAGCATCCGCTTCTCACCCGCCGACAGGCCGCGCTCCTGGTCGCGGCGCCACAGGTCGCGTACGACCTCGGCGACCTTGTTCACGTCGCCGGAAGCGAGCTTCTCCAGGTTGGCCTTGTAGCGACGCGACCAGTTGGTCGGCTCTTCGGTGTGCGGTGCCCGCAGCACCTGGAAGACCTTGTCCAGACCTTCCTGACCGACCACGTCGCGCACACCCACATACTCGGCATTATCCGCGGGTACTCGAACTGTCAGGTCACCCTGGGCAACCTTCAAGACGAGATATTCTTTCTGCTCGCCTTTGATGGTCCGGGTTTCGATCGCTTCGATCAACGCAGCACCGTGGTGTGGATAGACAACGGTGTCTCCGACCTTGAAAATCATCTGTTTCGAGCCCCTTTCGCCACTCCATGCTAACACGGGCCTGTGACACGGGTTGAACAACGGTGCAGGTCAGGGCCACCTTGGCTGAACATTGGGGGTTGACAGACCGGCGAATACATGCTTGCCGACGGCTGTCGCGACAGCCAGTGACCTGCACCGCAGGTAGCCGTCTCGAGTGGCGCCGACCACCCGCTGGCACCGATTTGTGGCCCGCCCGCTTCGCAGTCGAAAACCGACCTACTACTGTGCATAGTCGAACAGTGGCGGCCAGGTGCCCGGCCGAAATCCGTGCCAGTTCATGCCGACCAGGAGGCATCAGTGAACCTCTCCACCACCCGCGGATCCGTGTTCGGCTTCGCCGCTGCGACGCTGATCGCCACGACGCTGACCGGCTGCGGTGCGGGCCAGCAGTCCCAGACTGCCACCCAGGAACCTGCGGTCAACGGCGCCAGCGCGAGCGTCGGGGACATCGCATTGCGCGACGTGCGCATCCGCGCCGACCAGAACAGTGCTGCGGTGCAGCCCGGAGAGACCGTCGATCTGCTGTTCGTCGCCGGAAACCAGTCGGCTACCGAGAGCGACCGACTGGTCAGCATCACCTCCGATGTCGGGTCGGTGAAGCTCAGCCCGTCCGACCCAGAGGTACCGGCCAGCCGCTCGCTGATCGTCGGCAAGCCGGAGGGTCCGGAGGCCGAGGAGCTGCAGGCTGCGACCAAGGCGATCACAGCGACCGCGACCGTGACGCTCGACAAGCCGGTCAGCAATGGCCTCACTTACGAATTCGTGTTCAAGTTCCAGCGCAGCGGCGAGGCGAAGGTGGCGGTGCCAGTGACCGCTGGCGAGAGGACGCCGCGCCAGCAAGGCCCGGCCGGAGAAGGTCACTAGCGATCTGTCGGACCCGCCCGATACCTTCTCGGCGTGGCCAAGACGCGCACCCAATACCGCTGTTCAGAGTGCCGGCACGACTTCGCCAAGTGGGTGGGCCGGTGTCCTGAGTGCGGCACGTGGGGCACGGTCGACGAGGTGGCCACGCTGGCCGGTGGGCGCGCGCAGCGCTCGACGAGCCCCGGCTCACCCGCGGTGCCGATCACGTCGATCGCCGCGGACATCACCCGCCACCGTCCCACCGGGGTCGACGAGCTCGACCGGGTCCTGGGCGGGGGCGTGGTGCCGGGATCGGTGACGCTGCTCGCCGGTGAACCGGGGGTCGGCAAGTCCACGCTGCTGCTGAGAGTCGTCCACCAATGGGCCAGCGGCGGCCAGCGAGCGCTGTACGTCTCCGGCGAGGAATCGGCCGGGCAGATCAGAATGCGCGCCGAGCGCACCGGCTGCAGCCACGACCAGGTGTATCTGGCCGCGGAGTCGGACGTCGACAACGTGCTTGCGCACATCGACGCTGTGCGCCCGAGCCTCGTGGTGGTCGACTCGGTGCAGACCATGTCCGCTACCGACGCCGACGGCGTCACCGGCGGCGTGACCCAGGTGCGGGCTGTCACCACCGCGCTGATGGCGGTGGCCAAGCGCAGCGGCGTGGCGGTCGTCCTCGTCGGCCACGTCACGAAAGATGGCGCGATCGCGGGTCCTCGAACGCTGGAGCACCTGGTCGACGTCGTGCTGCATTTCGAAGGTGACCGGCAGTCGATGCTGCGGATGGTGCGCGGTGTGAAGAACCGGTTCGGCGGGGCCGACGAGGTGGGCTGCTTCCAGTTGCACGAAGGCGGCATCGAGTGCGTCGCCGACCCGTCCGGCTTGTTCCTCGACCAGCGTCCGGAACCGGTGCCGGGCACCGCGGTCACGGTCACGCTCGACGGCAAACGCCCGCTGATCGGCGAGGTGCAGGCGCTGCTCGTGCAATCGAGCGGCACCACGCCCCGGCGGGCGGTCAGCGGCATCGACCCGTCGCGTGCCGCAATGATCAGCGCCGTGCTGGCTAAGCGGAGCAAGATGCCGACGCTGCTGCTCGCCGACATCTACCTGTCCACCGTCGGCGGCATGCGCCTCACGGACCCGTCGTCCGACCTGGCCGTTGCCCTGGCCATGGCTTCGGCGTGCCGCAACCGCCCGCTGCCGTCCTCGGTGGTGGTGATCGGCGAGGTCGGTCTCGCCGGTGACCTGCGGCGAGTCACCGGCATGGAACGCCGCCTCGCCGAGGCCGCTCGGCTGGGTTTCACCACGGCGCTGGTGCCGCACGGTGTCACAGCGGCGCCCGAGGGAATGTGCGCGCTGCCGGCGAAAACCATCAACGGCGCGCTTGCGTTGCTGGGTGAGATTACGGTCAAGGAACCAGCACAGACACCGAAGGACGACAGGCCGCATTGGCTATGACCACGCCGGACCGCAGCAACAACACCAAGGCGCCGTTGGTGCACCCGGCGCTTCGCGAGACGCTGCGCCGGCTAGCGCCCGGCACGCCGCTGCGCGACGGGCTCGAACGAATCCTGCGGGGCCGCACCGGTGCACTTATCGTGCTGGGCTACGACGAGCGGGTCGAGTCGATCTGTGACGGTGGCTTTTCACTGGACGTGCGTTTCGCGCCCACCCGGCTGCGGGAGCTGTCGAAGATGGACGGCGCGTTGGTGCTGTCCTCCGACGGCAGCCGCATCGTTCGGGCCAATGTGCAGCTGGTTCCCGACCCGTCGATCCCCACCGACGAATCGGGAACCCGGCACCGCTCTGCGGAGCGCACCGCGATTCAGACAGGCTATCCCGTTGTCTCCGTTAGCCATTCGATGAGCATCGTGACGGTGTACGTCGCAGGTGAGCGGCATGTGATGGCCGATTCGGCGACCATCCTGTCGAGGGCCAACCAAGCGGTGGCCACCCTGGAGCGCTACAAGTCGCGCCTCGACGAGGTGAGCCGCCAACTGTCCACCGCCGAGATCGAGGATTTCGTCACGCTGCGCGACGTGATGACCGTCGTCCAGAGGCTGGAAATGGTCCGGCGCATCAGCCTCGAGATCGACGAGCACGTCGTCGAGCTCGGCACCGACGGCCGCCAACTCAAACTGCAGCTCGAGGAACTCGTCGGCGGCAACGACTTGGCCCGCGAGCTGATCGTGCGCGACTACCACGCCAACCCCGAGCCACCGACGGCCGAACAGGTGGCCTCCACGCTCGACGAGCTCGACCAGCTTTCTGATACCGAGCTGCTGGACTTGACCGCTCTGTCGAAGGTTTTCGGCTATCCATCCACGGCGGAGGCGCAGGACTCACCGATGAGCCCACGCGGATACCGGGCAATGGCCGGAATCCCGCGGCTGCAGTTCGCACACATCGACCTGCTGGTGCGCGCGTTCGGGTCGCTACAAGGGCTGCTCGCCGCCAGCGCCGGCGACCTTCAGAAAGTCGAGGGCATCGGCGCGATGTGGGCGCGGCACATCCGCGAAGGCCTTTCGCAGCTGGCCGAGTCGACGATCGCCGACAGGCTCGGCTGAACCCCGCTCAGCCGGCCGGCGGCGCCTGGACCGGCCCGGGCTGCCCGGGAACGGGTTGGCCCTGGGCGGGAGGTTCGTTCTGCGCGGGTGCGGGCGCGATGATGAACGGCACCGGAGCCGAGCGCAGATTGCCCAGCTGCACGACGAGGTTGTAGGTGCCTGGCCCGATCGGCTGACGCGGCAGCGGGCACTGCGGCGCCGAACCCATGCCGGTCCACGTCACTTCGGTGGTCACCTGCTCGCCCGGGCTGAATTTCTTGACCAAAGTCTCGTTCGACGGCGCGCAGTCCAGGTTGGACCACAGCCGCTGGTTGTCCAACGAGTAGACGTAGGCGGCCAGCACAGCGGCGCCGACGTCACGCTGGCATGCCACCAACCCGATGTTGGTGACCACCATCGTGAACTTCGGCTGCTCGCCGAAGACGTACTGCGGCTGGCTGGTGATGCCCTTGACGGCCAGCGTCGAATCCGGGCAGTCGTCACCGTCCTTCAGCACCGGCGGCGGCATGACAGCCGCTGTGGGCGTCGGATTTTGGACCGGCGGCGGAGGCAGCGGCGTGATCGGCGACTTCACCTCCGGCTGCGGATTGGGCGCTTGGGAGGCGGGCACGTCTGAGGGCTTGGCCGCCGGTTTGGTGTCCGGGCCGGAGCCGTTGCTCAGCACAGTGAACACGACGGCGACGAGGATGCCGATCACGACGACCGCGATGCCGCCAGCGAGAGCGCGGCGTCGCCAGTAAATCTGCGCCGGCAGCGGGCCCTGCGGTTCGAGATCCAGCACGTTCTCACGGTAAGGCCAGGTCACCGCGAGCCGTCCGACGTGACTCGGCGTGTCGCCCGGCTAACTTCCCGCGGGGTACTCGCCGATCTCGCCGACGCTGTGGCGCAGCACCACCCGACCATCGGCGAGGTGATACGTCACACCGACGATCGCCAGGTCGCCGGTCGGGATCCGCTCCAGGATCGTGGTCGACCGGCTCAGCAGCTGCGCGGCGGTCTCGCGCACGTGGTGTGCCTCGAACTCGTCTACCTGCTGCAGACCTTCCCGGCGGCCGGTCAGCACCGACGGCGTGACCCGTTCGACGAGGTCGCGGACGTATCCGCGCGGAATCACGCCTTCGTCGAGAGCATTGAGAGTCGCCTTCACTGCGCCGCAGCTGTCGTGACCGAGCACGACGATCAGCGGCACCTCGAGGACCGACACGGCGTACTCGATCGAGCCCAACACAGCTGAGTCCAGGACGTGGCCCGCGGTCCGGACCACGAACATGTCACCAAGTCCCTGGTCGAAGATGATCTCGGCGGCCACCCGGCTGTCGGAGCAGCCGAACACCACCGCAGTCGGTCGCTGGCCTTCAGCCAGGCTGGCGCGATGCTCGACGCTTTGGCTGGGGTGCGCGGGCTTACCGGCGACAAAGCGCTCGTTACCCTCCTTGAGTGACTTCCAGGCGGACGCGGGATTCGTGGTCGGCATGCGTGACATTGTGCCCTGCGACCGTCCGGAACGGCAGATGACCGTCGACAGTGTCGAGTTGATCGGCTGGTATGAGGTGGCTCACCGCGATCTGCCGTGGCGACGGCCGGGCGTGAGCCCCTGGCAGATTCTGGTCAGCGAGGTCATGCTGCAGCAGACCCCGGTGGCGCGGGTGCAGCCGGTCTGGGAAGCGTGGGTGCGACGGTGGCCCACGCCGTCTGCGACGGCGGCGGCCAGTGCAGCCGATGTGCTGCGGGCGTGGGGCAAGCTGGGCTATCCGCGCCGTGCGAAGCGGCTGCACGAGTGCGCGACGGTGATTGCCCGCGACCACGACGACGTGGTGCCCGACGACGTCGAAACCCTGCGCACGCTGCCGGGAATCGGCGAATACACCGCCCGTGCCGTCGCGTGTTTCGCCTACGGACACCGAGTTCCGGTGGTCGACACCAATGTCCGCCGGGTGTTCGCCCGTGTGGTCCACGGCATCGCCGACGCTGCCGCGAGCAGTCGCGATCTCGCCGACGTTGCCGCGATACTGCCTGAGAATGCCAGTGCGCCAACCTTTTCCGTGGCGTTGATGGAGCTTGGTGCAACGATCTGCACCGCCCGCGCACCGCGCTGCGGCGTGTGCCCGCTCAGCGGCTGCGCGTGGCGAGCGGCGGGCCGACCGCCTGCCGAGGCGCCGGTGCGTCGTCCCCAGGCCTACGCCGGCACCGACCGGCAGGTGCGTGGCAGGTTGCTGGATGTCTTGCGCGCCAACGACTTTCCGGTGTCACGCGGACAGCTGGACCTCGCGTGGCCGACGGATCCGGCGCAGCGCGATCGTGCTCTGGCGTCTTTGTTGGCCGACGGGCTGGTGGAGCAGACGGCCGACGGTCGTTACGCGCTTGCCGGCGAGGGCACCAAAAGCCTTGCTGCTCAAGCGGATTTCTCGCACGAGGCATCCGGACAGGCGAACCTGCGCCGGTAATCCGACGGGGTGAGCCCGACCAGCCGGCGGAAATGGTGGCGCAGCAGGGTCGCGGTGCCGAAGCCGCACCGCTCGGCAATGCGGTCGATGTCAAGATCGGTCTCCTCCAGCAGCTGCCTGGCGTAGAGCACCCGCTGTTCGGTCACCCAGTGCATCGGCGTTGTGCCGGTCTCCTCCACGAACTTTCGCGCGAACGTGCGCGCCGACATGTTGGCGCGGCGTGCCATCGAAGCCACGGAGTGCGGCTTGTCGAGATTTGCGAGGATCCAGTCCAGCTGCGGCGCGAACCCCGGCGAGCAGCTGGTTGGCACCGGCTGCGAGATGAACTGGCGCTGACCGCCGTCGCGCTGCGGGGGCACCACCATCCGGCGCGCGATGATGTTGGTGATCTTGCTGCCGAGTTCCCGACGGACCAGGTGCAGACACGCGTCGATACCCGCGGCCGTGCCGGCACTGGTGATCAAGTTGCCGTCGTCGACGAACAGCACGTCGCGGTCGACATGCGCGGTCGGATAGGTGAGCGCCAGCTCGTCGGCGTGCATCCAATGCGTCGTACATCGGCGCCCGTCCAGCAGCCCGGCCGCACCGGCGACGAACGCGCCCGAACAGACGGTCAGAATCGTCGAACCCGATTTGGCGGCGGCGCGCAACGCGGCCAGCGCCTCGCGCGGGTATGGCTCTGGTCCTTCCGCGGGGTGCACCGCGGGCACCGCAACGAGGTCGACGCCGATGAGCCCGTCCAAGCCGTGATCGGGAATGACTTTCGCGCCGACTGACGTTTCCAGTGGCTGCCCGGGCTGCGGCCCGCACACCCGGAAATCGAAGTTGGGCACTCCGTCGGATTCGCGGTCGACACCGAATACCTCGCAGATGACCCCGAACTCGAAGATCGACAGCTTCTCGAGAATCAACACCGCGACCGATCTCAATGCCATGGCAGTATTTTAGCGCGATACGTCAGTGCTGCCACTGTTGGCGGAATGTTGAGTAGCGCAGAGTTACTGCCATGACCGCTGTGCTCACGTTCTCGATCCTGATGGCGCCGTTCGTCATTGCGGTGGTTCTGGGCTGGGCGGCGCACCGCTCGAGCGAGTTGCGCGTCGGCATGGAGCAGTTCCGGGTGTCGGCGCCGATGCGCGGCCGGTTGTCGGGCGACAGCTCCGACGCTTACCGCATGCAGCACGAGCTCGATGCCATCCGCACTCGCTTTGAACGGCAGCCGTCGTGGCCGGCGTCAGGGGCGCTCGGCGAGCGTCGTTAGAAACGCCGTGACGGCGTCGCGGAACTCCCGTGGCGCCTCGTCGTGCACCAGGTGGCCCGCGTGGGGAACGCGGAGATAGTCTGCGCGCTCGGCCATCTCACGCATCCGCAGCATCTGTCCCGGCGGCGTCACGGAGTCGCCGGCCTCGATCAGCAGCACCGGCGCCTGTACGGCCCGCCACGACTGCCAGTAGTCGCGCGTTCCCCACTCCGCGGCGATCTCGATCCAGCGCTCGACGTGGCCGTGCAGCCGCCACCCGGTCGATGTGCGGTCGAACGCGTCGAGGAAGTACTGGCCGGCCACCGGCCCGAACTCGTCCAGCACGTCTTGTGCGGAGCCGAACTCGACCGGCAGTGCGTGCAGCCACGGCTCCCACGGCCCGGTGGTGCGGCCGCGAAAGTCCGGAGCCATGTCCTCGATCACCAGCGCAGCCACCAGCTCGGGGCGCTCGGCGGCCAGGCACCAGCCGTGCAGCCCACCCATCGAGTGGCCCACTAGCGTGACCGATTCGCCCACGGACGCCACCGCATCTCCGAGCTCGGCGACGAACCGCTCGGTGCTGATCGGATGCGGGTCGACGACGTCGCGGCCGCGATGCCACGGCGCGTCGTAGGTGTAGACGCGGCCCAGTTCGGTGAGCCACGGGACCTGGCGCCGCCACGTGTTGCCCCGGCCCATCAGGCCGTGCAGCAACACCAGTGGCCGCCCGTGGCCGCCGCGGAAGGTCAGCATGGCCGCACGGTAGCCTGAGCCCATGGCCGTGGTGAAGATCAATGCAATCGAGGTGCCGCCGGACGCCGGCCCCGAACTCGAGAAGCGATTCGCCAATCGGGCGCACGCCGTCGACAATCAGCCCGGATTTCTCGGCTTTCAGCTGCTGCGGCCGGTGAAAGGCGAGAACCGCTATTTCGTGGTGACGCAGTGGGAGTCTGAAGAGGCGTTTCAGGCCTGGGCCACCGGGCCTGCGGTGCATGCCCACGCCGGTGAACGGGCCAACCCGGTGGCGACGGGCGCGTCTCTGCTGGAGTTCGAGGTTGTGTTGGACGTTGCGGGGTCTGGCACCAAGTCGTAGCGCGAGCCGGGCGGCAGCGTCGCTGGCCGCGGTGGCCGTCGCCCTGGTATGCAGCTGTTCGACGCCGTCCGCGTCGTCCGGCGTCACCAGCAGTACTGCCGGCGTGCCGATCAACATGAACACCCCGCCGGGGTTCCGCGCCAAGCAGACCGTCGACATGCTCAACTCCAACTGGCCGATCGGACCGGTCGGAGTGGCAACGCTGGCCGCCCCGGACATGGTCAACAGCGTGCGCGACACCATGGAGAACCTCTGGTGGGAAAGGCCGTTCACCGTGTCGGGGGTGGACTACAAAGCCGGGCGCGTCAAGCTTCATCTGGTCAACTCGTTCGGCGCCGGCCAGGACATCGACATCCACACCGACGAGCACGGAATGGTCGACCAGTTCCACGCCGAACTGCAGCAGCCCAAGATCAACGACTGGGCCGACGTCGACGCCGAGTTGGCCAAGTCCCGGGCGCGCTACTCCTACCAGGTGTCCAAGGTCGTCGATGGTCGCTGCGAGAAGGTTGCCGGCACGAACACTGGCCAATCTTTGCCGCTGGCATCGATTTTCAAGCTCTATGTGCTGCACGCAGTCGCAGACGCTGTGAGCGCCGGCAAGCTGTCATGGGACGACACGCTGACGATTACGTTGCGCGCCAAGGCCGTTGGCTCGTCGGGTCTGGAAAAGCTGGCACCGGGCGCGCAGGTTTCGGTGCGCACCGCGGCGGAGAAGATGATCGCCAACAGCGACAACATGGCAACCGATCTGCTGATCGACAAGGTGGGTACCGCCGCGGTGGAACGGGCGCTGGTCGCGGCGGGTCATCACGACCCGGGCAGCATGACCCCGTTTCCCACCATGCACGAGTTGTTCTCGGTCGGCTGGGGTGAGCCCGATCTGCGTGAGCAGTGGCGCAGCGCTGTCGACACCGGCCAGCCGCAGGCCCGAGCGCAGCTGCTGGCGCAGACGAATGCCCGCCCGTATCAGCCGGACCCGGAGCGCACACATTCGCCCGCCTCGGCTTACGGCGCGGAGTGGTACGGCAGTGCCGAAGACATCTGCCGGGTGCATGCAGCGCTACAGACGCACGCCGTCGGGGCCGCCGCACCGGTGCGTGACATCCTCTCGGCGATCCCCGGAATCGACCTGGATCGGCGGCAGTGGCCCTACATCGCGGCGAAGGCCGGAAATCTGCCTGGAGACTTGACTTTCAGCTGGTACGCCGAAGACGACCACGCCCGGGCGTGGGTGGTCAGTTTCCAGTTGAACTGGCCACGGTTCCACGGTCCCAGCGCCGGAGCGTGGCTGATATCGATCGCCAAGCAGGTGTTCGCGATGCTGCCGCGACAGCCGTGAAATCGGTGGACTTCCGCTAGAGCAGGCGCAGCGTCCAGCCTTGGCCCCGGAAGTTGATCTCCGTGCGGCTGACCGGCCCGATATTGATGCGCCAGAACGACTTCGGCGGCGCATCGAGAGCCAACAGGATTGCCGCCCGTATCACGGCGGGATGAGTTACCGCGACAACCCGCGACGGAGTCAGCGAGCCCAGCCAACCGGCTACCCGCGACAGCAGATCGGTCACCGACTCGCCGCCGTGCGGCGCACTGGCCGGATCGGCCTGCCATAGCGCCAGCTGGTCGGCCGGCACATCGGTGAGCGTCTTGCCGCGCCAGCGGCCGTAATCCAGGTCGGCGAGCCGCGGATCGAGGCTGGGGTCCAAGCCGAGCAATTGCGCGGTCTGCCGACACCGCCGCTCCGGCCCCGACCAGACATCGAATTGCGTTGCGAGACATGGAGCTAACGGCTCTGTCTGCCGGCGGCCGAGCTCGTTGACCGGCTCGTCGACCGGAAATCGCCCGGCTGCCGTCGCATCGGTCATCGCGTGCGACACCAAGGTCAGCCGAACGACTTGGCTCACCGTGCGGGGCTCGGCGTCCGTTCCATCTTCGGCTGTTCGGTCAGCATTCGGGCGCTCAGCGACGCGAACACCACACCGATGGTGAGCCACATGACCAGCTGGGTGCCCATGGAGTGAAGCCGGAAGTCGTACAACGCGTCAGCCGGGAAATCGCTTGGCGTTTCGGCGATGTCGGGCATCACCGTCATCACGCCGGCCATCACGGCCAGATACGCGCAGACGGCGATCAGCGTCGCGCTCCACTGGCCGTACCGCGGCAGCAGGCGCCGCCCCAGCCACACCGCGCCGATCGCGCACAGCGCCGACAGCACCACCATCAGCAGGTACAAGCCGGAGCGCTCGCGGATGGTCTCCTCCAGACTGGTGGCCGGCGGATTCGGCGGATACTTCAACCAAGGCACCAACCCGGCCACACCAAAAGCGCACGCCGCCAACGTCATTGACAACGCGCGCGGGCCCAGGTCACCGACACGGCCATACGTCACCAGGAACGCGACGGCAAACAGCGCGCCCATCGCCACTGCGAATGCGACGACCCCGAAACCCATTCCGATGTTCTGTTGCACCGCACGGGTGAACAACTCCCCGCCCTGGTCGTGGCCGACCATGTGCGCGTCTTCGAAGGCAATAGCCCGCCCGATGGAAGGCTCGACGAACGCGCGGGCGAACAGGTAAGCCATCACACCCGCGATAGCGCCCGCGACGAGGCCGCGGGCTATGAGCTGCTTTTCCACGCCTTAATGGCAGGGGAAGCCGAGCAGATGGCGTGCGTCGTGCAAAAATTCGTGCACGTGGCTGTCGCTGCCGAAGATCGAAACCGCGCCCTGGTCGAAGCCGACGAAATAGACCACCAGCAGAGCCAGAAACACCGTGCCTGCCAGCCACAGAGCGGCTCTGGCAGCGGACAGGTCAATGGCCCGCACCTTGGTGGGTGCCGGGCGAGCGTCGGTTGATGCCATGTCACATTCCTTTCGGGATCGAGCGTCCCGTGAGCGGACGAGGTGACGGACGTCGGGTCTGACTGTAAACAGTGGCGCGACCGTTCTGGAGTCTCACCAGATTCCTCAGCCCATCAAGTACAAAGGGCAGCTTAGGGGCGAGGGTGCCAGGGGTCAACGACGCCTACCGCGGGCCGTAGGGCTGCGGCTGCTGCCCGGCCGGCGGTCCCGGAGTGTGCGCTTGCTGCGGCTGTGGGCCGCCGTAACCCAGCTGGCTCGCCGTGTACTTCGCAGCGTCGGTGACAGGCACGGCTTGGACGGCGGTGCCGTACGCGCAGATCTCGGTCCAGGTGTCGCCAAGCTCGGTGGTGTCGAACCGCATGCCGATGATCGCGTTGCCGCCGCGAGTGCGGGCCTCGGCCATCAGCCGGTTCATCGCCTCGTTGCGGCTGTCCGCCAGGTTCTTCGTCATGCCTTGCAGCTCGCCGCCGAACATGGACTTGAAGCCTGCGCCGATCTGAGAGAACGCATTACGCGACCTGACGGTGAGCCCGAACACCTCGCCGCACACCCGCTGGATCTCCCAGCCGGGAAGGTCGTTGGTGGTGACAATCAGCACGCGCGGAGCGTATCGCGCGACACGCGATTTCGGCGCGCAAACCGTAGCTGAGCGTAGGTTTGCGCGCCGAATTCGCTACTCCGCTCCGGCCTGCGCCAGGTCCGGCTCGGCGTCCTTTGCCGGCTTGCGAGTGCCGGTGAAGGTGAACACCGCGTCTTCGCCGGAGCCTTCGCCATCCCAGTTGTCCACGTCGACCGTGACGAGCTGGCCGGGTCCGACCTCCTCGAAGAGGATCTTCTCCGACAGCTGGTCCTCGATCTCCCGCTGGATCGTGCGACGCAGCGGCCGCGCGCCCAGCACCGGGTCGAAGCCGCGCTTGGCCAGCAGCGCCTTCGCCTTCGGCGTGAGCTCCAGCGCCATGTCCTTGCTCTTCAGCTGCTTCTCGACACGGCCGATCATCAGGTCGACCATCCGGATGATCTCGTCTTGAGTCAGCTGGTGGAAGACGATGACGTCGTCGATGCGGTTGAGGAACTCCGGGCGGAAGTGCTTCTTGAGCTCGTCGTTGACGCGCTGCTTCATCCGCTCGTAGTTGTTCTCGCCGCCACCCTGGCTGAAGCCCAGGCTGACCGCCTTGCTGATGTCGGCGGTGCCCAGGTTCGACGTGAAGATCAGCACGGTGTTCTTGAAGTCGACCGTGCGACCCTGGCCGTCGGTGAGCCGGCCGTCTTCGAGGACCTGCAACAGGCTGTTGTAGATCTCCTGGTGCGCCTTCTCGATCTCGTCGAAGAGCACCACCGAGAACGGCTTGCGCCGCACCTTCTCGGTGAGCTGGCCGCCCTCTTCGTAGCCGACGTAGCCCGGAGGGGCGCCGAACAACCGCGACGCGGTGAACCGGTCGTGGAACTCGCCCATGTCGATCTGGATCAGCGCGTCGTCGTCGCCGAACAGGAATTCGGCCAGCGCCTTCGACAGCTCGGTCTTACCGACACCGGACGGGCCGGCGAAGATGAACGAGCCCGACGGACGCTTGGGGTCCTTCAAGCCGGCGCGGGTGCGGCGGATCGCTTTGGAAACAGCACGAACGGCATCCTCCTGCCCGATGATCCGCTTGTGCAGCTCCTCCTCCATGCGCAGCAGCCGAGTGGTCTCCTCCTCGGTCAGCTTGTACACGGGGATACCGGTCCAATTGCCCAGCACCTCGGCGATCTGCTCGTCGTCGACCTCCGCGACGACATCCAAATCGCCTGAGCGCCACTGCTTTTCACGCTCAGCACGTTGTGCCACGAGTTGCTTCTCGCGGTCGCGCAGTGCGGCCGCCTTCTCGAAGTCCTGCGCGTCGATCGCGGACTCCTTCTCGCGGCGCGCCTCGGCGATCTTCTCGTCGAATTCGCGCAGGTCTGGCGGCGCGGTCATCCGCCGGATCCGCATCCGGGCACCGGCCTCGTCGATCAAGTCGATGGCCTTGTCCGGCAGGAACCGGTCGTTGATGTAGCGGTCGGCCAGCGTGGCGGCGGCCACCATCGCGCTGTCGGTGATCGAGACGCGGTGGTGCGCCTCGTAGCGGTCACGCAGACCTTTCAGGATCTCGATGGTGTGCTCCACCGTCGGCTCGCCCACCTGCACCGGCTGGAAGCGGCGCTCCAGGGCGGCGTCCTTCTCGATGTACTTGCGGTACTCGTCGAGCGTGGTCGCGCCGATGGTCTGCAGCTCACCGCGGGCCAGCTTCGGCTTCAGAATGCTGGCGGCATCGATTGCACCCTCGGCGGCACCGGCCCCGACGAGCGTGTGCAGCTCGTCGATGAACAGGATGATGTCGCCGCGCGTGTTGATCTCCTTGAGCACCTTCTTCAGGCGCTCCTCGAAATCACCGCGGTAGCGCGAGCCGGCCACCAGAGAGCCCAGATCCAACGTGTAGAGCTGCTTGTCCTTCAGCGTCTCGGGGACCTCGCCGTGCACGATCGCCTGCGCAAGACCCTCGACGACGGCAGTCTTGCCGACGCCGGGCTCGCCGATCAGCACCGGGTTGTTCTTGGTGCGGCGGGAAAGCACCTGCATCACCCGCTCGATTTCCTTCTCGCGACCGATGACCGGGTCGAGCTTGCCCTCCATGGCGGCCGCGGTCAGATTGCGGCCGAACTGGTCGAGGACCAGGGATGTCGACGGGTTGCCGGACTCGCCGCCGCGGCCACCGGTGCCGGCCTCCGCGGTCTCCTTGCCCTGGTAGCCGCTCAGCAGCTGGATGACCTGCTGACGCACCCGTGTGAGCTCAGCGCCGAGCTTCACCAGCACCTGGGCGGCGACGCCCTCGCCTTCGCGGATCAACCCGAGCAGGATGTGCTCGGTGCCGATGTAGTTGTGGCCGAGTTGCAGCGCCTCACGCAGCGACAGCTCCAGCACCTTCTTGGCGCGCGGCGTGAACGGGATGTGGCCCGACGGCGCTTGCTGACCCTGGCCGATGATTTCCTCGACCTGGCTGCGGACGCCCTCCAGCGAGATGCCGAGCGACTCCAGCGACTTCGCGGCGACGCCCTCACCCTCGTGGATCAGCCCGAGAAGGATGTGCTCGGTCCCGATGTAGTTGTGGTTGAGCATCCTGGCCTCTTCTTGAGCCAGGACGACAACGCGGCGTGCGCGATCCGTAAATCTTTCGAACATCGGTGGTTACCTGCTCTCCCTCACCAGTGAGTACGCGGATCGATTGAGTGATCCCGAATACCCGCTGTCCACTCTAATGGCCTGTGGCCCGGGCCGCCCCACCCATGGGAGCCAGCCGATTGCGGTGCGTCTCTCGTTACAGGAGGTAGAACGCTGCGGCGCGCTGATTCGTTTCCTCCCCGCGTCCCACCCTATTCGCCCCTAGCGAAAGAGCCGACGCGGTGTCGGCGGAAGAGAGGGTCAGGTGACGGCCGAAATTACGTGGCCGCGTGGAACGCGTCGATGATGTCGGCCGGGATGCGGCCGCGGGTCGACACGTTGTGGCCGTTGCGGCGGGCCCATTCCCGGATCGCTGCGCTCTGCTCGCGGTCGATCGACGCGCGGCCACGACCGGAGCCGGACCGGCCCCGACGACGTCCGCCCACTCGGCGGCCCTTTTCCACCCAAACCTTCAGATCGTCGCGCAGCTTCTTGGCATTCTTCGATGACAGATCTATCTCGTAGGTCACGCCATCGAGGCCGAATTCTACGGTTTCGTCAGCAGGTGCTTCGCCGTCGAAATCATCAACCAACGTAACGGTTACTTTCTTGGCCATTATCTACATTGCTCCTTACTGAACATTGCGGCCTCGCGGTGCTGCGGAAGTCTACTCCGGCATACTAATCTGCCATGAATCGGTGTCGTCAGCCAACGCCGACTTCGTTACCGCAGAGGTTCAGTTCTGATGCCGGCGAACAATCGGGAATAATACCGTCTCCCGAATTCCGAGCCCGGTCAATGCCATCATGAGCCGGTCGATGCCCATTCCGGTGCCGGTGGTCGGAGGCATGGCATACTCCATCGCCGCCAGGAAATCCTCGTCGAGCACCATCGCCTCGTCGTCACCCGCGGCCGCGTCGCGAGCCTGCGCCTCGAACCGCTGACGTTGCACCACCGGATCTACCAATTCCGAATAGCCAGTTGCCAACTCGACGCCACGAACGTACAAATCCCACTTCTCGGTGACCCCCGCCACACTGCGGTGCTGCCGGGTGAGCGGGGTGGTTTCCACCGGGTAGTCACGCACGAACGTCGGCGCATACAAGTTGTTTCCGACGGAATGCTCCCACAATTCTTCGACGAGCTTGCCGTGCCCAAACGGCCGATCAGTCGGGATCTCGATGCCCAGTCTTGTCGCGATGCCGACAAGATCCGGTACGGGCGTCTCGGGGGTAATGACCTCACCCAGCGCTTCAGACAACGACGGGTACATTTCGACGGACGCCCATTGTCCGTCGATGTCATACAGAGTGCCGTCGGCGAGCGTCAACTGCCGCGTGCCGAACACTTCGTCGGCAACTTCCTGAATAACTTCGCGGATCATCACGGCCGAATCGTCGTACGTGCCATAAGCCTGGTAAGTCTCCAGCATCGAGAATTCCGGCGAATGTGTGGAATCTGCGCCCTCGTTTCGAAAGACCCGGGACAGCTCGAAGACCCGCTCGAAGCCGCCGACCACGCAGCGCTTGAGAAACAACTCCGGGGCAATACGCAGGTACAACTCGGCGTCCATCGCGTTCGAGTGGGTGACGAACGGTCGGGCGGCGGCTCCGCCGGCCAGCGTCTGCAGCATCGGCGTCTCGACTTCGAGGAAGTCGCGCCGGTGCAGCGCGTTGCGCAGGGCACGGACTACGGCGACACGCTGACGCGCCACGGCCCGCGCTTCGGGCCGCATGATGAGGTCGACGTAGCGCTGCCGCACACGTGACTCTTCACTCATCTCCTTGTGCGCCACCGGCAGGGGCCGCAGCGCCTTGGCCGCCATCTGCCAGGAGTCGGCCAGCACCGACAGCTCGCCCCGGCGTGAACTGATCACTTCGCCGTGGACGAACACGATGTCACCGAGGTCGACTTCCGACTTCCACCGGTCCAGAGCTTCTTGCCCGACGCTGGCCAGGCTGACCATGGCCTGCAGCTGCGTTCCGTCGCCTTGCTGCAGCGTGGCGAAGCACAGCTTGCCCGAGTTGCGGGCAAACACCACACGGCCCGCGACGCCGACGATCTCGCCGGTGGTCGCATCTGCGGGCAGATCGGGATACTTGTCGCGGATCTGGCGCAGGGTGTGCGTGACCGGCACGTTGACCGGATACGGATCGTGGCCCTCCTCGAGCAGCCGCTCGCGCTTGGCCTGCCGGATCCGGAACTGCTCCGGTAGGTCGGCTTCGCGGGGCTCTGGACTCACGACCAGCGAGCTTAGGTCATCGACCCGTTACGGAATGGGCGGGCTGGCGTCGGTCCGAGAGCGTCACACAGGAGGCAGGGCCATGGTCGAATCGTGGTCATGAGCCATCAGCCTGCGACCGTGCCGGGCGACCACCTGACGTCTCGGTAAGCGACATGGACATCGACGCGGCCGCGGTGTCGGCGCTGTCCGGTGAGTCCGTGGATTGGCGGTTCAAGGGATTGCCGCCGTCGTGGGCCGGCCGCACCGTGGGGCAGGTCTGCGCCGACCGCCCGGTGCTGTTTCACGACGGCCCGGTGGGGCCGGTGTGCGTGCTCGGCGCGGACGGGTTGGCTCACAATGTTGCGGCGATGGCGGAGTGGTGCCGCCGCGCGGCGGTGGCGATCGCCCCGCACGGCAAGACGCATATGGCGCCGCAGCTGTTCGCCCGTCAGCTCGGTGCCGGCGCGTGCGCGATCACAGTGGCGACGATCAGCCAGGTGCGGGTGTGCCGTGCGTTCGGTGTCCGCAATGTGATCCTGGCGAACCAATTGGTCGATGTCGGTGGATTACGTTGGCTGGCAGACGAATTGGCACGCGACGCGGAATTCGGCTTCGTGTGTTGGGTGGATTCGGTGCCCGGGGTGCGGGCCATGGCGGCCGTATTGGCGACGTGCGTGACGCGGCCTGTGGAGGTCTGCGTGGAGATCGGAATGCCGGGCGGACGCACCGGATGCCGCAGCGCCGGCGAAGTAGACGAGGTCGCCCACGCGGTGATCGCATGCCCGCAGCTGCGGCTGGTCGGCGTCTCGGGATACGAAGCGGCGGTCGGCCATGACGTCAGTCCGCAGGCGCTGGCGCGGGTAGGCGACTTCCTCGCCGAGATGCGCGCCGCGGTGCTGCGGCTGACCTTCGAAACCGACGAGGTGCTGGTAACCGCCGGCGGCAGCACCTATTTCGACTTGGTCGCCGAGGCGCTGACGGACTGGCCGAGCGGACTCACGGTACGCACGGTGATCAGAAGCGGCGCGTACCTGACGCACGATCACGGGCTGTACCGGCGCACCTCGCCGCTGACTCGCGGCGGTCAGTGCGGTCTTGTGCCCGCGATAAGCGTTTGGGCGCAGGTAATTTCGACGCCGGAGCCCGACTTGGCAGTGCTGGCCATGGGCCGCCGCGACGTGTCGTTCGACCAAGAGCTGCCGGTGCCGCTCGCGCTTGCCGACAGCCACGTCACCCGGCTCAACGACCAGCACGCGTATCTGCGGCTCGGGGGCGGCGGTCGTGTGCAGGTGGGCGACTGGCTGGAGTTCGGAATATCGCATCCCTGCACGGTTTTCGACAAGTGGCAGCTGATCCCTGTGGTCGACGCCGACGGCCGGGTGGTCGAGTTGATCCGGACGTTCTTCTGACGCTCACCTCGGTGCCGCGAGTGTGCACTGTGGTACGCCCAGCACCGGCGCGTCGATGCACAGACACGCACGCTCGCGAAAACCGGGGTGAGGGTCAGCGGGCTTGGCGCAGCTTGCCGCGCTGACTGTCGCGGTTGCGCTCGAAGACCAACCGCAGCCCCTCGAGCGTGAGATGGCGGTCGTAGTGCTGCACCGTGTGCATCGCGGGCAGCAGGAGCGGCGCGATGTGACCGGTCGCCACCACGGTGACGCCGTCGCCCGCGAAGCCGTCGACGTCCTCGCGGATCCGCTGCACGAGCCCGTCGACCAGCCCCGCGAACCCGAACACCGCTCCGGCCTGCATGCACTCCACCGTGTTCTTGCCGACGACGCTGCGCGGACGGGTCAGCTCCACGCGACGCAACGCCGCCGAGCGCGACGCCGCTGCGTCCGACGACACCTCCACGCCGGGAGCGATTGCGCCACCTAGGAATTCGCCCTTCGCCGAGACCACGTCGACGCAGATCGACGAGCCGAAGTCGACGACGATCGCGGCGGTGCCGTACTTCTGATAGGCGGCAAGGCAGTTGACGATCCGGTCGGCGCCGACTTCCTTGGGGTTGTCGACGAGCAGCGGAATGCCCGTGCGCACACCGGGTTCGATCAGCACGTGCGGCACCTGCGGCCAATATTGGTCGAGCATCTCGCGCAGCTCGTGCAACACCGACGGCACCGTCGACAACCCCACCGCACCGGTCAGCTGTTCCGAATCGTCACCGATCAGCCCGTCGAGCGTCAACGCCATCTCGTCGGAAGTGGCCTCCGATTCAGTGCGAATTCGCCAGTGCTGCGCCACCTTTGCGTGCCCACCCGAACCGGTGATCAGGCCGACCACGGTGTGGGTGTTGCGGACGTCGATGGCGAGGAGCATGGCTACCGCGGCGACACCAAGTCGAAGTCCTCGGGCACGAAAGCCGGATCACTGCCGAGGTCCACCTGCTTGTTGGCGGAGTCGACGAACACGATCCGCGGCCGGTATTCGCGGGCCTCGGCGTCGGTCATGGTCGCGTAGGCGATCAGGATCACGATGTCACCGGGATGCACTAGATGGGCTGCCGCGCCGTTGATCCCGATCACACCGCTGCCGCGCTCACCGGTGATCGCATAGGTGACCAGCCGCGCGCCGTTGGTCACGTCGACGATCGTCACCTGCTCGCCTTCGAGCAGATCGGCGGCGTCCATCAGGTCGGCGTCGATAGTGACCGATCCGACGTAGTGCAGGTCGGCCTGGGTCACGGTGGCCCGATGGATCTTCGACTTCAGCATGGTCCGTAACATCAGTTCCTCCAGGGCAATTCGTGGTGGTCGTCCGGACCATCCGGGGAATGCCCGTCGGTGCCACCGATGTCGATTGCGATGTTGTCGATGAGTCTGGTGTCGCCGAGCCGCGCGGCTACCAGCAGCCGGCCCGGGCCGCGGGACGGAGCGGGTTCCAGTGCGGGCCCGCGCACTTCGAGGTAGTCGACCTCGAGGGCAGGCACCTCGGCCAGCACCGCGCGGGCCGCGTCCAGCGCCGCCTCCACTCCACCGGATGCCGCATACATCCCGGCCAGCAGCGCCGACGAAAGAGCACCGGCCAGTTCGCGATCCGCCGCGGACAGATAGCGGTTGCGCGACGACAGCGCCAGCCCGTCGGCCTCGCGTACGATCGGCACACCCACGATCCGCACGTCGATGTTCAGGTCGGCGACCATCTGCCGGATCAGCACCAGCTGCTGGTAGTCCTTCTCGCCGAAGAACGCCCGGTCTGGCGCGACCGCCTGCAGCAGCTTGAGCACCGCGGTGAGCACACCGGCGAAATGCGTTGGGCGCGAAGCACCTTCGAGCTCAGCACCCAGCGGGCCGGGCTGCACCGACGTACGCGCGCCGTCGGGATACATGGCCTCGACGCTGGGCGCGAACACCACCTCGACGCCCTCGGCTCGCAACAGCTCCAAATCCGCGTCCAGAGTGCGCGGGTAGCGGTCGAGGTCTTCGCCGACCCCGAATTGCAACGGGTTGACGAAGATCGACACCACCACCACCGAGCCCGGCACCCGCTTGGCGGCCCGCACCAACGCGAGATGGCCGTCGTGCAGCGCACCCATGGTGGGTACCAGCATCACCCGCCGTCCGGTCTGCCGCAACGCACGGGTTACCTCACCCACGGCCTTGGGCGTCTCGTAGACGTTGAGCTGACCGGGGTGGAACTTCTTCGCCAGGTTAGTTGTCACCGCACCCTGCCCGATCGCCTGAATTGCTCAGTGCCGCAAAGACTTCCTCAGGGGCATGCGCGCGTTGCGCGGTGCACAGCGAGTTGCTGCGGTACGCCTCGGCGAGCAGAGGGTCGACCTCGGCCAGGGCACGCAGATGCGCGGCGACGGCGGCGGCGTCGCCGCGCGCCACCGGGCCGGTGAGCGCAGCCTGGCCCCGCTGCAGCGTGTTCTCCACTGCCGCACGGGTCAGCGGACCGATCACGCGTTCGGCAATGCCCCCGGGTGCGTCGTCGACGAGTTGCTGACCCAACAGTTCCTGGCCCCACAGCGCAGCACGCAACGCTTCCAACGCATCGGCGACCACCGTGACGACGTGATTGCTCGCATGCGCCAGCGCGGCGTGGTACAGCGTGCGGGCGTCCTCACGCACCCGGAACGGTTCGCCGCCGATCTCGAGGACCAGCGATTGACCGATCGCATAGCCGGTGTCGTCGGCCGCGGTGATGCCGAAGCAGGTGTCCGGCAGCCGGGCGAGGTCTTCGTCGGACCCGGTGAACGTCATTGCGGGATGAACAGCCAACGGCAGGCAACCTTGCTCGGTGAGAGGCGCCAGCACGCCGATTCCGTTGGCGCCCGAGGTGTGCACGACGATGGTGCCTGGCCGCACGGCGCGCGTGGCCGCCAGCCCGGACACCACACTGGTGAGTTCGGCGTCGGGCACCGCCAACAGCAGCAATTCGCCACGCCCGGCCACTTCGTGCACGGGCAGCACGGCGCTGTCGGGCAGCCGACGGGCGGCCCGCTCCCGCGACGCGTGCGACACCGCGCTGCAGGCGACGACCACGTGACCGGCCCGCTCCAGCGCCGCGCCCAGCGCGCTGCCGACCCGGCCGGCGGAGATGACGCCTACCGAAAGTCGAGCCGGACGCAATGGGTCGTGGGGCCAGCCGTCAGCGGGGGGCTGCTCCATCGCAGGGAACCTCGCAAAGTTTCCGAAAGTCGTTCCGGTCCTGCCAGGCGGGTACCGGACGGTCCCCCACAGGGTATCTCAGTCGTCGCGGCGCCTGCGACGGCCGCCCCCGGTGGGGCTGGCGCCGGCCTGCAGCCGCGCCAGCAGTTCTGCGACGGACTGGCCCTGGCCCTCGCCGTGGTGGCCGCCGCTGCGCGGAGCATCGTCGGACCCGCCGTGCCGAGCCGACGGCTGCTGCGGTTCTGGCTGCGACGCCGTTGTGGCGTGCCGCGCCGACGGGGTGCCGCCGTCTGTGCTCCCAAGGTGCCGGCCAACGGCAGGCTCCGCCGGAGTCGAGGGCGGCACCGGAGCTGCTGAGACGCCGTTGCCGGCCGTCCAGCGACTGCCCGGCGTGCCGGGCGGCAGCCACTGCCCTTCGGCACCCACCGGTCGCCAGGCGTCCGCGCGCGTGCCGTGCCTGCCCGCCGTCGTGGGCGCCACGGGTTCGGCCGGCACCCATGCAGGCGCGCCGGGCTCGGCAGCGACTTGCTGCTCCTCGGGTTCTGCCGGTTCCTCCGGGACGTCGATGATCGCGTTCTCGCTACCGTCCTCAGGGTCTTGGTGCGGCGATGCGACGAATCTCGGGATGTTCTTCCCAGGATCGGTGACCTCTGTGTCGCGCTGCCAGTCGCTGTAAGCCTTCACGGTGGTGCGTTCCGGCTCCTCCAGAGCCGGCCGATGCGACAGGTCCGCGTCGAACAGCAGCTCCAGGTTGGCGCGCAGGGCGGCAAGCTCGGCCCGCAGCGCGGCGACTTCGTCGGCGGCCTGTGCGCGTAGTTCGGAGGCGAGTTCGCGGCGCAACTGTGACTCGACTTCCAGCTCGTACTCACGCCTGGCGGAGATCTCGCGGTCCAGCTGAAGGTCGTAGACCAGCTTGAGGTCGCGAGCCTTGGCCCGGTCCAGATCGCTTTGCCTGCGGTAGATCACCGACACGAACGCCGCGATCGCGGCCGCCCACAGCGAAAGGATCACGGCCAGCTTCAGCAGTTCGACGCGGTCGGTGAACACCAGCGCGGAACTGGCCGCAATGGCCAGGACAAGCAACGCCGTCAGAAGCAGCCAACCCGGCCTGCGGCCGCTGCGCCGGGACCGGGCGCCGCGGCTCAGATCGGTCATGGGCGGAACTGTACCCGCCGAGGTCACGTCGCGTGTCGAGGAAGCCCGGCGATTCTAATCGCCGGTTGCGCCGGCGTTGTCGGGCGGCTCTTCGGGCTTCTCGCAGCAATGCTGCAGCCACAGCGCCGCGACAATCAGCGCCAGCGCGCACGCGGCCGCCACTACCGCGCCCGGGGTGTCTTGCGAGGCCACACGAAGCCAGCCGCGGTTGGGCAGCAAGTACCCGAGCATGCCCAGCCACCAACCGAACACGAGGGCGCCCACCCATGCCGACGCCTTGGCGATCCAGACGGTGCGCGCGACGGCCAGCGGATGCAGTCTGCCGGGGCCGGCGCCGATTTCGGCGTCGTTGATCTTGGCTCTCACGTAGCGGCCCCATGCGGCCTCCACGCCGGCAACGCCGAGCAGCGACAGCCCGGTCCAGACAGTGATCGGCGGAAAGCCTCGTGGGTAGACGGCCGTGGTGACGAGGTAGCCGAGAACGGCGACGAGTGCCACCGCAACCGTCAGGTCACGCCTGCGGGTAGGTCCCATGTCACACCGTCGACCGCAGCGTCAGATCCGTCGGCATGACGCCGGCCTTGTCGACGGGCTCGATGTCCTCGAGCAGCCGCGAAACCGGTGTCGGCACCTCGGCGACCGTCAGCGTCGCATCCGGCTCGACGTCGAGCCACGGGACCAGAACGAAGGCGCGAAGATGCGCCAGCGGATGCGGCAGCGTGAGGTCGGGTTCGCGGACCACGAGTTCGGTGCCGTCCGATCGGCAGCTGATCACGTCGACGTCCAAGGTGCGCGGTCCCCACCGCCGGCCACGAACCCGGTCGGCGGACCGCTCGAGCTGCTGGCCCAGCCGCAGCCATCCGCGCCCGTCCAGGTCAGGATTGTCCGCGATGACGACGGCGTTGAGGAACGGCCCCTGTTCGACACCGCCCCACGGCACGGTCTCGTATACCGGCGACACCGCCACCAGCGAGTCACCCAGCGCGTCGACCACCGACTGCAACCGGCCCACCCGGTCGCCGAGATTGGAGCCGATGGACAGCACCGCCCGTGTCACAGCTTCTCCTCGCGCTGCCGGAAGCGATGGACGACGACCGCGACATCCTTGAAATTCAACGGAATGGGCGCGTGCGGTTTGTGCAGCGTCACCTCGACCGCGCGCACTCGCTCGTCGGCGATGACGCCGTCGGCGATCTCCGCGGCGACGGCTTCGATCAGATTCTTGGCGCGGCCGCCGACGATCGCCGCCGCCTGCTCGGCCAGCTCGCCATAGTCGTAGGTATCGCTGAGATCGTCGCTGGCGCCGGCTTCCGACAGATCCAGCCACACAGTGATGTCGACGACGAAATCCTGCCCGTCGCGCCGCTCGTGCTCGAAGACGCCGTGCCGCCCGCGAACGGTCAAGCCCCGCAACTCGATTCGATCAGACACCGCCGCCCGCCCATGCTTCGACCACCTTGAGCGCGTCGACGGTGGCTCGCACATCGTGTACGCGAACGCCCCAAACGCCCTGCAGCGCAGCCAATGCGGAGATCACCGCAGTCGCTGTCTCACGCCCGGCCGGCGGCCGCAGGCCGGCGTCGTCGGCAAGCAGCGAACCGAGGAAACGCTTGCGCGACGCGCCCACGAGCACGGGGATGCCGGTCGCGACGAGCTCGGGCAGCGCGTGCAGGAGCGCCCAATTGTGCTGTGCGGTCTTGGCGAAACCGAGTCCGGGGTCGATGATCAACCGTGCCGGGTCGACGCCCGCGGCCGTCGCGGCGTCGACGCTGGCAAGCAGCTCGGCCTTGACGTCGGCGACGACGTCGTCGTAGTCCGGCACGCGGTGCGGGTGTTCAGCGCTCACAGAGCGCCAGTGCATCAAGATCCAGAAGACGCCGGCCTCGGCCACCAAGGGGCCCATGTCCGGGTCGGCCCGGCCACCGGAGACGTCGTTGACGATGCGCGCTCCGTGCTGCAGTGCCGCCGCGGCCACCTCTGCCCGCATGGTGTCGATGCTCACCGTAATGCCTTGGGCAACAAGCGATTCGATGACGGGGACGACACGTTCGGTTTCGACCCGCGGTTGCACCCGCACCGCGCCGGGCCGGGTGGACTCACCTCCGACGTCGATGATCGCGGCCCCTTCGGCGGCTAGCGTCAGCCCGTGCTCGACGGCGCGATCGCGGTCGAGGAACAGTCCCCCGTCGGAGAACGAGTCGTCGGTGACGTTGACGACCCCCATCACCTGCACGCGAGTCGCGGTCACTTCCGCAGAATCAAGTCCAGCGCCTCGGCCCGTGACGCGGCGCTGCACTTGAACTGTCCGCGCACCGCGGAAGTGGTGGTCACCGCACCGGGTTTACGCACGCCGCGCATCGCCATGCAAAGGTGCTCGGCTTCCACGACCACGATCACACCGCGCGGGTTGAGCTTGCGCATCAGCGCGTCGGCGATCTGCCCGGTGAGCCGCTCTTGAACCTGCGGGCGTTTGGCGTACAGGTCCACCACCCGGGCGATCTTCGACAGCCCCGTGATCCGGCCGTCCTCACCCGGGATGTAGCCGACGTGGGCGACGCCGTGAAACGACACCAGGTGGTGCTCGCAGGTGGAGTACATCGGGATCTCTTTGACCAGAACCAGTTCGTCGTGCTGCTCGTCAAAGGTTGTTTCCAGCACGCTGTCCGGATCGGTGTAGAGGCCGGCGAACATTTCGTGGTACGCCCGTGCCACCCGGGCCGGAGTGTCGCGAAGACCGTGGCGGTCAGGGTCTTCACCGATCGCGAGAAGCAGCTCGCGGATCGCGGCTTCGGCTCGCTCCCGGTCGAACACCGGCGTGTTGCTGCTCGAAACACGCGCATTCGGCTGGGCCATCAACGCCTCCGTCCTTATCAGCCGTTGCTGGACGGGCCGGCGCGACCGGGGTCGTCGCCATGCTGCCCGTCAGGTGTACCGCCCTCTGATTGTGGCTGGCCGCGCTGCGGATTCTGTTGCTGCGAATAGGGTCCGTAGTTCTGCGGCGGCGGATACCAATAGTTCTGCTGCGGCGGCGGCCAGCCTGGCGCACGCCAGCCGGCGGGTGCACCGTAGTCGGGTTGGGTGGCCGCCGAGTGCGGGTAGCCCGCGCTCGCCGGGGACGGCTGGGGCTGGGCCGGATATCCGTTGCCGCCGTTGCCATTCCCCGACGCGTCACGTGCCGCCTCGGCCTGCTGGCTGGCCTGCGCGATGGCCTTCTTGAAAGCCGGCTCAGGAACGGGTTTGGGCCACGGCTCGCCGCGCTCCATCGCCAGCTCGCCCGGCGTCTTGATGGGCGGCTTGTCCGACGGAATGCGGCCGCCGAAGTCGTCGAACATGGTCAGCCGCGGCCGCTTCTTCACGTCGGCGAAGATGGCCTCCAAGTCGGCCCGGTGCAGGGTCTCTTTCTCCAACAGCTCGCCGGCCAGGATGTCGAGGACGTCGCGGTACTCGGTGAGGATCTCCCACGCCTCGGTGTGTGCGGCCTCGATGAGTTTGCGGATCTCGTCGTCGATGTCACGGGCGACCTCATGGGAGTAGTCCGGCTGAGTGCCCATGGTGCGGCCGAGGAACGGGTCGCCGTGCTCGGTGCCGTATCGCACTGCGCCCAGCTTGGCGCTCATCCCGTATTCGGTGACCATCGCGCGCGCGATCTTGGTGGCCTGCTCGATGTCGGACACCGCGCCCGTCGTCGGCTCGCGGAACACCAGCTCCTCGGCGGCGCGTCCGCCCATCGCGAACACCAGCCGCGAAATCATCTCCGAGCGCGTCATCAAGCCCTTGTCGTCCTCGGGCACGGCGAGCGCATGCCCGCCGGTGCGGCCGCGGGCCAGGATCGTCACCTTGTAAATCGGGTCGATGTCTGGCATCGCCCACGCCGCCAGCGTATGACCGCCCTCGTGGTAGGCCGTGATCTTCTTCTCCAGCTCGCTGATCACCCGGCTCTTGCGACGCGGCCCGCCGATCACCCGGTCCACCGCCTCCTCGAGCGCGGCGGCGGTGATCACCGTGCCGTTCTCGCGGGCGGTCAGCAGCGCAGCCTCGTTGATCACGTTGGCCAGATCCGCACCGGACATGCCGACGGTGCGTTTGGCGAGCCCGTCCAGGTCGGCGTCGGGTGCCATGGGCTTGCCGGCCGCGTGCACACGCAGAATCGCCTTGCGACCGTTGAGGTCCGGGTTGGTGACGGGGATCTGGCGGTCGAAGCGCCCGGGCCGCAGCAGCGCCGGATCGAGGATGTCCGGCCGGTTGGTGGCAGCGATCAGGATGACGCCGGTCCGGTCCCCGAACCCGTCCATCTCGACCAGCAGCTGGTTGAGCGTCTGCTCGCGTTCGTCGTGACCGCCGCCCAGGCCTGCGCCGCGCTGGCGGCCGACAGCGTCGATCTCGTCGACGAAGATGATGCATGGGCTGTTCTGCTTGGCCTGTTCGAACAGGTCGCGAACCCGGGAGGCGCCGACGCCGACGAACATCTCGACGAAGTCGGAGCCGGAAATCGTGAAGAACGGCACACCGGCCTCGCCTGCGACGGCGCGGGCCAGCAAGGTCTTGCCGGTGCCGGGCGGCCCGTACAGCAGCACGCCCTTGGGGATCTTGGCGCCCAGCGCCTGATACCTGCTGGGGTTCTGCAGGAAGTCCTTGATCTCGTAGAGCTCCTCGACGGCCTCGTCGACGCCGGCCACGTCGGCAAACGTGGTCTTGGGCATGTCCTTGGTGAGCAGCTTGGCCCTGGACTTGCCGAACCCGAAGCCCATCCGGCTGCCGCCCTGCATGCGGGAGAACATCACGAACAGGCCGACGAGAAGAAGCAAGGGCAGCAGGTAGATCAGCAGCGAGCCGAGCATGCTGCCCTGGTTCACCACGGTGTTGACCTTGGCGTTCTTGCTGTTGAGCTGGTCGAACAGCGTCGCGGCGTAGCCGGTGGGGAACTTGGTGATGATCTTGTCGGCGCCGCCGGTGGCTTGATTGCCGTTCTTCAGCGTGAGGCGCAGCTGCTGTTCGCGGTCGTCGATCTGGGCGTTCTTGACGTTGTCGGAGTGGATCTGGGCGACCGCCACCGAGGTGTCGACGGGCTTGTAACCGCGGGTGTCGTCGCTGAAGTAGAAGAACGACCAGCCCAGCAGCAGCACCACGGCGATCACCGTGAGCGTGCGGATCACGTTTTTGCGGTTCATCGTCTGTATCGGCCGGCGATTGGGTGCGTGGGCCAGGTCCTTCCGAAGCGTCTCGAGAGTTAGTTCAGGCTACCGCTAGACCAACGAATGAATGTTCCCGACGGGTTCTGCGGCTGGCGTGCACCACGGACCCTTCACCGCGCGGGCTTCCTGTGCTTGGGTGAACCCGTGGTCATCTCAACCCAGCGGTTAGTTGAGACGAACGGGGTAGCGCTGCGGGTGGTGGAGGCAGGAGAAGCCGACGCCCCGCTGGTGGTGTTGGCTCACGGCTTTCCCGAACTCGCCTATTCCTGGCGGCACCAGATTCCGGCACTCGTCAACGCCGGCTATCGCGTGCTCGCACCGGATCAACGGGGTTACGGCGGCTCGTCGCGGCCCGAGGCAATCGAGGACTACAACATCGTCGCGCTGTGCGGAGACATCGCGGGCCTGCTCGACGAGGCCGGCGCCGAACGCGCCGTGATCGTGGGCCACGACTGGGGCGCGATGGTGGCGTGGACGTTTCCGCTGCTGCACCCGGACCGAGTGGCCGGCGTGGTCGGGCTGAGCGTGCCGCCGGTGCCGCGCTCGAAGAAGCCGCCCGTCGAGACCTGGCGAGAAATGTTCGGCGAGAACTTCTTCTACATCCTCTACTTCCAAGAGCCGGGCGTCGCTGATGCGAACCTGAGCCGCGACGTCAAAGAGACCATGCTGCGGGTGTTCGGCGGGCCGCGATCCCCCGATGACACCGACGCAGCCGCACGCATGCTGGCGCCAGGTCCTGAAGGCTGGGTGGAGCGGCTGCCCAAACCGACCGCACTGGCCGACTGGATGACTCAGGATGAATTCGACCACTATGTCGAGGAATTCCGCCGTACCGGATTCACCGGCGGACTCAACTGGTACCGCAACTTCGACCGCAACTGGCACTTGACCGCCGATCCCCCTGCGAGCACCATCACCGTGCCGTCGCTGTTCATCACCGGCGCAAAGGATCCTGTCCGCTTCTTCACCCGGTCCGACCGCGCGCGTGAGGTCGTGACCGGCGACTACCAAGAGATCGTGCTCGATGGCGCGGGTCACTGGATACAGCAGGAGCGGCCGGCCGAAATCAACGACGCGCTGCTGAAGTTCTTGTCCGGATTGGAGTTGTGATGCAGGGCCCGCTCAACTTCGGTGTGTTCATCACGCCGTTCCATCCTATCGGCCAATCACCAACCGTCGCACTGGAATACGACATGGAACGGGTGGTGGCGCTGGATCGGCTGGGCTTCGACGAGGTCTGGTTCGGCGAGCACCATTCGGGCGGATACGAACTCATCTCCTGCCCGGAGGTTTTCATCGCCGCCGCCGCCGAACGCACCAAGCACATCAAACTCGGAACCGGCGTGGTCTCGCTGCCCTACCACCACCCGCTGATGGTGGCCGACCGGTGGGTCCTGCTAGACCATTTGACCCGCGGCAGAACGATTTTCGGCACCGGGCCGGGCGCGCTGCCGTCGGATGCCTACATGATGGGCATCGACCCGGTGGAACAGCGTCGGATGATGCAAGAGTCGCTCGAGGCCATCCTCGCCCTGTTCCGGGCTGCACCCGGCGAGCGGGTCGACAGGCACTCCGACTGGTTCACCCTGCGCGACGCCCAGCTGCACATCCGGCCGTACACCTGGCCGTATCCCGAGATCTCCACCGCCGCAATGATTTCCCCCTCAGGGCCGCGGCTGGCGGGTCAGCTCGGCACATCACTGCTGTCACTGTCGATGTCGGTGCCGGGCGGCTACGCGGCCATCGAGGACGCCTGGGCCTTGGTGGCCGATCAAGCCGAGAAGGCCGGCCGTGCCGAGCCCGACCGGCGCGGCTGGCGGGTACTGGGCATCATGCATCTGGCCGACACCCGCGAGCAGGCTCTGGACGACTGCACATACGGACTCGAAGACTTCGTCAACTACTTCGGTGCCGCCGGATTCGTGCCGCTGGCCGAAAGCGTCGAGGGCGCGCGCAGCTCGCGCGAGTTCGTCGAGGAGTACGCGGCCAAGGGCAGCGGCTGCATCGGCACACCCCACGACGCGATCGCCTACATCGAGGATCTGCTGGACCGCTCGGGGGGATTCGGCACGTTCTTGATGCTCGGCCACGACTGGGCGTCACCGCAGGCGACTCACCACTGCTATGAGCTGTTCGCACGCAAGGTCATTCCGCACTTCAAAGGTCAGCTCGAAGCGCCGCGCGCATCGCACGAGTGGGCCAAAGGCATGCGCGACAAGCTGTTCGGCCGCGCAGGCGAGGCGATCGCCAAGGCGATCGGCGAACACGCCGGCGAAATGGAAAATTAGAAGACCTGATGCGCGCCGCTGTACTGCACGACGGCACGATGGTGTGCCGCGACGACGTCGCCGATCCGGTTCCGGGTCCGGGCCAAGTGCTGGTCGACGTTGTGGCGTGCGGAATATGCGGGTCTGACTTGCACTTCGCCAAGCACGGCCGCGAGCTGCTGGGCCTCGCCGGCCAAGTGCGTGGCCTGCCGGTGGAGGGCAACGTCGACCTGTCCCGCGACGTCTACATGGGCCACGAATTCTCGGCCGAAGTGCTCGAGGCCGGACCGCAGACGCAGGCGCCGCCCGTTGGCACGGTCGTCACGTCGCTGCCTGTTCTGCTGTCGCCCAACAGAATCGAGCCGATAGTGTTCAGCAACTCGGTCATCGGCGGATACGCCGAACGCATGCTGCTGTCGGCGGCGCTCCTGTTGCCGGTGCCCAATGGCCTCGATCCCCGCCACGCCGCGCTCACCGAGCCACTGTCCGTCGGTTTGCATGCGGTGAACAAGTCCGGCGTGCAGCCCGGTGAAGCTGCTCTTGTGGTGGGCTGCGGACCCGTGGGCGTGGCCGTCGTCGCCGCGCTGAAACACCGCGGCGTTGGGCACATCACGGCAGCGGACTTCTCGCCCAGACGCCGGGAATTGGCCGAAACCATGGGCGCGCACTTCACCGTCGACCCCGCGCAGGAATCGCCGTACGACGTGGTGACACCCGCGGTGATCTTCGAAGCCGTCGGCATGCCGGGCATCCTCGACGAGGTGCTGCGCATGGCGCCGATGAACAGCCGCGTGGTGTCGATTGGCATGTGCATGCAGCCCGACCCTATCCGGCCGGCCTTCGCGTCGATGAAGGAACTCAGCGTGCAGTTCGTGTTCGGACAGACGCCCGACGAATTCGGCGCCACGCTCCGCGCGATAGCCGAAGGCGACATCGACGTCGCGCCGCTGATCACAGGCTTCGTGGGTCTCGACGACGTGGCTTCGGCGTTCGACGAGCTGGCATCCCCGAACGAGCATTGCAAGATTCTGGTCACTCCGTAACGGGTCGGACCGTAAGGTGCCAGCTATGCCGATGACCGCAAAGATACTGCTGCGCAACGGGATAGTGGCGCTGGCCGCCGCGCTCGCGATGGCCGGGATCTCGGCGTGCGACAGCGATGCCGGCGATTCGCCGCCCGGCGCCAGCCCGAACAGCAGGCAGGTCACCGTCGTCGGCGCCGGAAAGGTGCAAGGGACGCCGGACACGCTGACCGTGAACGCGTCGATCGAGGCCACCGCACCGGACGTCACCGCGGCCTTGAACCAGACCAGCGACCGCACCCGCGCCGTCGTCGACGCGCTGGTGAACAACGCGAAGGTGGACCGCAAGGACATCGCCACCACTTCGGTCAACCTGCAACCGCAATACGGGCCTGATCCGTCGGTGATCACGGGATACCGGGCCGGCAACTCGATCCAGGTGAAGATCCGCGACACCGCGACGGCGTCGCAAACGCTGGCGCTGATCGTCAGCACCGGAGGGGACGCGACCCGGATCAACGGGGTCAACTATTCGATCGACGACGACTCCCAGCTGGTGAAGGACGCCCGGGCGCGGGCGTTCAACGACGCGAAGGCACGCGCCGAGCAGTACGCGCAGCTGTCGGGAGTGAAGCTGGGCAACGTGATCTCGATCTCGGAGACGAGCGGGGCCACGCCGCCGACACCCACGCCGATGCCGCGCGCCATGGCCGAACCCGTGGCATTAGAACCGGGCCAGCAGACCGTCAGCTTCTCGGTGACGGTGATCTGGCAGCTGATCTGACCCAGCGCGGCTAGAGCTCGTAGACGCGGGGGTCCAGCGTCCCGATGTACGGCAGGTCGCGGTAGCGCTCGGCGTAGTCCAGCCCGTAGCCGACGACGAACTCGTTGGGGATGTCGAAGCCGACGAAGTCGATCTGCACGTCCGAGCGCACCGCATCTGGCTTGCGCAGCAGGGTGCACACACTCAGGGAGCGCGGATGCCGGGCAGCGAGGTTGCGCAGCAGCCACGACAGCGTCAGCCCGGAGTCCACGATGTCCTCGACGATCAGCACGTCGCGGTCCTGGATGTCGCGGTCGAGGTCCTTGAGAATGCGGACCACCCCCGACGACGACGTCGCCGAGCCGTACGAACTGACGGCCATGAATTCCAGCTGCGTGGGCAGCGGGATTGCCCGCGCGAGGTCGGTGACGAACATGACCGCGCCTTTGAGCACGGTCACCAGCAGCAGATCGTCACCGCCCTCGCCGATCAGGCCCCGATAGCGCTCCGCGATGGCAGCACCCAACTCGGCCGTGCGGGTATGAATCTGAGTTTCGGTGAGCAACACCGACTTGATGTCGCCCGGATACATGTCGGCTGCCGCTTGCGCTGCCACGCCATCAGGGTGCCATGCCCGCCTCGCGGCGACCACCGCAGTCCGTCACACGGGTTCGCGGTGTAGCCGCAGCCGGCCGTCGCGGCGCGCCGCCACCAGGCGCTGACCGCGCAGTGCTGAACCGACGGCCACGCCACCCTGCCCCCGCCAATTCACCACGAGTTCGTCGACCCGCCGGATCTGACTGTCTGTGAGGTCGGTGGCCCCTCTGGCCAACAGCCATCCGCGAATCACCCTGCGCCGCAATGCATCCGGAAGACAGATCAGCCGCCTGACATCCAGCCCCTGCTCAGTCGAAAGCGCCTCGACTTCGGCGTCGGCCAGATCGTCGAGCAGGTCGCAGTCTTCGCGCAGCGCCGCCGCAGTGCGAGCCAGCGCCTCAGCGACCCCGCCGCCGAGCACCTGCTCAAGCAGCGGCAATACGTCGAGACGCAGCCGCGTGCGGGTGTAGGACCGGTCAGTGTTGTGCGGATCGTGCCACGGCCGCAGCCCGAGTTCGTCGCACGCGGTATGGGTGACAGACCGACGCAGGCCCAGCAGCGGCCGGCCCCACGGCGGTTGATACGGCCGCATGCCGGCCAGCGATCGCGCCCCCGAGCCGCGGCCGAGTCCCAGCAACACCGTCTCGGCCTGGTCGTCCAATGTGTGGCCGAGCAATACCGGCGCCCCCTGGCTGGCTTCCTGCAGAGCCGCGTAGCGCGCCGCGCGGGCCGCGCCTTCCGGTCCGCCGCGCCGTCCCACCACAACCGTCAGCACCTGCGCGTGCGCACAGCCCAACTCCAGGGCCTGAATCTTGGCCGTGTCGGCCACCGCGGCAGAGTCCTCCTGCAAACCGTGGTCGACGATCAGGGCCGTCGTGGGGCGCAGCCTCGCCGCCACGGCTGTCAGCGCCAGCGAGTCAGGTCCGCCGGAAAGACCTACGCACCAACGGGTTTCATCGAGCGGATAACGTTTCACGAAACCCACTACCGCGTTGCGCAGCGCGGCTACAGCACCCGATCGATCCATCGCTGTGGCTCGTCGATCTCGTCGGGCAGCGGCAAGGTGTCCGGTCCCGACCAGATCGCGTTGAACCGTTCCATGCCGACCCGAGACACCACCGCGTCGACGAACGCCTTACCGCGGGTGTACTGACTGATCTTCGCGTCGAAGCCCAGAAGCGCCCGGATCAGCCGCTGCAGCGGCGGCTGGCGGCGCCGGCGGCGTTCGTCGAAGCGGGACCGGATCGTCGCCACCGACGGAACCACCGCCGGACCGACCGCGTCCATCACATGGTCGGCGTGGCCTTCGAGAAGCGTGCCGAGCACCAGCAGTTGGTCCAGTGCGCGGCGCTGGGGCTCCGACTGCAACGCTCGTAGCACCCCGATGATGCCGTCGGAGTTCGGCTCGGCCGGTGTGCCGGCGCGACGGCCACGCACGTAATCGGCGAGCCGCCCCAGTAGGGCGCTCAAGTCGTCGCCGGCCTCCTCGGTGATCAGCGACAGCGCTGAGGACATGTAGTCGGCCAGCCACGGGTTTGCGGTGAACTGCACCCGATGCGTCACCTCGTGCAGGCACACCCATAGCCTGAAATCGCTTGGCACTACCCGCAATTGGCGCTCGACGGCGATGATGTTCGGGTAGATCAGCAGCAGCTTGCCGCTCTGGGCGCCGCCAGTTTCGCTTCCTCCAACAGGTTCGTCCGCAAAGGGGTCGTACTGGCCGAGAATCCCTGAGGCGACGAACGCCAGCACCGCGCCGGTCTGCGCGCCGGTGATCCGCCCACGCAACAGCCCGCTGGGCTTGTCGGTGCCGCCCGTCATCACCCGCATCGACCCCGCCGCCAGCCGGACCCAGTGCGGCCGGTCGACGATCAGCGCGTCGGGCACGTCGCCGTCGGGTGCCAAGCCGGTGACATCGCGCACCGGCACCTCGGCACGCCGCGACGACTCGGCCAGCTCGTCGACGATCTGACGCTGCGTGTAGCCGCTCGCGGGCGGGCCAGGCCGAGCCAGCCATGCCCCGGTGGTGGCCGCGAAGTCCCAGTCGACGACGCGGCCGACGGTCAACTTGTTGTCCGGCCGGGTGGACGTCACGATCCGCATCCGCAGCTGCGTAGCGTCGCCGCCACCGCGTCGATGGCAATGCGCCCGGTCGGGCCGGCGTTGTTGGACATCAACGCAAATGTCAGTACCCGGCCGCTGAGATCGGTGACGATGCCGGCGAGCGTGTTGGTTCCGGTCAGCGAACCGGTCTTGGCGCGCAGCCAGCCGGCTGCGTCGGCGGTCTGGTCGTCGATGTAGCGGTTGGACAGTGTGCCGCTGCCGCCGGCGATGGGCAGCACGTCCAGCAGCGGGCGCATGCCGGGCTGCAGGGGGCCGGCGGCAGTGCCGATCACGTCGTCGAGGGTTTTGGCGGTGAGACGGTCGTCGGCCGAGAGCCCGCTGCCGTCCATGAGCCTGGCTCCGGTCAGGTCGACACCGGCCGATGCGAGCCGGCTGGTGACGGCCTCCACCGCGCCGGCGAAGCTGGCCGGCCGACCCGTCGCGACCGCGACCTCCCGGGCGATGCACTCGGCCATCACGTTGTCGGAATGGTTCATCATCTCGTTGAGCCGGTCCATCAGAGGAGCCGACTGTACGGCGGCGATCTGCCGGGCGTCGCGCGCCGGAACCGTGGCCAACGTGACGGCCTGCGGGTCGACGTTCAGCGCGAGCGCCAGCGCCCGGCCGGCATCGAGCGCCGGGGTGAAGGACCGCACGGATTCCGGGGTCAGCGGCTGGGTGCGCCCACCGTCGACCATCACGGCCTCGATGGGAGCGACGTCGCCGCCCAGGATGTCGGCGGGGTCCCAGCCGGGAGCAAGCGAGGGCCCGCTGAACGCGCTGGTGTCTACCTGGATCGCGCTCACCTTGATCCCGCTGGCCCGCACCTGCGCGGCCAAGTCGGAGATGCGAGCAGCGTTGCGGTACAAGGTTTCCTGGCCGGGCGGTGCCGACGACAGCGTCGGGTCGCCGCCGCCGACGAGCACCACGAGGCCGGGCTCGCGGGTCTGGTCGGGTGCAACCACGGCCGTGGTTTGGCGCGCCTCGCGGTCGAGGGCCAACAACGCGGCTCCGGCGGTCAGCAGCTTGTTCGTGGAGGCCGGGATCATCGGTGTGGTCGCACTCTGCTGCCACAGCTCGGTGCCGGTCTGCGCGTCGGTGACGCGACCGGTGAACGTACCGAGGTCGGGGTTGGCCAGCGGCTGCTTCAACGCGGCAGCCAAGCCGGCCGGCGTGGGCATGGGCGCTACGTCTGACACCGGCTGCACCGCCGGGTTGGCGGTCACGGCGGGTGGGGTGGCCGCCACCGCCGTCGCGCTGCGGCTGGATCCGCCGGTGCCCAGGACCGCAGCCACGGCGACCACCACCACCACCGTCACCAGCACGGCCGCGGCAATCAGCAGATGGAGGCCCCTTCTACTACGGGACCACCGCGCCGGACGCATGTAGTGCAGAGTAGCCCTTGGCTATGGTTATCCCCCGACGTCCGAAACGAAGGGAGCCCCGCGCGTGGAATTCGATGTGACCATCGAGATCCCGAAGGGTCAGCGCAACAAATACGAGGTGGACCACGAGACAGGGCGGGTGCGCCTCGACCGCTACCTCTACACGTCGATGGCTTATCCGACGGACTACGGCTTCATCGAGGACACGCTGGGCGAGGACGGCGATCCGCTGGACGCGCTGGTGTTGCTGCCGCAGTCGGTGTTTCCCGGCGTGATCGTCGAGGCGAGGCCCGTGGGGATGTTCCGGATGACCGACGAGGCCGGCGGCGACGACAAGGTGTTGTGCGTGCCGGCCGGTGACGGCCGCTGGGACCACATCAAGGACATCGGCGACGTGCCGTCCTACGAACTCGAGGCGATCAAGCACTTCTTCGTCCACTACAAGGATCTGGAGCCGGGCAAGTACGTCAAGGCGGCCGACTGGGTGGGGCGCGAGGAAGCCGAAGCCGAAGTGCAGCGGTCGCTGGAGCGGTTCCGCACCGACGGGCACTGATCTTCCCGTTCGCCGGCGCTGCTGCAACCGCCGCGTTAAAGCGTGTTACACGCAAGTCAATTCTCGCGGTTTCTCGTGGCGAGCGGCCTTCGCCGGAGCCGATCATTGGCGGTGACAGCCGCCGGTGAAGGGATTCAAAGATGTTGTTGCATCAGGGAATCGGCCTCGAGGCGTTCAACGAACTGCCCACGCAGAAAGCCGTGCACGCGCTGTACGAGTGCTGCGGCAGCGTGGTGTTGGCGCGCGACCTCGCCGACGGTCGCCCCTACCGCAGCCGCGACGAATTGTTCCGCCGCGCCGACGCTTTGCTCTTCGCGCTCTCCGAGCAGTCGGTGGACATGATTCTGCAGGCCTATCCGCACATCGGCCGACGGCCGCGGAGCGCCAAGTCGCATGCCGAGCAGTGTTCGGTCTGGGACCCGCGGCCCGAGGTGATGGCCGCGCTCGACGATGCGGCACACCGTTACGCGGACCGGTTCGGGTTTGGCTTCGTGATGTTCGTCGACGGCACCGACGCAGAGGGCGTCCTGGCCGTGATCAACGAGCGGCTGCACCACGAGATAGAGACCGAGCGCAAAGTGGTGCGCAACGAGTTGGCCAAGATCAACCGGACCCGGTTGGAGCGCATGCTCGGCCCTGAGGGCGGCTACCAGAACTGGTGACCCCGGCTAGGCGACTTCGTCGGCCGCCTCGTCGTCGCCCTGCTCGGCGTTCACCCGGCGGGTTTTCATCAAGCTCGCGACAGTCGTGACCGTCAGGGTCACGACGATGAACCCGAGGCTGAACAACGTCGGAATCTCCGGCACGTCGAAGGGTTCGCCGTTGTTGAGGAACGGGACGGCGTTCTCGTGCAACGCATGCAGCAGCAGCTTCACGCCGATGAACGTCAGGATCACCGCAAGCCCCGCCGACAGGTACACCAGCCGGTTCAGCATGTCTCCGAGCAAGAAGTACAGCTGTCGCAGGCCCATCAACGCGAACACGTTCGCGGTGAACACCAGATACGGCTCCCGGGTCAGGCCGTAGATCGCCGGAATCGAGTCCAGCGCGAACATGATGTCGGTGGTGCCGAGCGCCACGATGACCAAGAACATCGGGGTCATCAGGCGTTTGTCGCCCTCTTTGACGTAGAGCTTCAGGCCTTCCCAGCGGTCGGTGATGCTGAAGTGCGTCTTGGCGAACCGGACGACGAAGTTGTCGGCGTCGTCGTCGCGGTCCTTGTTCTGGGCAAGGTGGAAGCCGGTGTAGATGAGGAAGGCGCCGAACAGGTAGAAGATCCACGAGAACTTTTCGATGGCGACCGCGCCGAGCGCGATGAACACGCCACGGAACACCAGCGCAAGCACGATGCCGACCAGCAGCGCTTCCTGCTGGTTCTTCTTGGGCACGTTGAAGCTGGCCATGATGAGCAAGAACAAGAACAGGTTGTCGACGGACAGGCTGTACTCGGTGAGCCACCCCGCGAAGAACTCGACCCCGAACTGGCCGCCGTGCACCGCCCAGACGAAGCCGCCGAACGCGACAGCCAGCCCGATGTAGATGGCCAGATAGATGCTGCACTCGAGCGTGCTGGGCTCGTGCGGTCGGCGCGCAACGTAGACGACGTCGAACAACAACACGGCCACCGTCACTGCCAAGGTGATGGCCCACTCGAGCTGACTGACGTTCATGGAATCCTCCGGTCGTCGCGGTCGTCGCGAATTCACCGGAGGTCTCTTCCGCCGCTGCCGCGGCCCACGGGGCCGGTCGTCCAATCATTGGTCGACGTGATGACGACACCGCGGCGAAGGAATACTCCCCTCCGAATCCAGTCTCTCATGCCGAGAAGGCTCGGCCACGGGCCGTATGGTCACTGTGGCTGAGGAGAGGGACTGACCAGCGGATGGAGCGCAGATGAGCCAGGGCCAGCTGCCGGGGGTGTTCGGTGATGTGCAGCCGCTGCTGGAGCACTACGGCTACCTGGCGCTCGGCGGGTTCGTGTTGCTCGAGGACTTCGGTGTGCCGGTGCCGGGCGAGGCCATCCTGATCGCGGCGGCCATCTTCGCCGGCAGCGGCCACATGAACATCGCGCTGGTGATCTTGGTCGCGGTGCTCGGTGCGATTGTCGGTGACAACATCGGCTTCGCGCTCGGCCACTTCGGAGGCCGGCCACTTGTCGAGCGGTTCGGCCGCTTGGTGTTCCTTACCCCTGAGCGGCTGGACCGCGCCGAAGCCTACTTCGACCGGCACGGCGGAAAGATCGTCGTCGTCGCCCGGTTCGTCGAAGGGCTGCGCCAGGTGAACGGCATCTTGGCCGGCACCGCCGGGATGCACTGGTTGAAGTTCTTGGGATTCAATGCCATTGGGGCAGTGCTGTGGGTGTGCATGTGGGCGCTGCTCGGCTTCTTCGCCGGCGAGAACATCAGCGAAATCTATGCCGGCTTCGAACGCTACAAGTGGTATGTGATCGGCGCGGTCGTGGTGGCCGTCGTCGGCTACGCCGCATTCCGTGTCCGACGACGACGGGCCGCCGCGTGACCGACGCAGGCACACCGACGGGGCCGATCACCCGGGGCAGCGTCGCGCGGGTGGGCGTGGCCACGGCGGTGACGGCGCTGTGCGGATATCTGGTGCTGTACCTGGCCGCGAGAGACCTTGACCCGTCCGGGTTTTCGGTGTTCGGGGTGTTCTGGGGTGCCTTCGGGCTTGTCACTGGCGCGGCCAACGGCTTGCTGCAGGAAGCGACACGCGAGGTGAGATCGGCCCGCTACACGGTGATGTCGCCGGGTCCGCAGACGCATCCGCTGCGCGTCGCGGCGGTGCTCGGTGTGGTGGCCGGGCTGGTGATCGCGATGACCGCGCCGCTGTGGGCCGCCCATGTGTTCGCCTCGGAACGGCTGCTCAGTGTGGTGCTGTTGAGCGTCGGTCTGGCGGGGTTCTGTCTGCACGCGACGCTGCTGGGCATGCTGGCCGGCGCTGGTCACTGGACCCAGTACGGCGCGCTGATGGTGACCGACGCATCGATGCGAGTTGTGCTGGCGGCGTTGACATTTGTCCTCAGCTGGGGACTGGTGGGCTACCTGTGGGCGACAGTATGCGGGGCGGTGGCGTGGCTGGTGATGCTGGTGGCGTCGCCGTCGACTCGTGCTGCTGGCGCGCTGGCCGCCTACGGCGACACCGCGACGTTTCTGCGCGGGGCCGCACACGCTATTGCCGCAGCCGGCGCCAGCGCCATCCTGGTCATGGGTTTTCCCGTGCTGCTGAAGGCGACATCGGAAGAGTTGGGCGCGACCGGCGGCGTGGTGATCCTTGCGGTGACGCTGACGCGGGCGCCGTTGTTGGTGCCGCTGACGGCGATGCAGGGCAATCTCATCGCTCACTTCGTCGATCGGCACACCGACCGGTTGCGCGCACTCGCCGGCCCAGCGGTGGTGGTGCTTGCGATCGGATCGGTCGGTGTGGCGGCGGCCGGGCTGGCCGGGCCGTGGCTGCTGCGCGCGGGGTTCGGCGCGGAATACGACGCCGACGGCGCTCTGCTGGCCTGGCTGACGGCGGGTGCGGTGTCGATTGCATTGCTGACGCTGACGGGCGCGGCGGCGGTGGCGGCGGCGCTTCACCGGGCGTACTCGCTGGGCTGGATCGGCGCGACGGTGGCGTCGACGCTGCTGCTGTTGCTGCCGCTGGAGCTGCAGACGCGCACGGTGGTCGCGTTGCTGTGCGGGCCGGTGGTGGGAATGGCGGTGCATCTGGCGGCGCTGCGCATGGTGCCTTCCACCGGCCCGGCACCGCTGCCGCCAACGCTCTGACGTGTATTTTGTGGGCATCGACAGTGGCTACCCGGACGTTTGGATCATCGTCCCCGCGTACAACGAAGCCGCCGTCATCGGCGAAGTGATCGCCGATGTGCGCGCGGTCTTCGACCATGTCGTCTGCGTGGACGACGGCAGCAGCGACGACACCGGCCAGCTGGCGCTGCGGGCCGGGGCCCATCTTGTGCGGCACCCGGTGAATCTCGGCCAGGGCGCGGCGATCCAGACCGGCGTCGAGTACGCGCGTCGGCAGCCCGGGGCCGAGGTGTTCGTCACGTTCGACGCCGACGGCCAGCACCGCGTCAAGGATGTGCTGCGGATGATCGACAAGCTGGCCGCCGAGAACGTCGACATCGTCATCGGCACCCGCTTCGCTGATCACGGAGTGCGCAGTGACGTGCCGTTTCTCAAGCGCGTCGTGTTACGCACCGCGGTGCGGCTGAGTCCGCGCGGCCGACGGCTCAAGCTCACCGACACCCACAACGGGCTGCGAGTCTTCAACCGGAAGGTGGCCGAAGGTTTGGACATCACCATGAGCGGCATGGGGCACGCCAGCGAGATCATGGCGCTGATCGACGAAAACCATTGGCGCGTAACCGAAGAGCCGGTCGAAATTCTGTACACCGATTATTCGAAGTCGAAGGGTCAGCCCCTGTTGAACGGCATCAACATCGTCTTCGACGGACTTCTTGGCGGAAAGAGGCGCCGATGAACTGGATTCAGGTACTGGTGATCGCGGCGGTGATCTCGCTGCTGGTGTTCTTGCTGCGCGCACGCGGGTCGGTGCAAGCGCGGGCGTGGGTGAAGGTGGGTTACGTGGCGTTCGTCGTCGCGGGCATCTATGCGGTGCTGCGGCCCAACGACACGACCGTGCTGGCGCACTGGCTTGGCGTCGGCCGCGGTACCGACTTGATGCTGTACGCGCTCGTCGTTGCCTTCGCGTTCACGTCGTTGACCACCTACCTGCACTTTCGTGACGTCGAGCTGCGCTACACGCGGCTGGCGCGGGCCATCGCGTTGTCGAGCGCACAGCGGCCGCCGGACGCGTCGTAGCTCGCGTTCAAGCGGTCGGCTGGTGGCGGAAGTACTCGACCGTGCGGCGGACACCCTCGTCGATCTTGACGGTGGGACGCCAGCCCAACACCATCTCGGCGAGCCGCACGTCTAGGCAGGACCGCTTGAGGTCGCCGAGCCGTGGCGGGGCGAATTCGGGTTCGTCGGGCGCACCGACCGCCGCCGCCACCAATGAATGCAATTGGCGGTCAGAGGTTTCCACGCCGGTGCCGATGTTGAAGCGCTGGCCACCGCCCTTGGAGCCGGACGCCTTGACGAACGCTTCCACGACGTCGTCGACGTACACGTAGTCGCGAGTGTTGGAGCCGTCGCCGAACACCCTCGTCGGCTTACCGGAGAGCAGGGCCTGGGCGAAAATCGCGACCACTCCGGCTTCGCCGTGCGGGTCTTGACGCGGCCCGTAGACGTTTGCGGGCGCGATGTGCGAGCAGTCAAGGCCGTACAGGTGGCGGAACGTGTTGAGATAGATTTCGCCGGCGACTTTGCCGGCGGCGTACGGCGAGGCCGGGTCGGTGTGGACCGACTCGTTGGTGGGGTACTTGGTGGGTGTGCCGTAGATGGAACCACCCGACGATGTGTGGACGACCTTGCGCGCCTTCGCTTTACGAGCGGCTTCGGCGAGGCGGATGGTGCCGATGACATTTACCTCGGCGTCGTGCTGAGGGTCCGCCACGGAGCGGCGGACGTCGATCTGGGCGGCCAGGTGGAACACGACCTCGGGCTGGTGGCTGGACAGCAAGCTGTCGAGGTCAGCGGTGACGATGTCGTCCTCGACGAATGTGAAGTTTGGGTTCTGTTTGGCCGACTCCAGGTTGCTGACGCGACCCGAGCTCAGATTGTCTAACCCGACGACGTCGTGTCCGTCGGCAAGTAGCCGATCGACGAGCGTCGATCCGATGAAACCGGCAGCCCCGGTGACCAGTGCGCGCACCGGTTCACCATACCGATGGCCGGTTAGGCATCTCGGACGTCTGTGCCACCGGACTCGGGGTAGACGCGAGCGATCGAGTAGGCATTCTCCTGCTCAGTGGCCTTCAGCATGTTCACAGCGGTCTCGGACTCGGCGCGCTGCTCGGGGACGGTGGCCGAGACAGCCGCGGCCCAGGCGTCGGCTTGGCGCTTCTGGGCTTCGGCGACCTTGGCGAGCGCGAGGTCGATCGGCGTGTCTCCGGAGGCCACCGGGACAGGGCCGGGTTTCGCGACACTCTTCACTGTGTCAGCGATGTGCCGGATCTCTTTGAGGGTTTCTTCGGGATCTACCTTGATGTTGCGGTTGTCCACAGCTGAGCCTCCTTGGTGACTTGCCTTGCGGCATAGACGATGTCGGCGTAGTCAGGCAATTCTTGGCGCCACAACGACAGGGCCTCGACAGCGCGGTCGATGTTGTGGTGGGCGCGGTAGAGCTCCGTCGCGCCCGATGTGGCGGAAGGTTCCGTATCGAGGTAGCCGGGCCGCATCCACAGCGACTTGCGGTCGCGCTGAACGTGATTCAGGGCGGTCCATTGCGCGTCGGTCACATCGGTGCCGCCGGCGAGGGCGCCGAAGATTTCGCGGATCACTGGGGCGACCTGGATGAACAGCGGTTCGGCGCCGGCCATCGCTACGCCGACGGCTTCGGCGGTGGCGTCCCAGGCTTGGCGACGCGCCTCATTGGTGTGGTTGGCGAGTTGCTGGTAGGCGTTCGGGTCGATGACGGCGAGGCGGTGGATACGGGATTGGTCGAGTGGCGGAACCGGCTCGTCAGGCGAGAAGGGCGATTGCGTGGAGTCGCAATCCTGGTAGTGCGGGACGCCGGCGCGTCGGGCAGGTAGAACGGTCGAGCCGCCGGGATCGGTGGTGGCGGCGAGTGCGTAGAGGTCATAGTTAGGGTCTTGCGCGAAGCGGTGCGCGGCGTAGGCGACCATCGTGGCGGACGGGTTGACCCAGCCGAACCACTTGGCTTGAAACTCTTTGTCCAGCAATGGATCTGCGAATATGTTCGTGAGTTTGCGAGGCAGGTACACGCCAGGCGGGATGTAGCCGGCGCCGTCGTTGCTGGTGACGAACGTTTCAGTTCCGGACCCGGTCTTGAAGACGGCGACGCACCAGTGCACGCCGGGGTGCAGGCGTGAAGCGTGAAGCAGTTCGTAGGCCTGGCGGACGGCTTGGTCGAGCAACGGGTCCTTGGTCTGGGAGCTGACGATCGCCGCGCCGCTGCCGGTAGCTGCGACGCCGGAAGTGGCGAGCACACCAGGCGATACCGGTCCGGCGCTCGACGAACTCGAGGCGGCCGCGGTCGCCGTGCCGGGCGGCAAGGGGGTGCCGGGGCCGGAAGTCGTGATCGTCGGTGCAGAGGGTGGCGGAGGCGGAGGTGGAGGCGGCGGCGTGGGTGAGCGCGGGACGTCGGAGCCGTAGGGGGTCAGGCTGGCGGGCGGAATCGGAGGCGGGGCGATGAAAGGTGCTGCTTGGGCGGCAGAGGCTTGCGGGGGTGCTGGCGCGACTGGTTGCACTGGTGCGGCTGGTGCGGCGGCCGGGGCGGCCGAGCTCGACGGCGGTGCGGTTGCCGCGGCGGCGTCGGTGACGACGGGCGGTGGGGTGGGTTGGTGAAGCATCGGCTGCGCCGGTGGGACTGGCGGTGTGGCATTGCTGTTGAGGGCCTGGCTTAGGCCACGTGACAAGTCAGAGGTGGGGGCGGTTGGTTGGGGATTCCCGGATATGGGAGCCGGCCCCGCGGAAGTGCCCGCAGCCGGAGTTGGAACAGTTCCGGTCGAGGGCGCTGGTGGCGATGCACCCAACAGCGGTCCCGAGACTTGGCTCACGAAAGGTGATGCGCTCGAAGAAGGTGTTCCGGTAGAAGCCGTCGATCTGGATTGGCCCGGAGAACTACTTGGTGACCAGACCCCCCTCGGGGCCATGCCGGTCAGTTGCTCGGGAGTATCACGCCGATCACCGCTCTTTCCCTGATTGCCCGGAGCTCCGTTGCCGGCAAGGCTTTCGTCTGGATTTCGGGGATTGTGCGGTGAATTCGCTGGTTTGCTAGCTTCTCCCTGGGATCCGGCGGCAGCCGACATCTGTCCTTCGCCTTCACGCGGATCGCCAATTACGGGCCGCTCGTATTCCCCTATTCCTGACGTCGCCGGTGCCTGCCGTATCCCCGAAGAAACAGCCGAATACCGGCGGGGCCCCGTCGCCCCGGTATTGCGATGTTTTTCACCGGTACCGACAGGTTGTTCACCGTAAGATTCCATCTGCGGTGGATGCTCGGATGGCGATAGATCCGTTTGAGACTCAATCTGTAGAGCTGCAGCATTTGACGAATTGCGGGCATCGGTCTTGGCGTTTTCTAGAGCCTTATCGATAGCTTCGTCTCGCAATTCATGCAAGCGTTTGACGATCTCATCGTGCTTTGAGCCAGGAGGAACTGCTGCCTCTAGGGCGGCCGTGAAGCGACGGATCTCTTCAATTTGAGAATGAGCTTTTGCATCAACCGTATCTAACGATCTCTTCAACGTGCTTAGGGCATCACCACAGCACTTCGTGCGTATCGAACTAGCTTCGTAGTACGAGGCGCAGTCCCTTAGCAGATCGCTGGTCCTAAGGTACGTCACATGCATAGCTTCCGCCCACTGACCGTCATTGTGTTCGATCAATGTCCTGGCATGACGCTCGACATCATCAGCGGATCGTCCGACTCGTGTAGCAAAAGTCGATTGACGGTCCGCAACGTCGTACCAATCTGCCGCCTTGGCATGCGGCCAATATTGACCCACAATCGTTCGCGAATACTCGCGCGACGGCATATCGCTTGGAAATTGATTGGAGAGAAAGACAGTATTTGCTGCTACCAAGGAACACCTAACTTTTCACACCTAAATTGTGGACCACTGTAGTCACTGGACGACAGTCGAAAAGTCCACACGCCGACCTCGTCACTAACGGTGTCGCGTTCGACATACAAAACCATGTCGTCTATGAAGCGCTGCACCGTGCGCGTTAAATACCGAGGTGGTTCGGAGTACTTGTTCAACTCGGTTTGCATCCGTCGTGCCCATTGTTCAGTAAAGGTGCGAAAATCGGGAAGCGCAGCAGCCTGCTCCGGCGAGCCTCGTTGATGCTGGCCAAATGACCTAGTTCGGTCATCACCCTCTCTCATCAGTGGGCCGATCGCCTGACACAGCGCACGATCAGCGTCGTCAACGAAGACTTGCTGGGCAGGCGCCGCTGACGCTGGCGGCGGAGGGGGCGGCGACGACGATGCCTCCGGTTTCCGAACTACGGATACCACCAGCGCTGCGCCTGATAGCAGTACGGCGATTACCCCTAAGACGAGGCCGAGACGAGAAGTGCGCCTAAGAGGCGGCGGGTATGGACCCGGTGGCGGAATAGATGGCGCGCTGTGGGTACTAGCGTGCGGAGGCATCTGGTAAGGCCCGTAGCCCGCGCCCGGCGGATTCTGCTGCATTCCGTTAGCTTAAGCGGCGCCCTTGGCCGCCCGTGTCACCAAACGAACCAGAGACTGGCGGCAGGAGGCTCGTACAGTCGAGGAGACTTACTTGCCCGGCGATGGAAGGACCCACAGCAGTCCGTCCGCATCCCCGGGTTGCCGTCGTCGCCGAGCTTCTGATCGCGTCGCAACTCGCCGTGCCATGCCCGCTTTCGGCGGCTATTTCACCAGCATACGGTCCAGCCGCTCAGGAGCTATCACCAAACGGCCTTCACGACCAAGTGATACCTAATTCACTGCAAGTACCAAGTGGACCTCCGGCGTCGATTGACGCCTGAGTCCAGGTGGGCTCATCAAAAGGGTCGACATGACCTGGCTGCACTAGCTTCACATACAGCAGCTTGTCATCGATATAGGCCTGAAGCGTTCGCGTCAGATACCTTGGTGGATTCGCATGTGAATTGAGCACTACTTGCGTTCGCTTCGTCCAATCTTCAATGAATGCGCGATAGCCTGCAATTGCGGAGCCCTGCTCTGGCGAGCCAGGCGCCAGTTTGGCGAACGCTCGGTTCTGGTCCCCAACTTCTCTCATCAGTGGCTGAATCGCTTGGCACAGTGCTCGGTCGGCGTCCGCAACGAAGAGCTGCTGAGCAGGCGCCGCTGGTGGCGGCGGCGCAGGTGGGGGCGACGATGAAACTTCCGGTTTGCGTACGAGCGATACCACTAACGCCGCAGCGGCCAGTGCTACAGCGATTGCACCCAAGACAACGCCTAGCCAAGAAGTGCGCCTCGGCGGCGGTGAGTAAGGCGCAGCAGACATAGGCGCTGACGCCGTGACATACCGACCAAACTGCTGCGACATCTGGTGCGGCCCATAGCCCATTTCCGGTGAGTTTCCATGCATTTCGCTAGCTTAAGCGGCCCACATGCGGCGCCGTACTACCAAACAATCCCGGCGACTTCCCACTCGTCCAGTCGAAGAAATCTGCATGTCCCGCGATTGAAGGACCTACCGCCCTGGCGGTCACGTACAACATTTAGGAACATTTAGGAGCGCACCGGATCGGCCATAGCCAACGTCATAGACAACTACTGCTTCGCTAGGAGGCATCACCGTCAACGCGCCACCGAGAGCTCTCAACCGAGATACCAGCACCCAACGCAGATTCTTGGCCGACCTCAACATCCCCGATCCGGGGCACTAAGCCGAAGGTCCTAACTCGGGTGAGAAGACGGTTTAGCCGGTCGAGAGCTGCTACTAACGGCCTTCATTACCAAGTAATACCTAGCCGTCTACACGTACCTAGCGGACCACCGCCGTCGATCGATGCTTGATTCCAAGTGATCTGATCACCCGGATCAACCCTTCCAGGCTCGGCGAGCTCTACGTACAGCAATTTGTCATCGATATACGCCTGCAGGGTTCTCGTTAAATACCGCGGCGGATTCGCATTCGAGTTAAGGGCTTCCTCAACCCGATCAGCCCACTTTTCGATGAACGACTTATACCCGGGAATCGCAACTCCCTGTTCTGGAGAGCCGGGGGAAAGTTTTGCAAAGGAGTTATTCTGTTCTCCTATTTCTCTCATCAGTGGCTGAATCGCTTGGCACAGCGCTCGGTCGGCGTCCGCAACGAAGACTTGCTGGGCAGGCGCCGCTGGTGGCGGCGGCGCGGGTGGCGGCGACGATGAAACCTCCGGTTTGCGTACGAGCGATACCACTAACGCCGCAGCGGCCAGTGCTACAGCGATTACACCCAAGACAACGCCCAGCCAAGAAGTGCGCCTCGGCGGCGGTGAATAAGGCGCTGCAGCAGACATAGGCGCTGACGGCGTGACATGCCCACCAAACTGCTGCGACATCTGGTGCGGCCCATAACCCATTCCCGGTGAGTTTCCATGCATTTCGCTAGCTTAAGCGGCCCGCACGACCAAACAACCCCGGCGACTTCCGACTCGTCCAGTCGAGGAAGTCTGATTGCACGGCGACGATCACGGCTCAGCTCACCGTCCGGGCCGTCCTGCCTTCCCGCGGCTCCTCCCACACCCGTGGGGCATGGCCTCAGGCGCGGTGGCAGTACAAAGTGTGTAGACATCGAGGTCAACCAACCATCCTGGCGCAGCCTCTTGCCCTTGGTCGAGGGAGGGGAGCCGATTCATGACACGTTCTACGTCGTCGGCTGCAGCACTGGATGCGCGCCCCTTTCGAACGATTGTGATTCCGACACTTCTGACCAGTACTGCAATTGATTCACGCCAAAGTTCGGCGAAGGACCTGCCGAAAGTAGTCGCTGGACTTGGGTGCGTCAGGTTTAACAATCATCTCCAAGTTATTCCCAAATTCCTGCAAGTCCCGAGCGGACCACCGATATCGATTGACGATTGGGCCCACGTATCTCTATCGAACGCATCAACATATCCGGGTTGTACCATTTCCACATACAGGAGTTTGTCATCGATAAATGCTTGTAGCGTCCTCGTGAGATATCTCGGTGGTTCGGCATGCGCATTGAGTAGACCTTGGATCTGCTTGGCCCAATTCTCAATATAATTCTTGTATTGAGGTATGGCGGCACCCTGCTCTGGCGAGCCTGGCGCCAATCTAGCGAATTGCCTATTCTGCTCAATCACACCATTCATCAACGGAGTTATCGCCTGACACAGCGCACGATCAGCGTCGTCAACGAAGACTTGCTGTGCAGGCACCGCTGGCGGCGCCGGCGCAGGCGACGGCGCCGACGACGCCTCCGGTTTACGAACCAGGGAGATCACTAGCGCTGTGCCCGATTAGGAGTGCGCGATGACCGCTAAGACGAGGCTGAGACGAGAAGTGCGTTTCGGAGGCGGCGGGTATGGACCTGGTGGCGAAATATTTGGCGCGGTGTCACCTCCAGCTTGCGGAGGTATCTGATACGGCCCGTAGCCTGCTCCCGGCGGATTCTCCTGCATTTCGTCAGCCTAAGCGGCCCCCTTGCCCTCCCGTATCACCAAACGAGACCCGTGGCACCAGGCTCGTACAGTCGAGGAAGTCCGCATGCCCCGGCGATGAAAGGACCCATGGCAGCCCCCACGGCCCGCATTCCCTGGGTCGCCGTTGTCGCCGGGCTCCTGATCACGGGCCAGCTCATCGTCCGGGCCGTTCTCGCTTTCCGCGGCTACTTCTACTGGGACGACCTCATCCTCATCGGGCGCGCGGGCACGCAGAACATCCTCTCGCCGTCCTACCTGTTCGACGACCACGACGGCCACGTCATGCCTGCGGCGTTCCTCCTCGCCGGCGTCATTACTCGCCTGGCCCCACTTAACTGGACCGGCCCGGCGATCAGCCTCTTCGTGCTGCAACTGCTCGCTTCCCTTGCCCTGCTACGCGCCCTTCACGTCACCCTCGGGTGGCGCCCCGTGCTACTCGTTCCGCTCACGTTCGCGCTGTTCTGCCCTCTCGCCGTCCCGGGCTTCGCGTGGTGGGCCGCCGCGCTCAACTCCCTCCCGATGCTTGCGGCCATGGCATGGGTGTGCGCAGACGCCATCCTCCTCGTCCGGACCGGCAATCAGCGCTACGCCGTCACCGCGCTGCTCGCCTACTTCGGCGGCCTGCTTTTCTTCGAGAAGGCGGCTGTCATACCGTTCGTCGCCTTCACGGTCACTGCCCTCCTGGTGCATGTCACCGGCGGCCGAACGCCCGTCCGCACCGTGTGGCAAAGGGGCAAACGCTTGTGGATCGGCAGTCTCGCGCTGACCGCTGCGTGGGTAATGCTCTACCTCGTCGTCGTAGACCAACAGCGCTGGAGTTCCGACTTACGTATGACGTGGGATCTGCTGCGCCGCTCCATCACTCACGGGATCGTGCCGGGCCTGGTCGGCGGCCCGTGGTCGTGGGCACGCTGGGCACCGGCCTCGCCATGGGCCACACCGTCGACAATCGTCATGGCGATCGGCTGGCTAGCGCTTGCCGCGGTCCTCGCAATCTCGCTGATCCGCAAGCAACGCATAGTCGCCGTCTGGATCGTCGTCGCCGGGTACGCCGTTGCCTGCCAAGTCCCGATCTACCTCATGCGGTCATCCCGTTTCACCGCTCTCGAACTCGCCCAAACACTACGGTATTTCCCCGATCTCGTCGTCGTGATCGTGCTTTGCGCAGCCGTCGCTTTCTGTGCGCCCAACCGCGCGACGTCGACCTGGCTCGACGTATCCCGCACGCGCACAACAGCGGTCGCGGGCATCGGTGCCGCGTTCGTCGGCTCCAGCCTCTACTCCACCGCCACCTTCATGACCAGCTGGCGCGACAACCCCGTCCAGCCCTATATCGAGAACGCGAAAAGCACTCTGGCACAAGCATCTGACGCGCCACTGCTCGACCAGGAAGTCGACCCGTTCATCCTCCAGCGGGTGGCATGGCCGGAAAACCTGGCCAGCCACATGTTCGCACTCCTGAAGCAGCGCCCTGAATTCTCCTCGAGCACAAGTCAATTGAGGATGCTCGACCGGACCGGACGCCTCGTCGGCGCCCGAGTGACCTGGGTGCGGATCATCACCCCCGGCCCAGTCCCGCAGTGCGGATATTTCGCGCAGACCGACGCGCCGGTTCGGATGGCTCTCGACGGTCCACTGCTGCCGGAAAACTGGACAGTCGAGATCAACTACCTCGCCAACACTGAAGGCTCGATGACGATGTCGCTGTCCGAAGGACCGCAAACAAAGGTGCCAATTCATCCAGGTCTCAACCGAGTGTTCGTCCGCCTTCCCGGCGCCGGAGACGCGATCAATGTGCGTATCAACACCGCCGCGACGTCGATGTGCATTTCCTCAGGGCCGGTGGGATTCGTCGCACCTTCGTGAGGGGCTGAGCGGGCGCTGACGTACGGAGTTACCGGCGTGTCGCCGCACAGACACGCACGCTCGCCCAAACAAGTGGAGCCACCTAGGAGAATCGAACTCCTGACCTGCTCATTACGAGTGAGCCGCTCTGCCGACTGAGCTAAGGTGGCGTGCCTTACGGGCGGCCCGAGTCTACGGCAGCGGCCGCGACCGGCCCAAGTCAGTCGCGCAGCGCCTGCCCCAGCGCAGCGACCATCCCGTCAACCGCGAACTTCGGCTTGACGTTGGTGGCCAACGCCTCCCGACACGCCAGCACCGCTTCGATGCACACCAGCAGCCGCTCCGGAGCCGCATGGTCGGCCAACGCTCGCACCCGCTCGGCCATGTCGGGGTGATTCGCCCGCACCTGCGCAGCGCCGCTTGCCACCAACAGCGCATCCCGGAAGTAGTTCGCGAGGTCGATCAATGCGCGGTCCAGGGCGTCACGGGAGGCGCGGGTCTGCCGAGACTTCTGCCGCCGCTCCAAATCTCTGATGGCGCCCGTGGCGCCCCGCAGCGTCGCGGCCGTTCCCTTGCCGGTCCCCCCTGCGCCGAGCGCTGTTCGAAGCTCTTCGGCCTCGGTCTCGTCGCGCTCGGCGGTCAGTGCGCGCGCCTCGGCCTCGGCCGTCGCAACCAGCTCCTCAGCCGCCGCAAAGGCCCGCGACGGCTTCACCGCATCGCGCACCAGCCCCAATGCCCGTTCCCGCCGCTCACGTGCCGCCGGATCCGTCGCCAACCGCCGCGCGCGGCCCACGTGACCGCCGCTCACCGAAGCCGCCCACCGCGCCTCTTCGACGGGCAGCCCGTCGGTGTCGACGAGCACCTGTGCGATCGCGTCGACGCTCGGGGTCAGCAGCGCCACATGCCGGCAGCGCGACCGCAGCGTGATCGCGATGTCCTCCGGATCGACCGACGGCGCGCAAAGCAGAAAGACGGTCGACGGCGGCGGCTCCTCGACCACCTTCAGCAGCGCGTTGGCCGCTCCTTCGGTGAGCCGGTCGGCGTCTTCGATCACGACCACCTGCCAGCGCCCGGTGCTCGGCCGCCGGGAGGCGATCTGCACGATCGAGCGCATCTCGTCGACGCCGATGGAAAGCCCTTCCGGCACGATCCGGCGGACGTCGGCGTGCGTGCCGGCCATGGTGGTGACACAGGCCTTGCACTGGCCGCACCCGGGTTCACCGTCCGCGGTGCACTGCAGCGCGGCAGCAAAGCACAGCGCCGCGATTGACCGGCCCGAACCCGGTGGCCCGGTGATCAGCCACGCGTGTGTCATGGTCCCGGTGCTCGACGCGCTGTGAGCCGAATCACCGCGTGCCGCGCGCGCGGCGGCGATCAGCTCGGCCTCGACGGGCCCCTGACCCACCAACCGCGAAAAAACGCCGCTCATCACCGCCAACCCTAGTGACACGGGCCGACACGACCGGCGAGCTAGCGCTACTCCCTGCCTGCTGGGACCGATACGGTAGTTCCGTGGGAAAAACGGCCAGGACAATCGGGCGGATCAGGGCATTCGCTCGGTGGGTGATCCGTACCCCCTGGCCGGTGTTCACCTTGGGAATGCTTCAAGCCGACATCATCGGCGCGCTGTTTGTCTTGGGATTCCTGCGATTCGGGCTGCCTCCCGAAGACCGCGTGGTGATTCAGGATCTGCCGCAAGCGAATCTGGCGTTGTTCGCGGCAGTTCTGTTCCTGGCCTTCACATTTGGATCACTTATCAGCCTCCGGCTGCTCATGCCGGTGTTCCGCTGGCAACGTCGCGACCGCGACGGCCGGTTGTCCGAAGCCGATCCCGTCGCCACCGAGCAGGCACGTACCCGTGCGCTGAAAATGCCGTTCTATCGGTCGGTCATAAGCGCGATCAACTGGTGCCTGGGCGGCACGATCTTCATGATCGCAATCTGGCCGGTCGCAAGCCACTCCGCGCCGGTGGTGGCCGTCGCCACCGCGCTGGGCGCCACGGCAACGTCGATCATCGGCTACCTGCAAGCCGAGCGGGTACTGCGGCCGGTCGCCGTAGCGGCGCTGCGACAGGGCGTGCCGGAGCAGATTCACGCTCCGGGCGTGATCCTGCGGACGCTGCTGACGTGGGTGCTGTCCACCGCGGTGCCGATTATCGCGATCATCGCCGCGATTGTGGCGACCAAGCTGTCGATCCTGCACGCGTCCGCCGACGAACTGTTCATGCCGATCCTCCTGCTCGCGGTCGCCGCGCTGGTGATCGGGCTGGCGGGCACCGTACTCACGGCGATGTCCATCGCCGACCCGCTGCGCCAGTTGCGCTGGGCGCTCGGAGAGGTGCAGCGCGGCAACTACAACGCTCACGTCCAGATCTATGACGCCAGCGAACTCGGCCTGTTGCAGGCCGGATTCAACGACATGGTCCGCGACCTGTCGGAGCGGCAGCGACTGCGCGATCTGTTCGGCCGCTACGTCGGCGAGGACGTCGCCCGCCGCGCCTTGGAGAGCCGCCCCGAGCTCGGCGGCGAAGAGCGTGACGTCGCAGTGTTGTTCGTCGATCTGGTCGGCTCCACGCAGCTGGCGGCGACCCGTCCGCCCGCCGAGGTCGTCGGCCTGCTCAACGAGTTCTTCCGCATCGTCGTCGAAACGGTCAACCGCCACGGCGGCTTCGTCAACAAGTTCCAGGGCGATGCGGCGCTGGCGATCTTCGGCGCGCCGCTGGAGCACCCGGACGCCTACGGAGCCGCGCTGGCCGCCGCGCGGTCATTGCACGACGAACTGATAAAAGTGTTGGGCGCCAACGAATTCGGCATCGGGGTGTCCGCCGGCCGCGCGATCGCCGGGCACATCGGCGCGCAGGCCCGCTTCGAGTACACGGTCATCGGCGACCCGGTCAACGAAGCCGCTCGGCTCACCGAGCTCGCCAAGCTCGAGGAGGGCCACGTGCTCGCGTCTGCGATCGCGGTGAGCGGAGCCTTGGACTCCGAGGCGTTGTGCTGGGACGTCGGTGAGATCGTCGAACTCCGCGGGCGCACGGCGCCGACACAGCTGGCCCGCCCGGTCAAGCTCAACGTGCCGTCCAAGGTGTAGGTCTTCACCGCCGAGACGGTAACTACCGCGGCGAAGTGCGAGAAAGGCCCGCGCGGAGTACCGTTTCGGCGTCTGGCGCGGAGGCGCCTAGGCCTTTTTAGCAGCCGACTTGCGGGCGCCCTTCTTGGCGGCGCTCTTGCGTGTGGCCTTGCGCTTCACCGGCCCGCGGGCGCGGCGTTCGGCAAGCAGCTCGGCGGCGCGCTCGTCGGTGATCGTCAACACGTCGTCGCCCTTGCGCAGGCTGGCGTTCGTCTCACCGTCGGTCACGTAGGGGCCGAACCGCCCGTCCTTGATCACCATCGGCTTGCCCGTCGCGGGATCGTTACCGAGCTCACGCAGTGGCGGCAGCGAAGCTGCTTGTCGCCCACGGCGTTTCGGCTCCGCATAGATCTTCAGCGCCTCGTCGAGCGTGATCGTGAACAGCTGCTCTTCAGAGGCCAGCGAGCGAGAGTCGTTGCCGCGCTTGAGGTATGGCCCATAGCGGCCGTTCTGCGCGGTGATCTCCTCGCCGGTCGACGGGTCGACGCCCACCACCCGCGGCAGCGACAGCAGCTTCAGCGCATCCTCCAGGGTGACCGTCTCCAGATCCATCGACCGCAGCAGCGACGCGGTACGCGGCTTGGGGCCGGTCGGCTTCTTGCGGGACTTCGCATTGGTGCCGTCGCCATCGTCGTCTTCGTCGTCGGAGGATGGCAGCACCTCGGTGACGTATGGCCCGTATCGGCCGTCCTTGGCGACGATCTCGTGCCCGGTCTGCGGGTCCACACCCAGCGAGCGGCCCTCTTGTGGTGTCGCGAAGAGCTTTTCGGCCAACTCCAACGTCAGCTCGTCGGGTGTGATCGCATCAGACAGGTTGGCTCGCTGCGGTGTCGGCTCCCCGTCGGGGCCTTCGACCATGCGCTCCAAATAGGGCCCATTCTTACCCACCCGCACATAGATCGGGCGGCCCTGCTCGTCGTCAAAAAGCTTGATGGAGTTGACTTCTCGTGCGTCGATGCCCTCGAGATTGACACCGACCAGCTTCTTCAGGCCGCCGGCGCGGGCAATCGACTCCGGCACTCCGTGCTCGCCGCCGAAGTAGAAGTTGCTCAGCCAGGTGGTGCGCTGCTCTTGGCCGTTGGCGATCTCGTCGAGCTCGTCTTCCATCGCGGCCGTAAAGTCGTAGTCGACGAGCCGGCCGAAGTGCTGCTCCAAAAGCCCCGTCACCGCGAACGCCACCCACGACGGCACCAACGCGCTGCCCTTCTTCTGGACGTAGCCGCGGTCCTGGATGGTCTTGATGATCGACGAGTACGTCGACGGCCGGCCGATGCCGAGGTCTTCGAGCGCCTTGATCAGCGACGCCTCGGTGTAGCGCGGCGGCGGGTTGGTGGTGTGCCCGTCGGCGGTGAGCTCGTTGGCGGTGACGTGCTGGCCCTGCACAAGCTGCGGCAGGCGGCTCTCCGCGTCGTCGGCCTCTCCGCCGGCCAGTTCGTCGATGCTCTCGACGTAGGCGGCCAGGAAGCCCGGGAAGGTGATCGTGCGGCCGCTGGCCGTGAAGACGACGCGCCGGCCGTCGTCAGCCGCGCCGGTGATGCGCAGGCTCAGCGTGGTGCCGCGCGCGTCTGCCATCTGCGAGGCCACCGTGCGCTGCCAGATCAGCTCGTAGAGCCGGAACTCGTCGTTGTCGAGCACACCGTGCAGCTGACCGGGGGTGGCGAACGAGTCACCGGCGGGCCGGATCGCCTCGTGGGCCTCCTGCGCGTTCTTGACCTTGCGGTTGTATTGGCGCGGGCTGGGGTGGACGTACTCGTCGCCGTACAGTTCGCGGGCCTGGCGGCGCGCCGCGTCGATGGCCGACTGCGACAGCGTGGTCGAGTCGGTACGCATATAGGTGATGTAGCCGTTCTCGTACAGCCGCTGGGCGACGCTCATCGTGCGCTCCGAGCTGAATCGCAGCTTGCGGGCGGCCTCCTGCTGCAGCGTCGACGTCATGAACGGCGCGTAGGGCCTGCGCGTATAGGGCTTCTGCTCGACCGACGAGACCGTCAGCTCCGCGCCACGCAACCCCCGCGCCAGCGACTGTGCCTGCTCGGCATCGAGCACCAGCACGTCGTCGTTGCGCAGCTGACCCAGCGAGTCGAAGTCACGGCCGGTGGCGACGCGGCGGTCGTCGACGTTGACCAGCCGGGCGCTGAATGTGCGCGGGGTGGCCTCGGCGCCGGCATCCAGCTCGGCGACGACGTCCCAGTAGCTGGCGCTGCGGAACGCCATCCGGTCGCGTTCCCGCTGGACGATGATCCGGGTGGCCACCGACTGCACGCGGCCCGCCGAAAGCTTGGGCGCGACCTTCTTCCACAGCACCGGGCTGACTTCGTAGCCGTACAGCCGGTCCAGGATGCGGCGGGTCTCCTGCGCGTCGACCAGGTCGTTGTCCAGATCCCGCGGATGCTCGGCGGCCGCGCGGATGGCCGGTTCGGTGATCTCGTGGAAGACCATCCGCTTCACGGGGATGCGCGGCTTGAGGGTCTCGAGCAGGTGCCAGGCGATGGCCTCACCCTCGCGGTCGCCGTCAGTGGCCAGGTACAGCTCGTCGACGTCTTTGAGCTTGCTCTTGAGCTCGCTGACCGTGCTCTTCTTGTCCGGGCTGATGATGTACAGCGGCTCGAAATTGTGTTCGACGTTGACGCCCAGCCGCGCCCACGGCTCGGATTTGTACTTGGCCGGCACGTCTGCGGCGTTTCTCGGCAGGTCGCGGATGTGGCCGCGGGACGACTCGACGATGTAGTTCGACCCGAGGTAACCCGCTAGTTTGCGCGCTTTGGTCGGCGACTCGACGATGACGAGCCGCCGCACTTTCTTGTTTCCGTTGCCGCCGGTGCGACCGTCGTCAGCCAACTGCGCTTTTGCTCCACTTCTTCCTGCCGATCGGCGCCCTGCGGCCCTGTCAGCAATTGACAAGATGACACCCCGGACCGCACCTGCGCAAACCGACTTCCCCGTCGACTCCCCTCAGACGTGGGGCCATTGCGACAACGCCTCCACGTCGGCGGGTGGTTCCCCCACGTTCTCTACCAGCCGCGATAGCCGACGACGGCCGCTTATCCGTAGCGCCGGGCGGGCTCCGCGGGTCCCGATCAGAGTCGGCGCGATTCCGACTCTCATCAGGGCCGACGCCAGCGGTGAATGGGTATCCGGCGCGCGGGGGTCCAAGCCGAGCAGGTAGCGGTCGGCTTCCCGACTGCCTGCCGCGAGCACCCAGGCCCGCAGTTCACGGGGGCCTGGCAGCCAGTTGCGCGGTACGGTCTTGACCGCCCCGCGGGTCCACTCGTCGGCGATGATTCGCAGACGCGGGTCCACCGCTGTGCGCACCAGAGGCGTGTCTTCGTCGGTGCGGGTGATTTCGGCGTCCAATCCGGCCTCGTCGATCATCTCGGCCAGTGCCTGCGCCCGCCACGGCCGATCGACGACCACGGACAGCCGCGCACCTGTGCCGACCACGACGACCTGGCCGGGGGCAGCCAGCACGCCGGTCAAGTCGGTGACCGCGGGCGGCACCGACTCGGCCGAGAAGAACGACAGCTGGCTCACGACACGACAGTAAGCCCGCTCGGAACGGCGCGAGAGTGCACTCTTGTGCGGTTCCGTCGGCGTGTCGGTGCGCAGACACGCACGTTCGCGGGGAGAGAAACGAAAACCCCCGCCGTCGCGAACGACTGCGGGGGTTCCGTAAGTTCGGTTACTCAGATGGAACGCACACCTGTGGCCTGCGGCCCCTTGGGGCTCTGCCCGACCTCGAACTCGACTCGTTGGTTCTCTTCCAGGGTGCGAAACCCGCTGCCTTGAATCTCCGTGTAGTGGACGAACACGTCAGCAGAGCCGTCCTCCGGCGCGATGAAGCCGAAGCCCTTTTCTGCGTTGAACCACTTCACAGTTCCCTGTGGCATTTCCTGCTTACTTCCTTCTCTGTTACAGGGTTGCGGTGCACCGTCTTTCGATACACCGGGCCTGTCACGACCGCCATCCTTCGTGGTGCCACCGGGGTGAAACCGGCCTCTCATCCTCGCAGGAACTGCGATCGCAACGTCGATCCTGCGAGTGCAAACACACGAACACAGAAGCTGCGACCGTGGTTAGTCAATCACGTTCGCCGCGAATGCGACAGTCTTGGCCGCCGAGACTCGTGAAGAATTCATTTCGACGGCAGCGTCAAACGAGCGAATCGGAGGAAGCGATGGCCAGTTTCGGCCGTGAGCTACTCAGCAGTGCGCTCGCCGGCACCGACCCACATGAGCAACCGCTGCGGCACGTCGCCGAATTGCCCGCCAATGCTGGTGCCCCTGTGGCTTGGCCGGATTGGGCCGCCGACGACGTGGTCGGCGCGTTCGCCGCTCGCGGCGTGACGGCGCCGTGGGCGCATCAGGCGCGCGCCGCGACGCTGGCACACCAGGGCCGGCATGTGGTGATCAGCACCGGAACCGCGTCGGGCAAATCGTTGGCCTACCAACTGCCGATCATGTGCGCGCTGGCTGACGACCGCCGGGCCCGGGCGCTGTATCTGTCGCCCACCAAGGCGTTGGGTCATGACCAGTTGCGAACCGCGACGTCACTCACCGAGGCCGTCGGCCGGCTCGCCGACGTCGCGCCGGCCTCGTTCGACGGCGACAGTCCTGCCGAAGTGCGCCGGTTCGCGCGAGAGCAGTCCCGGTGGGTGTTCTCCAATCCGGACATGATCCATCTGGCGATGCTGCGCAACCACGCCCGCTGGGCGGTTTTCCTGCGAAACCTCAAGTTCGTCGTCATCGACGAATGCCATTACTACCGCGGCGTTTTCGGGTCCAACGTGGCGTTGGTGCTGCGCCGGCTGCTGCGGCTGTGCGGCCGGTACACCGCGACACCGACCGTCGTGTTCGCCAGCGCCACCACCGCGTCGCCGGGCGCGACGGCGGCACAGCTCATCGGTGCGCCCGTCGACGAGGTCACCGACGACGAATCTCCGCACGGCGCAAGGACAGTCGCATTGTGGGAGCCGGCGCTTCGCACCGATGTCACCGGCGAGCACGGAGCGCCGGTGCGCCGCTCAGCCGGGGCGGAGGCCGCCCGTGTGATGGCCAACCTGGTGGCGGAAGGCGCGCGCACGCTGACCTTCGTGCGGTCACGCCGCGGCGCGGAACTCACCGCGCTCGCCGCCCGCGCTCGACTGGCCGAGACCGCGCCGCAGCTCGTGCACCGGGTCGCGTCGTACCGCGCCGGCTATCTGGCCGAAGACCGTCGTGCACTCGAACGTGCGTTCGCGACAGGGGATCTCGTCGGACTGGCCACCACCAACGCGCTGGAACTCGGTGTGGACATCGCCGGACTGGACGCGGTGGTGCTGGCCGGCTTTCCGGGCAGCGTCACGTCGTTCTGGCAGCAGGCAGGACGGTCGGGGCGACGGGGGCAGAGCGCATTGGTGGTGCTGATCGCGCGTGACGATCCGCTGGACACCTACCTGGTACACCACCCGGCGGCATTGCTCGAGAAGCCAATCGAGATGGTGGTGATCGACCCATCCAACCCGTATGTTGTCGGGCCTCAATTACTCTGCGCTGCAACCGAATTGCCGCTGACCGAAGCGGAGGTGCGGACATGGGGCGCGGCGAGCGTCGCCGAAACGTTGGTCGACGAGGGTCTGTTGCGTCGGCGCGGCAGCGGCTATTTCGCTGCGCCGGGTGTCGACCCGCACCCGGCAGTGAACATCCGCGGTGCCAGCGGTGAGCAGATCGCGATCCTGGAGGCCGATACGGGCCGGCTGCTCGGCGGTGTCGAGGCGGGCCGCGCGGCGTTGTCGGTGCATCCCGGCGCGGTGTATCTGCATCAGGGCGAGACCTACGTCGTCGACACGCTGGACTTCACCGAGGGCATCGCACTCGTCCACGCCGAAGACCCCGGCTACGCGACGTACGCGCGCGAGGTCACTGACATCAACGTCACCGGCGAGGACGAACGGTCAACATTCGGGGACGTCACGCTCGGGCTCGTGCCGGTCACCGTCACCAACCAGGTGATCGGTTATCTGCGCCGCACGGCCGCCGGCGAGGTGATCGACTTCGTCGAGCTCGACATGCCTGCGCGCACCTTGGAAACGGTGGCCGTGATGTACACCGTCACGCCAGAAGCATTGGAGCGCAACGGCATCGAGTGGATGCAGGTTCCAGGCGCGCTGCACGCCGCCGAACACGCCGCGATAGGGCTGCTGCCGCTGGTTGCCAGTTGCGATCGCGGCGACATCGGCGGGTTGTCGATCGCCGTCGGCCCTGACACAGGATTGCCCACGGTGTTCGTGTACGACGGACATCCGGGCGGCGCCGGGTTCGCAGAACGGGGGTTCCGTCAGGCGGCCACATGGCTGTCGGCCACGGCCGACGCCATCGACGCATGCGAATGCCCGGAAGGTTGCCCGTCGTGCGTGCAATCACCTAAGTGCGGCAACGGAAATGACCCGCTCGACAAGAAGGCCGCGGTACGGGTGCTTCGGCTGGTGCTGACCGAATTGACCGCGCGGGCCTCCCGACCCACCCGCCGATGACGACCGACCCCTCGACAGTCGTCTCCACGGGTTGACTTCATGTCAGCCGGTGAGACGCTCTCCTCGCTGCTGAAGACAGCCGTCATGCCGTACGACAGACGCGGTGAACGCAATGACTGCGCATTCCGTTTCACGATCCGATTGCTCGGATGAACGCGAAAAGTACCGCCTCCGAAGGATATGCGCAAGCTCCGTTGCGCAGCGAAGATTCGTTTGCTGATGCGAATCAGCGTTTGCGCGACGAATTCCGCAGGAGTTGTAACGCGCCGACAGGTCCGGCGCGCGCGATGGCACGTGCCGAGCCGACGCCCCACGCGGTCAACGCCGAGCGTGCCTCGACCGCAACGAGGACGTCGAGCCCCTCGGCGCTGCACATGCTCACCGACGTACCCATGAACCGCGCGACCGCAGAAGCCTTCTCGCATGCGGCAGAGGCGCCGGCGGGCATGGCGGTGGCAGCCGCCAATGCCGCCATGTCAGCTGCGGCCTGCGCGCGATGGCGTGCGATCACTGCCGAACCGATCTGCAGCGCGCCGACGCTGACGGCGAGCAGCACCGCGATCATGGTCGCGGCGACGATGCTGGCCGACCCGTTCTCACGTGCCCGTCGGTTCGGCCATCGACACCGCTTCAGCCGCGATCGTGATCCCCGGCAGCAGGATCGAATCGGCGGTGACGCGTGCAACGGTGAATTCGCCGTCGCGACGCAGTTGCACCGCTGCATCAGATGGAGCGATGCGCCGTGCGACGCCCTGCGCGTTGGCATCGTCGCCGCGGGCCGCCAGCCGCGCCGCTTCGCGGGCCGCGTCGATGCAGCGGATCTGCATCGAGACGGCGGTGACGCCGGCGACGCAGAGCACGAGCACGGCCACCAGCGCCGCGATACCGAAAGCGGCCTCCACCGTGACGGACCCACGATCGCCCGCTGTCAGACGTTGGTGGTCAACGCCCGGCTGATGATCTTGGTCAGCGCGCCGACGATCGAGTCGCCCGTCACCACGGTGTACAGGATTGCGCCGAACGCCGCTGCAGCGATCGTGCCGATCGCGTACTCGACCGTCGACATCCCGTCGTCGGCTACCAAGAGCAGCGTCATCCTTGCTTTCAGATGCTGCCATCGCGTCACCCTCGTCCCCTTCCAATCGAAAACTGTTCTGCTCCAACGCATTTCGTCACAGCAACCCTGACCCCAACACCTCACCGGCCAAGCCGGCGACCACCGGCACGATTCCGAGGCACACGAACGCGGGCAGGAAACACAAACCCAGCGGGCCGGCGATCAGCACCGCGGCGCGCTCCGCGGCGGCCCTGGCGGCCTCGGCGGCCTGATGGCGCACAGCTGTCGCCAGCTCGGCGACCCCGTCGGCGAGTGCGGCACCTGACGAGGCCGAGCGGCGGGCCAACCGCAGCAGTGCCTCGCAGTGACGGTCGAGTTTGCCGGCCGGCGCCGACCACGCCGCCGACGGATCGGCGCCCAACGCCAGCATGTCGGCGGCGCGGCGCAACGTCGCGGCCAATGCCGGCGGCGCCGTCGGTGCGGCCGCTGCGGCAGCCGCTGGTACGGCCATTCCGGCGGTCAGGCACACCGCGAAAATGTCGAGGCTGGCCGCGACCGCGAGCGGATCGGTCTTGGTCTGGCTTCTCCGGCGGCCCGGCGCGGGCGGTATCAGCCCGGCGCGGCGGCGCACGGCCGCCGGACCCGGCGCCAGGATCACGGCAGCGGCCAGCAGTAGCGCGGCAGATGTCACGACAGCGCCCTCCCGGTGATCCGGTCCGACCACAGCAGCCCGCAACAGACCAGCGCCACGCCGATCGCCAGCAGCCAGCCGCCGGCCCCGCCGGACAACAGAAACCGCACCGGATGGGCGTGCAGCAATTCACCGAGTGCGACGCCGGCGAGCGGCAGCGCCGCCAGCACCGTCGCGGTGGCCCGTGCACCGGCCATTCCGGCGATCACCTGTGCGTTGAACCGGGAACGTTCGACGACGTCACGCTGCGCCGCACGCACCAGCGACGCCATGGTGAGGCCGTGTGCGTGGGCGAGCTGCCAGCACACCGCGAGCCGTTCCCAGTAGCCGGGCGTTGCGGCATGCTGAGCCACGCTGTGCAGCCCGGCGGACACGTCGGCGCCCAGCAGCGCCCGTGCGCCGACCGCGCGGAAGGACGTCGCAACAGTGCCGTGTGACTCCGCTGCGGCGACCTGGACCGCGGCCACGGGATGGGCGCCGGCGCGTAGTTCGCCGACCAGGACGTCGAGTGCCGCTTCCAGCGCGTGCGACTCCTCGTCGACGCGCCGCCGCCGCGCTCGTCTTCGGCGGCGCAAAAACAGCGTGCCGCCGAGCATCGCTGCCGCCAGCACCACGGCGGCCGGCAGCACCACCGCGGCCGTCACACCAGCCGCACAGACGCCGACCGGCCGAAGATGTGCGGTGTTGGCGCGTCGGGGTGCCACCAGACCTGCCGCGACGATGCGGTGCCGTGACGAGACGGGCAGTGCGATCAGTGCAGCGGCTAAGGACAGCGCCGCTGCAGCGACGCCGGTCACCGAGCGCCCCTAGCCGCCAGCAGCTGACTCAACATGCCCGCGCCGGGGCCGGGTCCGGTATCCGCGTGCCAAGCGGTCACCACATCGACCGGGTCGTTACCGCTGCGTGCCAGCACCCCGATCTCGTCGAGCCGCCGGGCACCGTCGCGGTCGCGGCGCACATGCAGCACCGCCTGCACCGCGGCGGCGAGCTGGCTGTGGAGGGCAGCGCGATCGAGGCCGCCGAGTGCGGCAAGCGCCTCCAGCCGGGCCGGCACCTCCGCGGGCCGATTGGCGTGGACAGTGCCGGCGCCACCGTCGTGGCCGGTGTTCAAGGCGGCAAGCAGATCCACCACCTCAGCACCACGGACCTCGCCGACCACGATGCGGTCCGGCCGCATCCGCAACGCCTGCTTGACGAGATCGCGCACAGTCACCTCGCCGACGCCCTCCACGTTGGCCGCACGGGCCACCAACTTCACAAAGTGCAGGTGACGAGGCGCCAGTTCGTCGGCGTCCTCCACGCACACAATCCGTTCGTCGGCCGACACCGCGCCGAGCGTCGCGGCCAGCAGGGTGGTCTTGCCGGCGCCGGTGCCGCCGGTCACCAAAAACGCGAGCCGCGCGGCGATGATCCGCTCCACCAGGTCCACGGCGTCGTGCGTGATGGTGCCGGCCCGCACCAGCGCCGGCAGATCCTGCGTGGCGGGGCGCAGCACACGCAGCGACAAGCAGGTGCCACCCGCGGCCAGCGGCGGCAGGACCGCATGCAGCCGGACCGCGAACTCCCGATTGCCGATCCCGGTTAGGTGGCCGTCGATCCACGGCTGAGCGTCGTCGAGGCGGCGACCTGCGGCAAGCGCCAGCCGTTGAGCGAGCCGACGCACGGCAGCCTCGTCCGAAAACCGAACATCGCTGCGGCGCAACCCTTTTCCGTCGTCAACCCACACCGCATCGGGACCGGTGACCAGTACGTCGGTGGCGCCGTCGGCACACAGCAGCGGCTCGAGAATTCCGGCGCCGGTCAGTTCGGTCTGCAGCGCGCGCAAGTTGGTGAGCACCTCGGTGTCGCCCAGCACGCCGCCGGACTCGGCCCGGATCGCGGCGGCGACAACGCTCGGCCGCAGCGGCGCGGCTTCCGCGGCCAGCCGCTCACGCACCCGGTCGATCAGTGACGTGGTCATGCCGCCGCCGCTACCCGACGACGCTCCACCACCGCCAGCACACGGCGCGCGGCCATCGACAGCGGTGAGCGGCGGCGCACCCGCAAGCCACCCCGTTCCAGGCGCTCGGACAAGTTGGGCTCTGGACGCATGGTCGCCAGCAATGGCAGATCGGCCGCTCGGGCGATGTCCGCGGCGCGCAATCCGCCCGGAGCCGGCCCACGCACGACGAGCCCGACGTTCGGATTGATACCGAGCAGCGCCGACGCCATCACCGACACCGCCGCGCACGACCGCACATCACATGCCGTCACGAGTGCGACCAAGTCGGCCGTGTCCAAGGCGGCCTCCGCGGCCTGCGTGAGACGTCTGGGGACGTCGCACACCACCGTGGCACCACCGCGACGGCCCGCGTCGACGATCGCCAGCAAAGCTGCGGCGGTGATCTCGCTTCCGCGGCGCGCACCCGACAGCACACCGACGCCATCCCGTGACGGCAACGCGTCACGCACCGCGCCGAGACTGAGCCGCCCGTTCTCGACCGCGATGTCGGGCCACCGCAGCCCCGGCCGGCCTTCCAAGCCGAGCAACAAGTCCGCCCCACCGCTCCACGGGTCGACATCGACTAGCAAACTCTCGTTCGCCGCAATCGCCAACGCTGCACTGAAAATCGAGGCTCCCCCACCGCCTCGGCCGCTGACGACAGCGACCACGTTTCCACGCGCCGAGTGGTCGCTTTCGCCCGCGTCGGCCAGCACGTCGACAAGCTCTGCTTCTTGTTGCGGCAATCGCAGAACATGTTGTGCCCCAAGCGATAACGCTGTCTGCCACGTTGCCGGTTGCGGCTCGTCGCTGACGACCAAGATCACCCGCGGCCGTCGCGGGAGCCCGCTGACGGCGCGACGCACCACGGCGGCCCGGTCGACAATGACCGCACCCGCCGCAGACCACTCGCGGCGGCTGATGGCATCGGTGTAGTAAACAATCCGAACGCCGACTGCTGCGCCCACGCGGTCGACGTCGTCGCGCAACATGGGGTCGTCGACGATTCCCAGAACGCCCGCTGTCGATGTCATCGGCTCAGCCTGCGCCGCACAGCACGCGCGCTTCCAGTGCCTTCACCGAATCTGTGGATGAATGCGAAGGTGTGGACAACGGCTGTGATCCCGGGCACTACAGCGAATTTCGACGGTGACGCCGAGAAGACGGGCCGCGGAGAAGATGGATCGTGTGACTTCCCCGCCAAAAGGGACGACCCCCGCCAGGGGGGGAGGAGGCGAGGGTCGTCGTGTATCAGCCCCGGGGGGTCGGGCTGATGCACACCCGGCATAAGCCGAGTAATGCTCACTATACACACGTGGCGTGACAATGGCGCAAGAGCCGAAAACATCGATAACCCTGAGCCAACACGGGATTGCAGCCCCCGCCACGTGACTCGAACTGACATTTGACAGGAACAAATGCGCTGCGATCGACCGCCCTATGCTGAAGCCGTGACCGTCTCAGATCAGGCCTCCACACCGCTGACCACGACGCAGTTCACCCCTTCGGCCGACGCTATCCCCAACGGGCGCACCAAGACCGCGGCGTTCTTCGACCTCGACAAGACCGTCATCGCCAAGTCCAGCACGCTGGCGTTCAGCAAACCGTTCTTCGACCAAGGGTTGATCAATCGACGCGCTGTTCTGAAGTCCAGCTATGCGCAGTTCCTGTTCTTGATGTCAGGCGCTGACCACGACCAGATGGACCGGATGCGGTCCTACCTGATGAACATGTGCACCGGCTGGGACGTCGAGCAGGTGAAATCGATTGTGGCAGAGACGTTGCACGACATCGTCGATCCGCTGGTGTTCGCCGAAGCCGCCGATCTGATCGCCGACCACAAGCTGTGCGGGCGCGACGTGGTGGTGGTGTCGGCGTCCGGTGAGGAGATCGTCGCGCCGATCGCCCGCGCACTGGGCGCCACTCACGCGATGGCGACGCGGATGGTGGTCAAGGACGGCAAATACACCGGCGAGGTCGCGTTCTACTGCTACGGCGAAGGCAAGGCACAGGCCGTCCGCGAGCTGGCCGCCCGCGAGGGCTACCTGCTGGAACACTGCTACGCATATTCCGACTCGATCACCGACCTACCGATGCTGGAGGCGGTCGGTCATCCGACGGCCGTCAACCCAGACCGCGCGCTGCGCAAGGAGGCGGCGGCGCGGGGCTGGCCGGTGCTGACGTTCTCCAAGCCGGTGTCACTGCGCGACCGCATTCCGGCACCGTCGACCGCCGCGGTGGCCACCACTGCCGCCGTGGGCGTCAGCGCGCTGGCGGCCGGTGCGTTGACGTACTCGCTGCTGCGGCGCTTCGTTCTCTGACCTGGAGTCTCGCAGCGGCGTTGGTTGCCGCAGACCGGTGGTTTTGCGTCGACGGCGTTACGACGACGCGCACGCCCTTGATGTGACGATGGTCACGTAGTACAAAGGAACCACGGCAGCCCGGCGAGGCCAAGATCGGATCGGAAGAGAAGATCCCGATCTCCCGAGCCGGACTACCCAGCGCGGATCCCGGTACCCACGCGGAGCACGCCGCATAAAGGCAGAAGTGTTGCGGGCCTGCGTGATTGCGGAAAGCGGACAACACGACAGCCCCTTGGGTGGGGCAGCAGTTGAAGCGCATCGCAAGACGCCGAGGCCACCCACGCAACCCACGTTGCACGCTTGGTAACCGGAGGTCCGCGCTAGCGGGCGGCGCGCCGAAGCGATTCGGATCGCCGCCCGCTTCACGTCTGTCTCGAGACCGCCTGGGCGATCGCCAGTGCTTCGCTGGCGCCTTTCTCGAATGCCCGGCAGCACAACAGAATCCACTGCCGCAGCCCCTCGGGTGTGCCGGTGGCGAATTGTTCGGCAGCCGACCGGTATTCGGCAACATGGCGCATCCAATAGACCTCCGGCACGCCGAGGCCGTGCGGATCCAGCCCGCTGGCCTGGGTCACCAGCCGCGAGACTCCGCGAGCCACCACTCCGTCGGCGCTGCCGAACGGGGCCAGCGTCAGCATCTCGCCGTGCGCGACCGCCGCGAGCACCGGGGCCGGCGCTGTGCTGCCGCCGGTCATCAGCTTGGCCAGCAGTTCCAGCCGTCCCGCCGCGCCCTCGCGGGGGCGACCCAATGCGTCGGCCTCCACCAAATCCGCCGCGGCCAGTGCGTGCAGCCGTGCCAGCGCCTGCAGCGGTGCGCGCTGCCAAACGTTCACCAACGCGGTCTGCCCGCCCTGCAACGCCTCAGCCACCCGCAGTGCGCCGGCCAGGATCGGACCGCCGCCCAGCCCGTCGGCCGGGAACCGGGGCGCGCCGCCGTCGAGCATCGACGACGCCCGAGCCGCCCGCACGGCGGCCTCCGCCGCACTCGCCGGCCAGCCGCGCAGATTGACGCGGTGCCGGTGCGCCTTGCCGAGGGCTTCGCGAACGCGTTCGCTCGCGTCGGCAACACCGGGCAGCTCGGCGAGCGGAGCCAGTGGATCGGTCACGCCCGTGACGCTAACCGCGCGGGGGCGTTTCGGGTAAACCGGTGCGGCGCGCACCCAATCCGCAGCGCTGCACCAGGCAACGTCGAGTGACTAGGCTCACAGCTATGACCGAGACGCAAGCCGAAGCCCCCGCCACCTACCCGCCGTCAGAGGAATTCGCCCAGCGCGCCAACGCCACTGCCGAGCTGTACAAGGCTGCTGAATCGGACCGATTGGCGTTCTGGGCCGAGCAAGCGAACCGGCTCGCGTGGGAGACGCCGTTCACCGACGTGCTGGACTGGTCCGATGCGCCGTTCGCGAAGTGGTTCGTCGGCGGCAAGCTCAACGTCGCCTACAACTGCGTCGACCGCCACGTGGAGGCCGGAAACGGGGACCGGGTCGCGATCTACTGGGAGGGCGAGCCCGTCGGCGACAGCCGCACACTGACGTACGCCCAACTCAAAGACGAGGTGTGCAAGGCCGCCAACGCGCTGACTGATCTGGGCGTCAAAGCCGGTGACCGCGTGGCGATTTACATGCCGATGGTGCCTGAGGCGATCGTCGCGATGCTGGCCTGCGCCCGCCTCGGTGCCATGCACAGTGTCGTGTTCGCGGGCTTCTCCGCGTCTGCGCTGCGGGCACGCATCGAAGACGCCCAGGCCAAACTCTTGATCACCACCGACGGCCAATACCGTCGCGGTAAGGCGGTGTCGCTGAAGGAATCGGCGGACGAGGCCGTCGACGGACAGGACAGTATCGAGCACGTTCTTGTGGTGCGGCGCACCGGGATTGACGTACCGTGGACGGCGGGCCGCGACCTGTGGTGGCACGAGACCGTCGACTCCGCTGCACCCGAACACACACCGGAGGCGTTCGACTCCGAGCACCCGTTGTTCTTGCTCTACACGTCCGGTACCACCGGCAAGCCCAAAGGCATCATGCACACCAGCGGCGGCTACCTCACCCAAGCCGCGTACACCCACTACTACGTGTTCGACGTCAAGCCCGACGAAGACGTGTACTGGTGCACCGCCGACATCGGCTGGGTGACCGGCCACACCTACATCACCTACGGTCCGCTGGCCAACGGCGTCAGCCAGGTGGTCTACGAGGGCACGCCCGCCTCGCCCGACGAGCACCGGCACTTCCAGGTCATCGAAAAGTACGGCGTGACAATCTATTACACCGCGCCGACGCTGATCCGCATGTTCATGAAGTGGGGCCGCGAATACCCGGACGCACACGACCTGTCCAGCCTGCGGCTGTTGGGCTCGGTCGGCGAACCGATCAATCCGGAGGCATGGCGCTGGTACCGCAAAGTGTTCGGCGGCGACCGCACTCCGGTCGTCGACACCTGGTGGCAGACCGAAACGGGGGCGGCCATGATCTCGCCGCTGCCCGGCGTGACCGCCTGCAAGCCGGGCTCCGCCATGGCGCCGCTGCCGGGAATCTGCGCGCAAATCGTCGACGACGACGGCAACCGCATCGAACCCAGTCCGGACTGGGGCGAGCACTCGACCGGATATCTGGTGCTCGATCAGCCGTGGCCCGCGATGCTGCGCGGCATCTGGGGTGACCCCGAGCGGTTCAAGGAGACCTACTGGTCACGCTTCGAGAAGCAGGGCTGGTATTTCGCCGGCGACGGCGCCCGCTACGACCCGGACGGCAACATCTGGGTGCTGGGCCGTATCGACGATGTGATGAACGTGTCGGGGCACCGCATCTCCACCGCGGAGGTGGAGTCGGCGCTGGTGGGTCATTCACACGTGGCCGAAGCCGCGGTGGTCGGCGCCAGCGACGAGCAGACCGGCCAGGCGATCATCGCGTTCGTGATCCTGGAAGCCAGCGCCGCCGACAAACCCCGCGACAACATGTGCGAGGAATTGCGCGCCGAGGTGGCCAAGGAGATCTCGCCGATCGCCCGGCCGAAGGAGATCCACGTGGTGCCCGAGCTGCCCAAGACTCGCAGCGGCAAGATCATGCGCCGGTTGCTGCGCGACGTCGCCGAAGGCCGCGAACTCGGCGACACCTCGACGCTGGTGGATCCCGGGGTGTTCGAAGCGATTCGCAACAGTAGGGCGGAGAACTAGCGGACCGGGACGAACCCCGCGCCGGGACGGTTCTTCGCGGCGAGATCGGCCAGCACCGCGTTGATGGACTCCGCGACCGCCGGGGTGTGCAGCGGGATGTACTTGACGACGCAGGTGGGCAGTTCTTCGCTGAACGCACCGTGGATCATCCCGACCAACTGATTGCCGACGGTCACCGGCGCTCCGGAATCGCCCGGGCGGCCGCACACCTGGCTGAGGATGGTGCCGGGCTGCTCGCCCGGTCCCCACGTGACTCCGCATGAGTAGCCGGTGGTGCGGCCCAGCTTGCACGCGACCTGCCCGAACGTCGGGTCGGGCCCGATACCGCTGATCACGAATCCCTTGTAGTTGTTCACCGGCGTCACTTTGGCCGGGTCGAACTTGATGACCGCGTAATCGAGCGCATCGTTGCCGGCGACCATCACACCCAGCGTGCCGGCGCCCTCGAGGCCCTCGGCGGCTACCTGGGCGCCCGGCCCGCCGCAATGCGCGGACGTGAATCCGACCAAGTTGCCTTTGTTGTCGGTGCCGATCGCGGTGAGTGTGCACAGCGTGTTGCCGTCGACGACGATGCCCGCGCCGCCGCCGAGCGGAACCTTGCCGTCGGCCGCCGCGATCCCTGCCGCCGACATCCAGAGCAAGACGACCGCCAGCACCAGCCCGCAGCGGTGCCCGATCTTCAACAATTGCTCCTCGACCTCGTGGCCTTGCGGCCCGCGTGGCAACATAACCCATCGACAAGCGAGCGCTTCGGATACCGAGGCTACGGTGTCGGCCAGATCCGGCAGAAGCAACCAGCGGGAGGACAGTCCGTGAGCAACGGCGATCGCAGAAACGCAGTCCCGAGCACCATCACGTCGATCCCGTTGACGGATCCGCATGTCCTGCCGCCCAACCCGTCGCTCGGCGAGTTGGTCAAAGAGGCCAGCGCCCAGGTGTCCACCCTGGTGCGCGCCGAAGTGGAGCTGGCCCGTGCGGAGATCACCCGCGACGTCAAACGCGGCCTGACGGGCAGCGTGTTCTTCATTGCCGCGCTGGTGGTGCTGTTCTACTCGACGTTCTTCTTCTTCTTTTTCGTCGCGACCCTGCTCGACGAATGGCTGACCCGCTGGGCGTCGTATTTGATCGTGTTCGGCGTCATGCTGATCACGACGGCCGTGCTGGCGCTGCTGGGCTACCTGAAGGTGCGACGTATCCGGGGACCGCGCGACACGATCGAGTCGGTCAAAGAGACGCGTGAGGTGTTCACGTCGCACGACCACCGCGGCGTGGCCCAGGCCAACGGAAGGCCGCCGGCCTCGCCTTCGCGGTCTGACTCCTCGGGCGCTTAGTGCCGGCGCCTGCGCCGTCGGTCGTCAGGATCGACGGGCCATGGCGGCATATGGAGGTGCACGCCAACGGGATCCGGTTCCACGTCGTGGAGGCCGACCCGGGCCCGTCGGACACCCCGGTGTCGGCCCGGCCGCTGGTGGTGCTGCTGCACGGGTTTGGATCGTTCTGGTGGTCGTGGCGCCATCAGCTCACGGGGTTGCGCGGAGCCCGCGTGGTGGCCGTCGACTTGAGGGGCTACGGAGCCAGCGACAAGCCGCCGCGCGGCTACGACGGGTGGACACTGGCCGGCGACACGGCCGGGCTGATCCGGGCGTTGGGTCATTCGTCGGCCACGCTCGTCGGTCACGCCGACGGCGGGCTGGTCTGCTGGGCGACCTCGACGCTGCACCCGCGGCTGGTGCGCGCCATCGCGGTGGTCAGCTCACCTCACCCCGCGGCGCTGCGCGCGTCGGCGCTGACCCGTCGCGACCAGGGCCGTGCGCTGCTGCCGTCGCTGCTGAAATACCAGGTCCCGATGTGGCCCGAACACTGGCTCACCCGCCGCGACGGCGCAGCGCTGGAAACGCTGGTAGGTTCCCGTAGTGGCGCGAAATGGCTTGATACAGAAGACTTTTCGGTTTCCATGCGCCATTTGCGCCAGGCCATCCAGATTCCCGGCGCCGCACACTGTGCGCTCGAGTACCAACGCTGGGCGGTACGCAGTCAACTGCGCACCGAAGGCCACCGCTTCATGCGGTCGATGAATCGTCAGCTGGCAGTGCCGCTGCTGCACCTGCGCGGCGACGCGGACCCCTACGTGCTCGCCGACCCGGTACACCGCACCGAACGCTATGCGCCACACGGTCGCTTCGTATCAGTCTCGGGCGCAGGGCATTTCAGCCACGAAGAGGCACCGGGCGTGGTCAACGAGCAGCTGACGCGGTTCCTCGCCCACGTCTACGGCCGACGGCTCACGTAATACACGCGCCGGTGGGCACCGGGTCGGCGTTGTCCACTTTGGCCATCTGCCGGGCCACCTCTTTGGCGGTCAACACGAAGCCGGTCTCGGGGTCGTCGACCGCGGCGCCGAACACGACGCCGAGCACCCGACCGTCCAGATCGATCAGCGGTCCCCCCGAATCACCCTGGCGCACAGTGCCTCTGATGGTGTACACCTCACGGGCCACCGTCGTGGTGCGGTAGATGTCCGGGCCGTTGAGTTCGATGATCTCGCGGATACGCGCCGGCGTGGCGACGAACGTGCCGCCGCCTGGATAGCCCAGCACCACCGCGTCGGTGCCGGACTTGGCCTGCCCGTCGGCGAACGACAGCGGCTGCGCCGGGAGATGGGGCACCTCGAGGATCGAGATGTCGGCGTTGGGGTCGTAGGAGACCACTTTGGCGTCGTAGGTGGTGCCGTCGGACTCCACGGTGACGCTGTCCGCGCCTGCGACCACGTGTGCATTGGACATCACGCGGCCCTCTTTGACCACGAAGCCGGTGCCCTCCAGTACCTTCTGGCAGCCGTTGGCCAGGCCCCGGATCTTGACGACGCTCGGCCGGGTGGCCGTCACCACCGCGCTGTTGACCAAGCCGGCATCCGGTGCGTCCACCGGCACGATCGGGGTGCGGCCGAACGGCTGCCACACGTCGGAGATGCCCGAGGTGTTCAGCAACGCCGACAACCGGTTGGGTACCGTCTGCAGCCAACTCGGCGCGACCCGGTCGACCTCCTTGCGAATCATCGACCCGTCGAACGCCTGGGCCAGCATCTGCTGATCCGACGACCGCAGCGGCGAGGCCAACAGCCACGCCGCCACCAGAACCGCGACCACCTGCAGCGCCACGCCGACGATCGAGTCGACCGTGCGCAGCGAGCGGCTGCGGATCGCGGCGCGCACCGCCCGGCCCAGCACCACACCGGCGACCTCGCCGATCACCACGAGCCCGAGGATCAAGAACAGCGCGACGGAAAGTTTGGTGCGCGGTCCGGCGATGTGCTCGACGATGTGCGGCGCCAGCAACACACCCGCGACCGCGCCCAGCACCACGCCGACGAACGACATCAGCGACCCGAGCGCGCCCGACCGCCAGCCCGAGATCGCCGCGATGAACGCGACCGCGATCACCGCGAGGTCGAACCACTGCGATGCCGTCACCGCCGCGCCTCCAGGTAGTCCTCCCCGGTGTCGCCCCTACCGCCCACCAAGGCCATCGCCTCGTCGAGTTCGCGCACGTCGTCGGTGTTCCACGGCACCGACCACCCTGCGCAGTCCAACAACGCCGCGATCACCTGCCCGGTGAACCCCCAGACCAGCATCTCGTTGAGCAGAAACGCCGGACCCGCGAACCGCCGGGTCAGCGTCTTGCGGTACACCATCAGTCGATTCTGCGGATTCACGAACGCGCGCAAGGGAACTCGCGCGACGATCGCGGTCTCCGCAGGGTCCATCACCGCGACGGGGCCGGGATCGCGGGAGTAGGCCAGCACGGGCACCACGTGGAAACCCGAGGGCGGGATGAACGTCTTCTCCAGCGTGGCCAGCGGTGTCAGCCGCGACGGGTCGATGCCCGTCTCCTCCTGCGCTTCGCGCAGCGCAGTGTGAACCGGCCCGGTGTCGCCGGGATCGGCGGCTCCGCCCGGGAACGCGGCTTGGCCGGCGTGGTGGCGCAGCGACGAGGCGCGCACAGTCAGCAGCAGGTCGGCGTCGTGCGGGAAGCTGCCCGGCGGCGCGTCGTCGGGTCCGGAGAACAGCGCGAGCACCGCAGCGTCGCGCGGCTTGCCCGCGAGTTTGGCGGTCGCGTTGGCCGCGGTGACCATCGCGAGCACCTCGGCCGGCAGGCGGCGCCGGTAGGCAGCCGGCAGGCAACCGACGTTCTCAACGAGCGGCTGCAGCCACGGTGGTGCAGCATCCGGGGTCAGCACCTGCGTCTGGCCCGCTGAAGATCCATGTCGCCGGCCCTGCGGCTCCAGACTCACCGCGGCGCTCCCATCGTCTGATCGACCGCGTCGGCGATTTCGTCGGCGCTGGCGAACGCCCGCGGCAGGATGCGGGCAACGCTACCGTCCGCACGCACCACCACAGAGGTAGGCATCACATTCGGCACGCCGAGTGCGGCGGCCACCTGCCGGCGGCCGTCCTGCCACGTCGGCAGCCGTACTCCCCAGTCGGCCAACCGAGACAGGGCCGCCGCGGCGTCGTCGTCCTGGTGCACGGTGATCACGGTCAGCCGGTCACCGACGCGGCGCTGGTACTCGGCCATCGCGGGCATCTCCTGCGCGCACGGTCCGCACCAATACGCCCACAGATTCAGCAGCACCGCCCGCCCCGCGACGACGCGTCCGGTGTCCACCGCGGTGCCGTCCGCCAGGCACTGCACGGTCACCCCGCGCAGCGCCTGCGGACCCGCCCCCATGCCGTCGGGCGGGCACGGCGGCAGCGCGGCGCGCCGGCGCAACGCGGCGAGGTCGGCGGAGTTGGGCGACGCGACCGTCGGCCTGCCTGGCGCCGTGCGGGGCGCGGCGGTCTCGCGCAGCTGCAATGCCAGCGCGGTGACAATTGCCGCCACCACAATCAGCACCGCAATCGTCCAGCGGGTGGACCTGCTCATCGCGGCAAGCTACAACCCAGCCAACGCAAGAAGGTGCTCGGTTTCGGGCCCCTTCACCAACGCGGCGGCGATCGGCGGCTCGGTGGGGCCCAGCCCGAACGACGGGCAGTCGTTGGCCAGGACGCACACGCCGCAGGCCGGCCGCCGGGCGTGACACACCCGTCGGCCGTGGAAGATCACCCGGTGGCTCAGCAGCGTCCACTCGCTGCGCTCGATCAGCTCACCGACTGCCTTCTCGATCTTCACCGGGTCGGTCTCCTCGGTCCACCGCCACCGCCGCACCAGCCGCTGGAAGTGCGTGTCCACAGTGATGCCGGGGATGCCGAACGCGTTGCCGAGGATCACGTTGGCCGTCTTGCGGCCCACCCCGGGAAGCGTGACGAGCTCCTCCATGGTCGACGGCACCTGGCCATCGAAACGTTCCTCGAGCGCTTGGCCGAGCTTGATCAACGCGCTGGCCTTGTTGCGGTAGAAGCCCGTGGGCCGGATCAGCTCTTCGAGTTCGGCGCGGTTGGCCTGGGCGTAGTCGCGGGCGGTGCGGTAGCGGGCGAACAGCGCGGGCGTGGTGAGGTTCACACGCTTGTCGGTGCTCTGCGCCGACAAGATCGTCGCGACGGTGAGCTCGAGCGGGTTGGTGAAGTCAAGTTCGCAGTAGACGTGGGGAAACGCTTGCGCCAGTTTGCGATTCATCCGCCGAGCCCGACGAACCAGGCCGAGCCGCGTCTCGGTGGCCCACCGCCGCTCCGATGGCGCGGCTCGCCTGCTCGCAGTCACCAGGCAAGCGTACTGACCGGTGAGATTTCGTGATCGTGCTGAGACCTTGGACGTGTTTACTTTGTGCCTGTGTCTTGGCTCTTCGTTGCTCTCATCCCTGGGTTGCTGATGTTGGCGACCTTTGGGCTGCAGCGGCTGGAAAGCCACCTGGATTGCGGAAGTGTGGGAGCCGCCGACGTCGCCGAGTTCCTAGCGCAAGCCCGGGCCGGGGACATGCGGACGCTAGCTCGCGACGGCATGCCGGAGGCACTGGATTCCTTCCAGGCCCGGCGCACCCACGGCGTCGAACATTATTCGAGTGCTCACGCCCGGCTTGTGCATGCGATGGCAAATCCGCAATTTCGACCGACTCGACGTGCGGATTCTGTGTAGCGTCGAAGTGTCGAAACCGTGCCGATCCGACGGGTCGGCGCTTGTTGACTTAACACCTGACAGCTTAAGAGGGGCAACGTGGACGAGATCCTGGCCAGGGCCGGAATCTTCCAGGGCGTCGAGCCCAGCGCCGTCGCCGCGCTCACCAAACAACTCCAGCCGGTCGACTTCCCGCGCGGGCACACCGTGTTCGCGGAAGGCGAGCCGGGCGACCGCCTGTACATCATCATCTCCGGCAAAGTGAAGATCGGCCGTCGCTCTCCCGACGGCCGTGAGAACTTGCTGACGATCATGGGTCCGTCGGACATGTTCGGGGAGCTGTCGATCTTCGACCCGGGGCCGCGTACCTCCAGTGCGACGACGATCACCGAGGTGCGAGCGGTGTCGATGGACCGCGACGCGCTGCGCGCCTGGATCGCCGACCGGCCCGAGATCGCCGAGCAGCTGCTGCGAGTGCTGGCCCGCCGACTGCGCCGCACCAACAACAACCTCGCCGACCTGATCTTCACCGACGTGCCCGGGCGCGTGGCCAAACAGCTGCTGCAGCTGGCCCAGCGGTTCGGCACGCAAGAAGGCGGAGCGCTGCGGGTGACCCATGACCTGACGCAAGAGGAGATCGCGCAGCTGGTCGGCGCGTCGCGCGAGACGGTCAACAAGGCGCTGGCCGACTTCGCCCACCGCGGCTGGATCCGGCTGGAGGGCAAAAGCGTCCTGATCTCGGACTCCGAACGACTCGCCCGTCGCGCTAGGTAGCGATTTCGGGGCGTTTTCGTGCGCTGACCGCATGTTTGCGCACCGAATTCACCCGCGGAGGTAGTCGAGTTGGGCTTGGACGCTGGATTCGGCCGCGTCCCAGAGCTTTTCGTCGACGTCCGTGTAGACGTGCTCGACGATCTGGCGCGCGGTGGCATCGCCGCCGAGCTCGTCCAGCGCGTCGCGCACCTGGTTCAGCCGCTCGTCGCGGTGTGCCAAATACATGTCGGCGACGGCGGCGAGGTCGCTCAACTCCGGTCCGTGCCCGGGTAGCACGACCCGCCGGCCAAGACCGCGCAGCCGGCGCAGCGACTCCAGGTAGTCGCCGAGGCTGCCGTCTTCGCCGTCGATCACGGTGGTGCCGCGGCCCAGCACGGTGTCGGCGGTCAGCACCGCATCGTCGAGAAGAAACGACAGCGAATCCGCCGTGTGTCCCGGCGTGGCCATCACCGTGATGCGCACGCCCGCTGCGTCGATCACCTCAGCATCGCTGAGCGGTCCGCCGAGACCGCGCAGAAACCCGCTGCCAACCGAACGCACCACGGCACCGGTCAGCTCGACGATGGTGTCGATGCCGCCGGTGTGGTCCTCGTGGCGGTGGCTGATCAACACCAGCGCCACCTTGGCCACGTCGGCCACCCGGTGCAGGTGCTCGACGTCGTCAGGACCGGGGTCGACGACCACCACCTCGTCGCTACCCGGGCCGCGCAGCACCCAGGTGTTGGTGCCCTCGAGCGTCATGACACCCGGGTTGTCGCACAGCAGCACCGACGCGGTGTCGGTGACCGGCCGCAGCACGCCATACGCCGGATGCTGGTCGCTCACGCGACCCACGCCCGATCGTCGCTCACGCGACCTCCACAATCACTTCCACTTCCACCGGCGCGTTCAACGGCAACTCCGCAACGCCGACCGCCGACCGCGCATGCACCCCGGCCTCACCGAATACCTCGGCGAACAGCTCTGATGCGCCGTTGATCACCCCGGGCTGGCCGGTGAACCCCGGTGTGGATGCGACGTACCCGACGACCTTGACCACGCGAGTCACCGCGTCGATGCCCACCAGCGCGTCGACCGCTGCCAGCGCATTGAGCGCACACTGGCGCGCCAGCGCCCGACCGTCCTCGGCGGATACCTCCCCGCCCACCTTCCCACTGCGCACCAGGTTGCCGCCGGCCAACGGCAGCTGACCCGCGGTGTAGACCAGATTTCCGGTACGCACGGCCGGAACGTAGGCGGCCAGCGGCTGGGCGACCGTCGGCAGCTCGATGCCCAGTTCCGCCAGCCGCGCCGACGCCGTCACTTCGGCTTCTTGAGGTAGGCCACGTGCTGCTCCCCGGTGGGGCCCGGCAGCACCGTGACCAACTCCCAACCCTGCTCGCCCCAGTTGTCGAGAATCTGCTTGGTCGCATGGATCAGCAGCGGGACCGTGACGTACTCCCATTGGGTCGGTTCGCTCATGAAAGCCAACCCTAGCGGTCGCGACCAGGCCGTTGGATAGGCTGCAAAGGTGGCAATCATAGGCGAGGCGGGACCGGAGGTCGGTTGGCCCGCGCGGCTGCGCGATGCGCGCCTGCACTTCGTGACCGGCAAAGGCGGCACCGGCAAGTCGACCATCGCAGCGTCGCTGGCCCTCGCGATGGCAGCCGGTGGCCGCAAGGTGCTCCTCGTGGAAGTCGAAGGGCGCCAAGGGATTGCGCAGCTGTTCGACGTACCGCCGCTGCCCTACCAAGAAGTCAAGATCGCCACCGCGGAACGTGGCGGGCAGGTCAACGCGCTGGCCATCGACATCGAGGCGGCGTTCCTGGAATACCTCGACATGTTCTACAACCTCGGCCTCGCCGGCCGGGCCATGCGCCGGATCGGTGCGGTCGAATTCGCGACGACGATCGCGCCGGGACTTCGCGACGTGCTGCTCACCGGCAAGATCAAAGAGACCGTGGTGCGGTCCGACAAAGCGCGGCAGCCCGCTTACGACGCGGTCGTCGTCGACTCGCCGCCGACCGGCCGGATCACCCGGTTCCTCGACGTCACCAAGGCAGTCTCGGATCTGGCCAAGGGCGGTCCCGTGCACTCGCAAGCGGAAGGTGTTGTGCAACTGCTGCATTCACCGCAGACCGCGATTCACATCGTCACGCTGCTGGAGGCGTTGCCCATGCAGGAGACCGTCGAGGCGATCGACGACCTGCAGAAGATGGACCTGCCGGTGGGCAGCGTGATCGTGAACCGGACACTGCCGGTCTACCTTCAGCCGGACGATCTGGCCAAGGCAGCCGAAGGCGACATCGACGCCGACACGGTCCGGGCCGACCTCGCCAAGGTGGGGGTGAACCTGCCCGACGCGGATTTCGCGGGCCTGCTCACCGAGACCATCGAACACGCCACCCGGCTCAAGGCCCGTGCCGAAGCCGCCGAGCAACTCGACCAGATCCACATGCCGCGTCTGGAGTTGCCTCAGCTCGCCGACGGCATCGATTTGGGCAGCCTCTACGAATTGGCCGAAGAGCTTGGGCGACAGGGGGTTCGATGAGTACGAAGCGACGCGTGCGGAGCGACCATTGAGTAACGCACCCACTTTGGACATGGCCTCGATCCTGGCCGACAGAGCCAACCGCGTGGTGGTCTGCTGCGGGGCCGGCGGTGTCGGCAAGACCACCACGGCCGCGGCGATGGCGTTGCGAGCGGCCGAATACGGCCGCACCGTCGTGGTGCTGACCATCGACCCGGCCCGCCGGCTCGCACAGGCACTGGGCATCGCGGATTTGGGCAACTCGCCGCAGCGAGTGCCGCTGGGCCCGGAGGTGCAAGGCGAGCTGCACGCCATGATGCTCGACATGCGCCGCACATTCGACGAGATGGTGGTCGAGTACTCCGGATCCGAACGCGCGCAAGCGATTCTGGACAACCAGTTCTATCAGACCGTTGCCACGTCGCTGGCCGGCACGCAGGAATACATGGCGATGGAGAAGCTGGGACAGCTTGTGTCACAAGACAAGTGGGACCTGGTGGTGGTGGACACCCCGCCATCGCGTAACGCGCTGGATTTCCTCGACGCGCCAAAACGGTTGGGCAGCTTCATGGACAGCCGGCTGTGGCGGATGCTGCTGGCACCCGGACGCGGCATCGGCCGGCTGGTCACCGGCGCCGTCGGACTGGCCATGCGCGCCATATCGACGATCCTGGGTTCGCAGATGCTGTCCGACGCGGCGGCGTTCGTGCAGTCGCTGGATTCCACGTTCGGCGGTTTCCGGCAGAAGGCCGAGCGGACCTATGCGCTGCTGAAGCGCCGCGGCACGCAGTTCGTCGTGGTGTCGGCGGCCGAACCCGACGCACTGCGCGAGGCGTCCTTCTTCGTCGACCGGCTCTCAGCCGAAGCGATGCCGCTTGCGGGGCTGATCCTCAACCGCACCCATCCGACGTTGTCCAGCCTGCACATCGAGCGGGCGGTCGACGCCGCCGAGGAACTGGAAGCCGACGATCCCGAGTCGCTGGCCGCTGCGGTGCTGCGCATCCATGCCGACCGGGCACAGACCGCTAAGCGCGAGGTGCGGCTGCTGTCACGGTTCACCGGCGCGAACCCCCACGTGCCGATCGTCGGGGTGCCGTCACTGCCGTTCGACGTGTCCGACCTCGACGCACTGCGCGCGATCGCGGATCAGCTGACCGCGTCGAAGGCCGCCAGCTGACGTCAGCCGGCGGTGCGGTGCTTGCGCTGGGCGGCGAAGAAGTCGGCCCAGGACACCACCTCGGGGTGCTGCTTGAGCAGCGCCCGGCGCTGACGTTCGGTCATCCCTCCCCAGACACCGAACTCGACGCGGTTGTCCAGCGCGTCGGCGCCGCACTCGGCAATGACGGGGCAATGCCGGCAAATCACCGCGGCCTTGCGCTGCGCCGCCCCGCGAACGAAGAGTTCGTCGGGGTCGGTATTACGGCACCGAGCCTTGGACACCCAGGCAATGCGGGCCTCGGCCGCAGCCGCGGCTGACGAACTGTACATCGAGTTTCCCCCTGTGGTCCTCCGCGCGACGGGCCGATTACCTGACACCAGCGTCCCCTTCGTCCTGGCCGTCGTCTCGGCGGCGCCACGGCGGCGCCACGGCGGTGATCTCGTCATGCGATCTACGCCACACTGCGTGGTTTGTTGTTACCTAGATCGCACTAGGAGTACAAAGTAGGTGGTCAGGTGTCGTTTGCGCAACAGTTTGGTACCGGTTTTTTTGGGACGACCGTGCCGACAACCCCCACCCGCGCGACAGATCCGTTACTGCGCGTCTCCCTCGCGCCAGCAAAAACTTGACGCGGATGCCAATTATGCTGCGCAAATACCGCAGGGCCAAGAATGGACGGGTGTCAGCCGTCGGGCGGCACCCCCGAATCCGAACAGTAATCTGTACCCATGCCGCAGCGCCCTTCGACCGGTCAGACGGTCGTCAAGTTGGCTTGGTGCTGCCTTCTCGCCGGCGTTTTGTGCGCCGCGCTGATGTTTCCGTTCGCCGGTGGCCTCGGCTTGATGTCGAACCGGGCATCCGACGTGGTGGCCAACGGTTCCGCACAGCTGGTAGAGGGCGACGTCCCTCAGGTGTCGACGATGGTCGACGCCGCGGGCAACCCGATCGCTTGGCTGTACAGCCAGCGCCGCTTCGAGGTGCCCAGCGACCAGATCGCCGACACCATGAAGCTGGCCATCGTCTCGATCGAGGACAAGCGGTTCGCCGAGCACAACGGCGTCGACTGGCAGGGCACGCTGACCGGGCTGGCGGGCTATGTCGGCGGTGACTCGGATACCCGCGGCGGCTCGACCATCGAGCAGCAGTACGTCAAGAATTACCAGCTGCTGGTGACCGCGCAGAGCGACGCTGAGCGACGCGCGGCGGTGGCGACGACGCCAGCGCGCAAGCTGCGCGAGATCCGGATGGCGCTGACGCTCGACAAGACGTTCTCCAAGCCGGAGATCCTGACCCGCTACCTGAACCTGGTGTCGTTCGGCAACGGCGCTTTCGGCGTGCAGGACGCGGCGCAGACGTACTTCGGCATCAACGCCTCGGAGTTGAACTGGCAGCAGGCTGCGCTGCTGGCCGGTTTGGTGCAGTCCACCACCTCGCTGGATCCCTACACCAACCCCGACGGCGCACTGCAGCGGCGAAACGTGGTGCTGGACACCATGATCGAAAACTATCCCGCCCAGGCCGACGCGCTGCGCGCCGCCAAAGCCGAGCCGCTGGGTATCTTGCCGCAGCCTCAGGCCCTGCCCCGCGGCTGCATCGCGGCGGGCAACAGGGCGTTCTTCTGCGACTACGTGCTCGACTATCTGGCGCGTGCCGGTATCAGCAAGGACCAGGTGGCTCGCGGCGGTTATCTGATCCGCACCACGTTGGACCCGAAGGTGCAGGACTCGGTCAAGCAGGCCATCGACGGCATCGCGAGCCCGACGCTCGACGGTGTAGCCGACGTGATGAGCGTGATCAAGCCGGGCAAAGACTCGCACCAGGTGATGGCGATGGCCAGCAACCGGACGTACGGGCTGAACACCGACGCGGGCGAAACCGTGCAGCCGCAACCGTTTTCCCTCGTCGGCGACGGCGCCGGATCGATCTTCAAGATCTTCACCACGGCCGCCGCACTCGACATGGGCATGGGCATCAACGCTCAACTCGAGGTGCCCGGCCGGTTCGAGGCCAAGGGCATGGGCTCCGGCGGCGCGCGCGGCTGCCCCAAGGACACCTGGTGCGTGCAGAACGACGGTGCATACAAGGGGTCGATGAACGTCACCGAGGCGCTCGCCACGTCACCCAACACCGCGTTCGCCCGGCTGATCCAGCTGATCGGCGTGCCGCGTGCGGTCGACATGGCGGTCAAGCTCGGCTTGCGCTCCTATGCCCAGCCCGGCACCGCGCGGGCATACGACCCGCAGAGCAACGAGAGCCTGGCCGACTTCGTCAAGCGCCAGAACCTCGGCTCGTTCACGCTGGGACCGCTGGAGCTGAATCCTCTGGAGTTGTCGAACGTGGCGGCGACGCTGGCGTCGGGCGGCATGTGGTGCCCGCCCAGCCCGGTCGCCGAGATTATCGATCGGCACGGCAAGCCGGTTCCGCTGACCACCGAGGCGTGCGAACAGGTGGTCCCTGAGGGGCTGGCGAACACGCTCGCCAACGCGATGAGTCACGACTCGCAGGGCAACGGCACCGCGGCCGGGTCGGCGGCCGCCGCCGGGTGGACCTTGCCGATGTCCGGCAAGACCGGGACCACCGAGGCGCACCGCTCGTCGGGGTTCCTCGGGTTCACCAACAACTACGCCGGTGCGGTGTACATCTTCGACGACTCGGCAGAGCCCACCGACCTCTGTTCGTCGCCGCTGCGCCGCTGCGGATCGGGAAACCTCTACGGCGGCAACGAACCTGCGCGCACCTGGTTCCAGGCGATGAAGCCGATCGCCAACGACTTCGGCGAGGTGAAGCTGCCGCCCACCGATCCCCGCTACGTCGACGGCGGCCCGGGCTCTCGGGTACCGAGCGTGTCCGGCCTGACGGTGGAGACCGCCAAACAGCGGCTGCGCGACGCCGGCTTCGGCGTCGCGGACCAGCCCGCCCCGGTCAACAGCACGGCCTCCTACGGCACGGTCGTCGGCACCACACCGAGCGGACAGACCGTTCCGGGTGCGATCGTCACGATCAACATCAGCAACGGCATTCCACCGGCCCCGCCTCCGCCGCCGCCCGGCGCACCGCCGCCGATTCCGGTGGTCGGCTCGACCGTCGTGCAGATTCCGGGCCTTCCGCCGATCACAGTGCCGGTGCTGGGGCCGCCACCTCCTCCGGCGGGTGAGCCACCGCCGTAACGCTGTGCGAGCCCGACGCAGGCGTTTCATAGAAGCGCAGGACGTGCGGGCACTGCAGCGGGCAGTACGCTGCTGGTATGGCCTTTTCGCCCTTGCAGAAGACAGCTGCCGCCGTGACGGGCGGCTCGGCGCTCGCGTGGCTGGGCTACGCCTCGGTGATCGAGCGCAACGCGTTCGTGGTCCGCGAGGTGACCGTGCCGGTGCTGACGCCGGGGTCGACCCCGCTTCGGGTCCTGCACATCAGCGACATCCACATGCGTCCCGCTCAGCGCTACAAGCAGGCATGGCTGCGCGAGTTGGCGCGCTGGGAGCCGGATCTGGTGGTCAATACGGGCGACAACCTGGCCCATCCCAAAGCGGTCCCGGCGGTGGTGCAGACGCTCGGTGAGCTCCTCAGCGTGCCTGGGTTGTTCGTCTTCGGCAGCAACGACTACTTCGGGCCGCGGCTGAAGAACCCGATCAACTACGTGATCGAGCCCGGCCACCGCACCCACGGCAAGCCGCTGCCGTGGCAGGACCTGCGCGCCGCGTTCACCGAACGAGGCTGGCTCGACATGACGCACACCCGCCGCGAACTCGAGGTCGCAGGCCTCAGAATCGCCGCCGCCGGCGTCGACGACCCGCACATCGACCGCGACCGCTACGACACCATCGCTGGGCCGGCCAACCCTGTGGCCAACCTGAAGCTGGGGCTGACGCATTCGCCCGAACCGCGGGTGCTGGACCGCTTCGCGGCCGACGGCTATCAACTGGTGCTGGCCGGACACACGCACGGCGGCCAGTTGTGCCTGCCGTTCTATGGAGCGCTGGTGACCAACTGCGGCTTGGACCGGTCGCGGGCCAAGGGCACGTCGCGCTGGGGCGCGAACATGCAGCTGCACGTGTCGGCGGGTATCGGCACTTCGCCGTTCCATCCGGTGCGGTTCTGCTGCCGCCCGGAGGCCACCTTGCTGACCTTGGTGGCCGCACCCACCGGCGGCCCGCAGACCACAGCGGTGTCCCAGCGCTCGGATCCGACCGCCGCCCTGCGGTGACGAGGTCGGCCGCGCGGGCCCGGCCGCGGGAGTGGGTCGACAACGCGGTCCGGCTGATCGAAGCCGACGCTCGGCGCAGCGCGGACACGCACCTGCTGCGGTATCCGCTGCCGTCGGCGTGGTCGTCGCGCGTGGACGTCGCGCTGTACCTCAAAGACGAGAGCACCCACATCACCGGCAGCCTCAAGCATCGGCTGGCGCGATCGCTGTTCCTGTACGCGCTATGCAACGGCTGGATCACCGAGCAGACCACGGTCGTGGAGGCCTCGTCCGGATCGACCGCGGTGTCGGAGGCGTATTTCGCGCAGCTGCTCGGTCTGCCGTTCATCGCGGTGATGCCGACGTCGACGAGCGCGGCGAAGATCGCGCTGATCGAAGCGCAGGGCGGCCGTTGCCATTTCGTCGAGGAATCAAGCCAGGTGTACGCCGAGGCCGAGCGGCTGGCCCGCGAGACCGGCGGCCACTATCTCGACCAGTTCACCAACGCCGAACGCGCCACCGACTGGCGCGGCAACAACAACATCGCCGAGTCGATCTTCACGCAGCTGTCGCTGGAGCAGCATCCGGTTCCGGAGTGGGTGGTCGTCGGCGCCGGGACCGGCGGCACCAGCGCGACGATCGGCCGGTACATCCGCTACCGCCGCTACGCGACCCGGCTGTGCGTGGTCGACCCGGAGAACTCGGCGTTTTTTGCCGCCTATGAGACGGGTGACAGCCACGTCACCACCGGTACGTCGTCGCGCATCGAGGGGATCGGCAGGCCGCGAGTGGAGCCGTCGTTCTTGCCCGACGTCGTGGATCGGATGATCGCCGTCGCCGACAATGCGTCGATCGCCGCCGCCCGGCACGCGAGCGATGTGCTCGGCAGGCGGGTGGGTCCGTCCACCGGCACCAATCTGTGGGGCGCGTTCTGCCTGCTGTCAGAGATGGTGGCAGACGGGCGCAGCGGATCGGTGGTGACGCTGCTGGCCGACAACGGCGATCGCTACGCGGAAACCTACTTCTGCGACGACTGGCTGGCGCAGCACGGGCTCGACCCCACCAATGCGGCGTCGGCGTTGCGGGAGTTCGAACGGTCCGGCATGTTCGGCTGATCGCTTTCCGGCGGCGACTCCGCACGGTCGGCCGTCAGAAACAGCCACAGCGCCGCCAACCCGAAGAAACCGCCGTAGACAGCCGCGCCCAAGCTCGTCATGGTCGACCACTCCTTCGTCGCTGTTGGTCAGTGTGCACAACACCTCCGACAATCCGCTCCATCCCACGCCCAGGGGTGATGCACATCTCGTCGTCGAAGGCACACGGCCGGCGCCGAGAAGCGTTTGGCCAGCCGGCACACCGGTGCGATACTCTGGCCTGGCTTCTGCGGGGTGTGGCGCAGCTTGGTAGCGCGCTTCGTTCGGGACGAAGAGGCCGTGGGTTCAAATCCCGCCACCCCGACTCATCGGCTGTCATGCCGGCCAATGGGCGCGTGCCCAGTTGGTCAGGCGTTCCAACAAGTCGCCACTGGTGACCAGGTTGACCCGGTCGCCGTTCGCGGTGGCTTCCTTGGCGACGACGCCCACGACCCGCGGATCCAGCCCCGACCCCACCCGGATGAACGTCCAAAACGGTCCGCCGGAGTTTCCCTGCGTCAGGTCAGCGTGCGTGGTCACCAGCACTGCATCCTTTTCGCTATCGAATTCCTCACCGGCGCAAGAGGTTTGGAAGAATGGCCGCAGACCTCCGAAGGAACCTGGGTAGCCGATGGTGGCGAAGTGCGCGACGCCATCCCAGTCGTCGTCCCATTCCTGGACGCCGAAGTAGCCGATGCGCTGCCCCAGCGGTTCGTAAAGGCGGCACACCATCTGATCGAAGTGCGGCCCGTCCGGCGAGGGGCGATGCAGATCGCTGACGAACGACGACCCGAATGGTTCGGTGTCGTCGAATCCGTGAGGTACGAACTTCATCCACCACGAGCCCTGGGCGATGCTGCGATCGGGCCGCATGTGCCGGGCGGTCAGCAGCACCCGGTCACCGACGAGTGTGCCGGAGCCTGCTTTGCCGTCGCTGTTGGTCACTCGCCCGGCACACCGCCAGGGGAAACTGGTGTCGGTCAACAGCTGGCGCTCCTCCGGCGGAAACGAGTAGAGGTCGGTGACTTTCCAGCGCCGCCCGGCCAACGTGTGTTCGGCGGTGGCCGGTGACTCGTAGTCGGCGTAGGCCGGATAGGCCACCATCGGAGTGCCCGCAGGGCGGTACCCCTCGAGGCCGCCTTCGGGCACCGTTTCGAGTTCGGTCGGGTCTATCGCTGTCTCACGCCTGCCGAGGTTTTCCCGTGCCACTTCCTCCGCCGGCTCGGGGGATAGCTGCCGGCCGGGCTTCGACCCGAGAATTTCTTGCGCCTCGTCGAAGGAGACTGGCTGATTGTGTTTCTGCGGCGCGGTCATAGGTCCCTCATCTCGGTGCTGTGTGACAGCTACGACGCATGAAAGGTAGGTCGTCGACGTCCGGAGGGCATGCGTAGTGGACTACCTGTATTGCAGGCCGTAACGGCGGCTACCGCGAATTGACGTGAATTGCAATGACATTCGCGGACCTTCTCCACTGTGCTTGACACCTGCCGACACCCCGCGGTCGTCTAGCAATACCCCCATGGGGTATACATGACGTAAGGCGGACGAGACGAGAGGATCAGGTGATGAAGCGAGAGTTGCTGGCTGTCACCGCGGCGGTGCTGGCCGCAGTGACCACCTTGACTGCATGTGGCAAGACCGGGACGGACGCCAGCGGCACCAGTAGCCCAGTGTCGACCACCACAACCGCAGCGCCGCAGTCACACAACGAAGCCGACGTGATGTTTGCGCAGCACATGATTCCGCACCACCAGCAGGCCGTCGAGATGAGCGATGTGCTGCTGGCCAAGCAAGACATCGACCCGCGGGTGGTGGCGTTGGCCAAGCAGATCAAGGCCGCGCAAGGACCCGAAATCCAGCAGATGCAGTCGTGGCTGAGCGGTTGGGGCCAACCATCGACGATGCCGATGCCCATGCCCGGTCATGAAATGAGCGGCATGGTCTCCGAACAAGACATGGCCGCACTGAAAAGCGCTCGAGGCGTCGAAGCCAGCAAGCTCTATCTCACGCACATGATCGCGCATCACCAAGGCGCAATTGTTATGGCGCAGAACGAGATCAAGACAGGACAGTATGCACCTGCGGTCGCGATGGCGCGGGCGATCGTCGACACCCAGCAGAAGGAGATCGAGCAGATGCAGGCCATTGCGGCCTCGTTGTAAAACGCAAGGTCGTGATCTACGTGTTGGGTGTGCCGGTGACGTTGCGCAGCTTGGGCTTGAGCGTGACAGATCCTCTGGGCCTTGATCGCTGCCGCCGCCGCATAGTTTGAACGACTCGCCGGTACGGGTAGAAAAGCCTCATGACCCTCGCATCGACCTCGGTCGAGGCTGCGCTGCCCACTGCGGCAGGGCCGTTGTCGGCGGCGATCATCGACATGCTGACCGGCGGCACACCTGCCTCGACCCTCCCGGTTGCCGACGCCGATCCCTACGGCATCGACCTGCAGCTGGCGCTGTACCTCTGCTACGAGCTGCACTACCGCGGGTTCGCGGACGTCGATCCGGAATGGGAGTGGAACCCAGACCTGTTGCGGCTGCGGGCTGCGCTCGAACAGAGCTTCATCGCTGCGGTGCGCGACGAGGTGGGCGAGATCGCGCCCGGCGACACCGCGGCCAGCGAGATGGACGCGTTGACGGAGGAGCCGACGGACGGCAACGGCCCGTCGTACTACCTACGCGACCACGGCACCTGGGAACAGATGCGCGAATACTTCGTGCACCGTTCGCTGTATCACCTCAAGGAGGCGGACCCGCACGCGTTCGCCATACCCCGGCTGACCGGTCAGGCCAAGGCCTCTTTCGTGGCGGTGGAGTTCGACGAGTACGGCGCCGGCCACGGGCAGCGGCTCCACCAGCAGCTGTTCGCCGATCTCATGGCGGCCGCAGGGCTGGACAACCGCTACCTCGCCTACCTCGAGCACGTGCCCGCTCAGGCGCTGGCCGTGGTGAACCTGATGTCGTATTTCGGCCTGCACCGGTCCATGCGGGGCGCGGCCATCGGCCACTTCGCGGCCACCGAGATCACGTCGTCGCCGGGGTCTCGCCGCCTGGTCGAAGCACTGGAGCGGGTGGGTGCGCCGGAGCCGTGCGCCGCGTTCTACCGCGAACACGTGGAAGCCGACGCGGTGCACGAGCAAGTGGTGCGCACCGATGTGGTGGGGAAACTCATCGCCGACGATCCGCGGCTGGAGCGCGACGTGATCTTCGGCATGCGGGCACTGGACGCGGTGGAGAACCGGCTGGCCGATCACGTGATGGCCAGCTGGACGGCGGGCCGCAGTTCGCTAAGCCGGCCGCTGAGCTGACGCCGCTGCGCGCCGGCGCTTGCGATGGCTGGTGTCGCACAGCGGATACGTCTTGCTGCGCCGGCACATACATATCGCGACCATGAACCGATCGGAATCCACGACGCTGCCGTCGGGCATCTCGATGTGCACCGGGCCTTCCACCAGCATCGGTCCTGCGGGCACTATCCGGACAAGCCGCCGCTGCGGGCAGCTCATGTCTTGTCCGCCCGGATGACCGCCAGCAGTTCCTCGCGACGTCCCGCGCGCAACCGCCCGGTGTTCTCCAGCCACTCCGCCCGTGCCGACAACACCGGACCGAACGGAATCCATTGCCACAGAACCACTTCCGCGTCCAAGCCGCTGGACCGCAGCGCCGACAACGATTCTTCGACACCCGCGAACTCCGACTGCACCAGCAGCATCGAGCCACCGTCGGCCAGCAGCTCGGGCGCTGCCGCGCACAACGGATCGAGCACCAGCCGGCCGTCATCGCCGGCGTCCCAGGCCCAGGCCGGTCCGACTACCGGCGAGATCATCTCGTCGTCGCTGTCCGGTGTCACCGGAACATACGGGGGATTCGACACGACGACGTCAAAAGGGCCGTGCCGCAACGCATCCGGCAACGAGCCCTGCTTCACGTCGACCGCGACGCCGGCGGCTACCGCGTTCGCGCGCGAACACTGCACTGCGCGCGGGCAGATGTCGAACGCGGTGACCTCAGCGGCACCCAGCCGTGCCGCCGCGACCGCCAGCACACCGCTGCCCGTGCAGAAGTCCAGCACCCGCCGGCCCGGCGCCAGGGAGGCGCGCTGCAGCGCATCGACGAGCAACCGCGAATCGTGTTGGGGCGCGTACACACCGACGTCTGTGACGATCGTCTCGCACGGGTCGGGAAATGTGATCGTCACCGGATGCCCTCATCCCACGCTCGGAAATACACGGTCATGCTGGCCTTTCGACGGAGCTGTCGCGATACGCGAACGATCGAGTTACTAATGCCCTGGACAATCCGTACTCAAACCCGGGTTTGCCTGTCCCGGGCTTCGGGCATCCCGCGAGGCGTGAAGGCTTCAGACATCGTTGCGTTGCCATTGCAGCTCGGTTCTGCCATCCGGCGTCGTCGGGTGTTCCATCCGGTCGGAGTGATGGCGAACGGCTCGTTGGAGCGGCTTTCGCCACCGGGGCAAGGATTGCCTGTGGACGCAGGCGACGTGGTGGGCCGGATTTCCAAGGGCATCGGGCTGCCTGGCGCGCTGCCCGATGTCATCGGCCTTGCGATCCGCATTCCCCCGCAGCCGTTCGCCGCCACGCCGTGGGACATCCTGCTGGCATCCGCGGGTTCAGGTCGTCTCACCCGGTTCGCGTTGCGTCCGGCGGCGTCGTGGACGGCGTCGATGTCGAGCCTGATGCCGTTGCGCTTCGAGGGCCGTTACTGGTGGATTCGGGCGAAGATGACCTCGCAGTTCGACGCCAGCGGGGTGTCGCTTGACGACGTCGCCGACCACATCGACCGCGGCGGCGGCATCGAGTACGAACTCGACCAGGCCGCCGGCACCGGCGACTTCGAGCCGCTGGCGCGGGTGCGGTTCCACGAAGTGATTTCGGCCGGCCCGTCGAACGAGATCGCCTTCGACCCGACCATCCACAGCGCACCCGGGGTCAAGCTGGCACCGGAATGGCTGACCGACATCCGCCAGCGCGCCTACGAGCGCAGCCGCGAAGGCCGGCCCGACGCTGGCTGACCGTCATTTGTCAGACGAGCCGTCCTCGGTGAGTTCGGGCGCGTTCTCCCGCGTCGCCATGCCGCCCTCGCGGCCATGATCGGCCGGCCCCGGCGGGGTGGTGTCCTTCTTCTCGCCGCTTCGCTCTTCGCCCATGATCCCTCCCGTCGCATACTTGCACGCTTCGGCCGCCGCCCCACACTGGGCGGCGGCCGTCGCGCGGTCCTCACGGCTTCGGCGGCTCCGGCGGATACTTCTCGGTGCGCCCGGTAGCCGCGTCGACGACGCGGTCGACAACCGCAGCCGCGGTACCCATCGTCTTCTGCACCATCGAATCCGACGGCGTGTTGGGATGCGGGCGGGTTGGCGCAATCTTGTAGGCCTGCTCCAACTTGTCGCCCAGCGACTGCCGTTCCTGTTCGCTCATCGTGCTCTCGAACCGCGGCCACACCGCGGTCTGCTCGTAGTCGATGTGCTCGCGCGCCGCGGCGACGAACGCGTCCAGCGCGTCGTGGTAGTCAGCTTCACCGGGCTTGCCGTCGACCAGGCGTTGCAACAGCTTCTTGCCGTCCTCCTCCTGGCCGATCGCCTTGTCGGCGAGCTCGTCGCCGTCGTCGAGTGCCTTTCGGACAGCGGGCCAGAAGAACTGCTCTTCGATCGCCTCGTGCCGCGACTCGGCGACGATCAGGTTCTCGACCATCTCCTGTAGCCCGCTCTCCCACGCACCCACACCACGCGGCGCGTCGGCGAGCGTCTCCAGCATCCCCAGCACGCTTTCATGCTGCTGGCGCAACAGTGTCAGTGCATCCATGGCGGTCAGCTCGCCGGAGTGTGCTGCTCGTGCGTGAACGGCTTTTGCTCCTGCACCGCGGGTGTGCCCTCCGGATTCTGTTGCGGCCCTTTGTTTTCCCGCTCAGAAGTGCCCAACCACTCCGACTCCGGGTTCTTCACGTAGCGCCATTCCATGCCCTGCGGCCATGGCCCCTGCCCTTCGTTCCACGGGCCGCGAACGTCGCCGTCACCGTTTGACATGTTGAACGCGACGTTCTGGAAGCGGTCGTCACCGGGCAACTGCCCCGGGGGGAAATTCACCGGCAACTCGTTGAGCGCCGCGGTGAACTGCTGATAGTGGGTGACCTCGCGGGTCATCAGGAACGTCAGCGTGTCTTGCACACCCGGGTCGTCGGTGAACTGCTTGAGGTACTCGTAGACGATCTTGGCCCGGGACTCGGCGGCGATGTTGCTGCGCAAGTCGACGGTCGGGTCTCCGTTGGCGTTGACGAAGGTGCCCTGCCACGGCGTGCCGGCGGAGTCTTTGACGTCCGGACCGCCGCCCGTGAGCGCGAAGAACAGCGGCGTCACCGCTACGGAGTGGATGATGTCGTCACGCCCGTCGCGGCTGGCCACGGCCGGCATCCAATCGCAGCGCTCGTTGGCGATTTTCAGGTCGTCGTTGAGGCCGTCCAGAAGCATCGTGATCATCGACCCCACCATTTCCAGGTGGCTGAATTCCTCGGTCGCGATGTCCATGAAGAGGTCGTACATTTTCGGATTTTTCCGGCGCAGCACGAACGCCTGCGTGAAGTACTGCATGGCGGCCTTCAGTTCGCCGTTGGCGCCACCGAACTGCTCCAGCAGCATCGTCGCGAAGCGTGGATCCGGCTTGTCGACGCGTACCTCGAATTGAAGGTCTTTGTTGTGAACGAACATGAATCGGTCTCCTCAGAAATTCGCTGGGGCTGTAAAGGGCCGCATTCCCGAGGTGCCGATCAGCCAAACAGATTGTCGGACAATATTTTTAGATGATCAAGTGCCGCATTACTTCTGGCTATTGCGGCGCGGCTTCTCGTAACCTCGCCAGCAAAGGCTCGGCCGCTTCGGAAAGGAACCGGTCCTGCGTCTCGCCGCCGATCTGAACCAGCGCGATGTCGGTGAAGCCGGCCTCCCAGTACTCGCGCACCGCCTCGACGATCGCGTCGAGATCGGGTCCGCACGGGATGTTCTCCGCGACGTCGTCCGGCCTGACGAATTGCGTGGCAGCGGCAAAGCCCGCTGTCGTCGGCAGATCCGCATTGACGTGCCAACCGCCGGCGAACCAACGGAATTGGTCATGCGCGCGCTTGATGGCGGTGTCGCGGTCGGGGTCCCAGCTCACCGGGATCTGACCGATCACCCGCCCGCCACCCGGCAGCCCTGTCGCGCGCCGCACATCGTGCCACGCCTGAACCAGCTCCTTGCCGGGCTCGACGGCGATCAGGTGGTCGCCCAGGGGCGCGAACGTGTGTACCGACTTGTCGCCGGACACCGCGATCCCGATGGACACCGGTGTCTCCGGCAGGTCCCACAAGCGCGCGGAATCGACGGTGTAGTACTCGCCTTTCCAGCTCACCAGTTCACCGCCGAACAATTCTCGGATGATCTGGACCGCTTCCTTGAGCATTTCCTGGCGACGCTCCACCTCCGGCCAGCCGCGGCCGACGACGTGCTCGTTGAGGTTTTCGCCGCTGCCCAGGCCCAAGATGAACCGGCCGTCGGCGAGGATCTGCAACGTCGCGGCTTTCTGTGCGACGACGGCCGGGTGGTAGCGCATCGTCGGGCATGTCACGTACGTCGCCAATTCGACTCGCTCGGTGGCGTGTGCCACCGCACCGAGGACTGCCCATGCGTAGGGGGCGTGGCCCTGAGAACTCAGCCACGGGAAATAGTGGTCGCTGGCCACCTCGAAGTCGAAGCCGACCCTTTCAGCCGAAATCCCATAGCGCACAAGGTCTTTCGGGCCGCTTTGTTCAGTCATAAGCGTGTAGCCGAAGCGCGTCATACGACGACGGATACCCCGCTGCGATCGGGCGAAACGGCTACAGCCGCTCCTTGACGGCGGCAGCCAGCCGGGCGCCGTCGGCCTTTCCCGCCGCGATCGCGGTCGCCGCTTTCATCACCTGTCCCATCTGCCTGCGCGTCGGTCGCTCGCCGATCTCTTCGGCCACTTGCGCGATAGCGGTGTCGGCGACGTCGGCCAGCTCCGCTTCGGTCAGCGGCGTCGGGAGGTACTCGTCGATCACTCGGGCTTCGGCGTGCTCGTTGGCGGCAAGCTCACCGCGGCCGTTCTGGGTGTAGATCTCCGCGGCCTCTCCGCGTTTGCGCGACTCCCTGGCCAAGATCTTGAGCACCTCGTCGTCGGTCAGCTCGCGCGATTGCTTCCCGGACACCTCCTCGTTGCGGATCGCGGACAGCAGCATCCGCAACGTCGCTGTGCGCAGGTGATCCTGCGCCTTCATCGACGCCGTGAGGTCGGCCTGAAGCCGGGATTTCAATTCCGCCATAGGCGCCGACGCTACGCCAGCGGGCCGGGGCGTTCGTTGCGGATTGTCATCGCTCTGGTCAGGATGGTCCGCATGACCAACGACGACGGAGGTTTTCGTGCGAGCACGACGCCACCGCCGCCGGGATACCGGGGATATCCGGGTTATCCGACCTACCCGCCGCCCGGGTACGGACCGCCGCCCGGGTACGGCCCGGGGTATGCCCCGCCTGGCTATCCGGCATATGGGCCGACGTTCGCGCCGTATGCCGGATATCCCCCACCGGCGTTGAAACCAGGCGTCATCCCGCTGCGGCCACTCGGACTCAGCGACATCTTCAACGCCGCCTTCGCCTACATCCGGGTCAACCCGAAAGCCACACTCGGATTGACGACGGTGGTGGTGGTGGTCACGCAGATCATCGTGTTGATCCTCACGGTGCTGGTTCCCCTGGTCTTCTACGGCCAGACCGACACGTCGCGCCTGGAGGGCGAGTCGCCGTCGGGAATCGTCGGCATGCTGCTCGCCGTGATCGCCGCCGGCGGCGCCAGCGCACTGTCGAGCATCGTGTTGAGCGGCATGCTCACCGTGGTCGTGGGCCGGGCCGTGTTCGGTGCGCACATCACCGTCGCAGAAACCTGGCAGCGGGTGCGCGGCCGGCTGCTGGCGCTGCTCGCTCTGGCCACGCTCGAGGGGCTGGGCGCTGGAGTGCTGGTGGTCGCGGCCGTGCTGCTCGTCGTGGCGGCGGCCGCGATCAGCCCCGTCATAGGAGTCCTTTTCGGGGTCGTCGTCGTGGTCGCGGCGATCGCGCTGATCGCTTACCTCTGGACCATGTTGACCTTCGCACCGGTGCTGATCGTGCTCGAGCGGCTGTCGGTGTTCGCGGCGATCAGCAGGTCCTTCTCGTTGGTGCGCAGGTCGTTTTGGCGAGTGCTGGGGATCCGCGTGCTGGGTGTGGTGGTGGCCGGGCTGGTCTCCACCGCGGTGGCGGTCCCGTTCACGATCGGCGGAGAAATCCTCGCGTTCACTGCCGACTCGGTGGGCGTGGCGCTGATCGCGGCGGTGCTCTCTGCGGTCGGCAGCGCGGTAGGCCAGATCATCACCGCGCCATTCACGGCGGGGATCGTGGTGCTGCTCTACACCGATCGGCGAATTCGCGCAGAGGCATTCGACCTGGTGTTGCAGACCGGCGCGGCCGGCGACGTCGCCGCTTCTCCCGACGCCACCGACAACCTGTGGCTGATCCGGCACACCTGACCATGGCCGCTGTTCTGATCGACCGCGACGCTGCCCATGATGCGGCGCAGCGTGAGCTGTCCAAGCCGATCTACCCGAAAGAGAACTTCACCGAGCGGCTCAACGAGTGGATCAACGACGTCATGTACCGCGTCATGTCCAAAGGGGCCGAGGTTCCGGGCGGCTGGTTCACCATCGCGGTGGTGCTCACCGCTCTGGTGGTTGGCATCGTCGTCGCCGTGCGTATTGGGCGCCGCACCATGCACACCAACCGCAGCCGCGACTTCGCGTTGTTCAACGCTGCCGAGCGCAGTGCCGCGGAGCATCGCGCGACTGCGGAACGCTATGCCGCAGAGGCTGTTTGGGCGCCGGCCATTCGTCATCGCCTGCGCGCGATCGCCCGTCACCTCGAAGAGACGGGAGTCCTCGACGCCGTGCCCGGGCGCACCGCCAACGAGCTGGCTCGTGATGCGGCCCGGATGTTTCCAGAGCTGCAATCCGAATTAGCCGAGGCGGCAGCGTCTTTCAACGACGTCACATACGGCGAGCGCTCCGGAACCGAAACCGCCTACCGCCAGATCGCCACACTGGACGAGCACCTTCTCTCCCGCAGGTTCACGGCATCTCAGGGCAGCACTTCGCCTCGACCCGCTCAGTCATGGACGCCAGTGCAGTGAGCGCATCTCCGCCGTCGTTGCGGCCCGTCCGCTCGCGCGACATGCGCACATTCGCGTGGGTGCTGGTGGCGCTCCTGGTGATCGTCGCCGTCGCGGCTGTCAGCACCTATCTCACCGCGCCTCGGCCCGGCGGCCGGATGGATGCCGGGTCCACCAGCCCCGACGGCGCCCACGCGCTGGTGGCGCTGCTGCGTGCGCAGGGAGTGGACGTCGTCGTGGCCAACGATGTGACCGACGTCGAACGGGCCGCGCGACCCGACTCGCTGCTGCTGGTCGCCGAAACCTACTTCCTGGTCGACGACGATCTCACCGCGCGGCTGGCGAAAACACCCGGGGACCGGCTGCTGGTGGAGCCGGTGTCGAGCATACGCAAGGCGCTGGCGCCGAAGATGCGCACCGCGCGGGGGTCCACCATGGGCGGCCCTCCGAATTGCGCTCTGCCAGAAGCTATTCGGGCCGGAGATGTCCAATTCGGCGTCAGCGACACCTATGCGGCCGTCGGCGGCGCCGATGTGACCAGGTGCTACGACGGCGCCGTGGCGCGCTACCGCGACGGGGGCAGAACTGTCACGGTCGTCGGCAGCGCCGACTTCATGACCAATGCCGGTCTGCTGAAGCAAGGCAACGCCGCGCTCGCAATGAACCTGGCTGGTACCCGGTCACGGCTGATTTGGTATGCGCCGCAACGCCTTCAGGGTGACCGCAGCAGCGGCGGCTCAGACATCGTCGACCTGATTCCCGACAACGTCAGGTGGCTCGTCTGGCAGCTGGCGGTCGTCGTGGCGCTGGCGGCACTGTGGCGGGGCCGGCGCCTGGGTCCCCTTGTGCCGGAGAAACTTCCGGTGGTGGTACGCGCGTCGGAAACCGTCGAAGGCCGCGGGCGGCTGTACCGCTCGCGGCGTGCCCGCGACCGCGCGGCCGAGGCACTGCGCACCGCCACGCTGCAGCGCACGCTGCCCAGGCTCGGGCTGGCCGTCAATGCTTCCGCACCTGCCGTCGTCGCGGCGGTGGCGGCGCGATGTGACAAGCCGCCAGAGGCGCTGCATCACATATTGTTCGGACGTCCACCGGCGTCCGACGACGAGTTGGTGCAGCTCGCTCACCAGCTCGACGACATCGAAAGGCAGGTCGCGCACTCGTGACTCAGCAAGCTCAGGCTCCCGACGACACGTCGCAGGAGGCGCGCGCCAAACTGATCGCGCTGCGCGGCGAGATCGCCAAGGCGGTCGTCGGCCAGGACTCCGTGGTCTCCGGGCTGGTGATCGCGCTGCTGTGCCGCGGCCACGTGTTGCTGGAGGGCGTGCCCGGCGTGGCCAAGACACTGCTGGTACGCGCCACGGCGGCGGCACTGGACCTGGAGTTCAAGCGGGTGCAGTTCACGCCCGACCTGATGCCCGGCGACGTCACCGGTTCGCTGGTGTACGACGCACGCACCGCGGTGTTCGAGTTCCGTCCCGGCCCCGTCTTCACCAACCTGTTGCTGGCCGACGAAATCAACCGCACGCCGCCCAAGACACAGGCGGCACTGCTGGAGGCCATGGAGGAGCGCCAGGTCAGCGTCGAAGGGCAGGCCCGGCCGCTGCCCGACCCGTTCATCGTCGCCGCCACCCAGAACCCGATCGAGTACGAGGGCACCTACCAGCTGCCGGAGGCCCAGCTCGACCGGTTCTTGCTCAAGTTGAACGTGGCGTTGCCGCCGCGCGAGCAGGAGATCCAGATTCTCGACCGGCACGCGCGCGGTTTCGATCCGCGCGACCTGTCGGCCGTGCGGCCGGTCGCGACCGCCGCTGACCTCAAGGCCGGCCGCGACGCCGTGCGCCGGGTGCTGGTGGCCGACGAGGTGCTCGGCTACATCGTCGACGTCGTGCGGGCCACCCGCCAGTCGCCGGCGCTGCAACTGGGGGTGTCACCGCGCGGAGCGACGGCGCTGCTGGCGACCGCCCGGGCGTGGGCATGGCTGTCCGGCCGCAACTATGTCACTCCCGACGACGTCAAGGCGATGGCGCGGCCGGTGCTGCGGCACCGCATCGGGCTGCGGCCCGAAGCCGAGCTCGAGGGCGCCAACGCGGACGGAGTGCTCGACGGCATTCTGTCGTCGGTGCCGGTGCCGCGCTAGTGGTCGTCACCGGCCGTACCGCGCTGCTGGCGCTGCTGTTCGTTCTGCCGGTGGCGTTATCTCCTTGGCCCGCAACGCTTTTCTGGCTCGCGCTGCTGGTGGTGCTCGGGCTTGTTGGTGTCGACGTGTTGTTGGCGGCCAGCACCGGGGCGTTGCGGTTCAGCCGCCACGGCGACGTCACCGCGCGCCTGGGTCAGTCCGCCGACGTGGTGCTGGTTGTGGTCAACGGCGGCCGCCGCCGCTTCAAGGGCCACCTGCGCGACGCGTGGGCGCCCAGTGCCAGAGTTGAGCCGCGCACACATACCGTCGACATCCCTGCGGGACAACAGGAGTCGTTCGTCACCCGGCTGCGGCCCACACGCCGCGGCGACCAGCACGCCGCGGCGGTGACCGCGCGGTCGATCGGGCCGCTCGGGTTGGCGGGGCGGCAGGGCTCGGCGGCGGTGCCGTGGCAGGTGCGGATCCTGCCGCCGTTTCTGTCGCGCAAGCACCTGCCGTCGCGGCTGGCCAAGCTGCGCGAGATCGACGGGCTGCTGCCGGTGCTGATCCGCGGGCATGGCACCGAATTCGATTCGCTGCGCGAATATGTGATCGGCGACGACGTCCGGTCCATCGACTGGCGGGCCACCGCACGCCGCGCCGATGTGGTGGTGCGGACCTGGCGGCCCGAACGCGACCGCCGCGTCGTGCTGGTGCTCGACACCGGGCGCACGTCGGCCGGCCGAGTGGGCGTCGACCCCAGCGCCGGTGACCCCCGCGGCTGGCCCCGCCTCGACTGGTCGATGGACGCCGCGCTGCTGCTGGCCGCGCTGGCGTCGCGCGCCGGCGACCACGTCGACTTCATTGCCCACGACCGGGTGTTGCGGGCCAGCGTGCAGAACGCATCACGCACCGAGGTGCTGGCGCAGCTGGTCAACGCGATGGCTCCGCTGCAGCCCGCGCTCGTCGAATCCGATGCGACCGCGATGGTGGCGGCGGTGCAGCGGCGGGTTCGGCGTCGTGCGCTGGTGGTGCTGCTCACCGACCTCAACGCCTCCGCACTGGACGAGGGCCTGATGCCGGTGCTGCCCCAGTTGTCGGCCAAGCATCAGGTGATCGTCGCCGCAGTCGCCGACCCGCGCGTCGACCTGCTGGCCGCGGGCCGTTCGGACGCTGCCGCGGTGTACGACGCGGCCGCGGCGCAACGGTCGCGCAACGACCGACGCGCGATCGCGTCGCGGCTGCGCCGCAGCGGCGTCGACGTGGTGGACGCACCGCCGGAGGAGCTGGCGCCGGCGTTGGCGGATCGCTATCTGGCGATGAAGGCCGCCGGCAAGCTCTGACCTCACGCCGAGTGTGAGGTTGTGTCACGCCTAGCGCACGAGGTCGACGTCGGGCGCGTCGGCCAGGTCCCCTGACTCCCCTGCGGCGACCGCCTTACGGCCGAAGTGCACGACATAGGCCAGGAATGCGACCTCGGCGAGTGCGCCGATCGCGATCCGCACGAACGTCGGCAGCGGCGACGGCGTCACCATCGCTTCGATCAGACCCGAAACCAGCAGCACCGCGGCCAACCCCACCGCGACGGCCACCACGGCCCGGCCCTGCTCGGCGAGTACCTGGGTGCGCGGCCGGTTTCCCGGCGCGATCACCGACCAGCCCAGCCGCATGCCGACGGCGCCGGCCAAAAACACCGCGGTCAGCTCCAGCAAGCCATGGGGCGTCAGCAGCCCGAGCAGGATGTCGCCCTTGCCGGCGTGGAACATCAAGCCGCCGATCACGCCGACGTTGGCGGCGTTCTGGAACAGCACGTACGGGATCGGCAGGCCCAGCACGATCGAGTAGGCGATGCACTGTGCGGCGACCCACGAGTTGTTCAGCCACACCTGAAGCGCGAACGATGCCGCGGGATGTTCGCTGTAGTACGAGGAGAAGTCGTGGTTGACCAGCTGGTCGATCTCTTCGGGCGTGCCGACGGCCGCCTGGACCTCCGGACTGCCGGCCACCCAGGCGCCCATCACCACCGCGACGACGAAGAACGCAACGGCCGTCGCCAACCACCACCGCCATGCGCGGTACGCCACGACCGGGAAAGAGACCGTCCAGAACCGGACGAACTCACTCCACACCGGCGCATGGGCGCCCGTCACCGCAGAACGCGCCCGCGCCACCAAGCTCGACAACCGGCCCACGAGAACCGAATCCACGGACGCCGAGCGCACCATCGACAAGTGCGTCGACACCCGTTGGTAGAGGTCGACGAGCTCGTCGATCTCGGCGCCGGAAAGCTGGCGGCGGCGCTTGACCAGTTGGTCCAGCCGGTCCCAGGTCGGCCGGTGTGCCAGAACAAACGCGTCGACGTCCACGCCGGCGAGTCTATGGGCCCTCGGGCGGCCGGTAGCCTTCCGCGGTATGGCGCATGTGGTGACCGGGGACGCGGTGGTGGTCGAGGTACAGATCGCGCAACTGCCGGTGCGCGCGGTCAGCGCGCTGATCGACCTGAGCGTGATCGTCGTGCTCTACACCATCGGTTTGACGCTGGCTGCGATGTCGATCAGCCAGTTCGACGACGCGCTGGTGGCCGCGCTGCTGATTTTCTTCATGGTGCTGGCGATGGTCGGCTACCCGGTGATCTTCGAGACGGCCAGCCGGGGCCGGTCACTGGGCAAGATGGCGATGGGGCTGCGTGTGGTGTCCGACGACGGCGGCCCGGAACGCTTCCGGCAGGCGCTGTTTCGCGCACTCGCGGCAGTGGTGGAGATCTGGATGCTGGGTGGCGGTCCTGCGGTGATCTGCAGCCTGCTGTCGTCGAAGGGCAAGCGCATCGGCGACGTGTTCGCGGGCACCGTGGTGATCAGCGAGCGCGGACCCAAGCTCGAGCCGCCGCCGGCGATGCCGCCCGCGCTGGCGTGGTGGGCGGCGTCGTTGCAGTTGTCGGGGCTCCGGCCGCAGACGGCACAGCTGGCTCGCCAATTCCTTTCTCGCGCACCGCAATTGGACCCGCAGATGCGCGACCAGATGGCCTACCGGATCGCCGCCGACGTGGCTGCGCAGGTGTCACCGCCGCCACCACCGGGCGTGCCGCCGCAGTACATGCTCGCCGCCGTGCTGGCCGAACGGCATCGCCGGGAGTTGATGCGAATGCGGCAACCGCCACCCGCCGCTTCCCCGCAGCCGCCCGGTGCCGCAGCGCCTGCATCGCCGCCGGTGACGTCCCCTCCCTCGGCAGCAAACCTCCCATCCGAGCCCGGAGGCTTCGCGCCCCCGAGGTGATTTCAGTCGCTCAGCCAGTTGCCGTGGAAGCCGTGTGGGACCCGCTGCGGAAGCCGCACGCGCGCAACGGGTTCACCGGCGAAATCCGACGCGTCGACGATCACCAGGTCGCTGCCGCCCCGAGCGGGGTCGTATACGTAGGACAGGTACCAACCGTCCAATTCGCCGGCGCCTGACGGCACGTACACCGCTTCCCCCGGCTCGCCGGCGAACCGATGCTCTTCGGCCGCACCGGTTCTCAGGTCGTAGCGAACCAGGTTGCGGTCGCCGACCGTGACCGCGTAGCGCGCGGGCAGACCGGCCAGCCGGTCGTCGATGCGGGGGAATTCCACACCGCGATCGTCGAGCTGACGTTCCTCGACGGTGCCCGCGTCCAGATCGATCCTCCACTGCCACATCACACCGTCGACCTCGAAGCCACCGTTGTGGCGCCACAGCTCGGGATACCGGACCGCTTGCAGCACAACGCAATTGCCGTCGTCGTAGGAATTGGCGACGTGGAAGACGTAGCACGGCGCGATCTCGAACCATCGGATCGGGCCGAACGGGTCGTCGCGGCGCAGCACACCGAGCCGGGCTCCGTAGTCGTCGTCCCAGCGGTAAGGCATGTCGGCCTCGCCCTTGAGTGCGATGTCGAGGTTGAACACGATCGGCAGATCCATGAAGATCACGTGCTCGGCCGTCAGCGCGAAGTCGTGCGTCATCGTCAGCGCGGGTACCTCCACGGGCCGGTTGACAGTCAATTCGCCGTTTGCGTCGGCGCGGTGATACGTGACGTGTGGCGCGAAGATGTTGCCGTAGCCGAAGAAGTGCAACTCACCTGTGGTCGGGCAGATCTTGGGGTGGGCGGTCATCGAGTCGGCGAGCTTGCCGCCGAAGTCGTAGGCGCCCAACGTCTCGAGGTCATTGGTGATCTCATACGGCAGCGACGACTCGACGAGCGCGAGCGTCCTCCCGGCGTGCCTGACGACGTGGGTGTTGGCAACGCTGGAATGCAAGTTGCGGGTGCCGTCGGCGTTGTAGACCGGGAACGGGTTGTCGAAGCTTTCGGTGCGCACCCAACGGTTGCGGTACCAGGCGGCGCAGCCGTTCTCCAATCGCACGCCGTGGATCATGCCGTCGCCGGTGAACCAGTGCTGCGTGGCTTGGCGCGGGTTAGGGCCGTTGCGCAGATACCAGCCGTTGAGCGCCTCGGGGATCGCACCCTCGACGGGCAGGTCGAAAGCGGTCAGTTCGTCGGCCACCGGGGCGTAGTTACCGCGGCGGAAGAACGGGACGACGGTTTCTGCGGCGGACGAGAGGAGCGAAAGGTCATCTGCTTGCGTCATGGTTTCCGACTATGACATTCCACTACTGACATGTCAATAGTGGAATGTAGGATGCTCTTGTGAGTCTGCGACATGCTGCACTCGGGCTACTGGCCCGGGGCCCCGCCAGCGGATACGACCTGCTCAAAGTGTTCGAAGCGTCGATGGCCAACGTGTGGCCGGCCACCCAGAGCCAGCTCTACGGGGAGCTGAACAAGCTCGCTGACGCTGGACTGCTCGAAGTCACCGCGGTCGGGCCGCGCGGACGCAAGGTGTACGCGATCACCGACGCCGGACGCGCCGAATTGCAGCGCTGGCTGGCGTCCCCCCAGGACGACCCGGTCTTCCGCAGCGCGCAACTTCTTCGAATCTTCCTGCTCGACGAACTGCCGCGAGAGCAGGCGCGCAAATATCTGACGGCGGTGCGTGAGCACGCCGACCGTGAGCACCAGCGCTATGAGCAGATCCGCGACACCTACGACTGGTCGGGTAGTGACCAGGCGTTCTTTGCCCGGGCAGCGCTGGAGAACGGCTTGCGCTCCACCCGCATGGAATCGGAGTGGGCCAGCTGGGTGCTCGAGGAACTCGACAAACGCTGAGACGTTGCATCCCGATAGTTTTCGATATATCGTCGAGGCATCGGATGCGCATCCGGCGCGTCCCCCACGAGAAACGAGAGCAAAATGACTCAGCCATTCGAGGGCCACGACGGCCCCCACACCGAAGGATTCGGCTTCGGCCACTTCGACCCGTACGACCGCCGCGCCATGCACCAGGCCCGGCGCGACGCCCGCCGCGAACTCAAGGGCTTTCTGAAAAATCAGGCGTTCGCGCGCGCCGGCGGCTTCGGCTTCGGCCACGGCGGCCCGGCCGGCTTGGGCCACGGCGGCCCGGCCGGCTTGGGCCACGGCGGCCCGGCCGGCTTCGGACAGGGAGGATTCGGGCCCGGCGCATTCGGACCCGGTGCGTTTGGCTTCGGCCCCGGATTCGGCACGGGCGGTCCGCGGGGCAGGCAGCGCGGCCGTGGGCGCGGACGTCGTGGCGACGTCCGTGCCGCGATCTTGGCGCTGCTGGCCGAGCGGCCGATGCACGGCTACGAGATGATCCAGGAGATCGGCGCGCGCAGCAACGGGCTGTGGCGCCCCAGCCCCGGATCCGTCTACCCCACGCTGCAACTGCTCGTCGACGAAGGCCTGATCGTCGCGGCCGAATCAGGCGGCAGCAAGCGGCGTTTCGAGCTGACCGACGAGGGCCGAGAAGCAGCGACCGCCACCCAGACGCCGCCGTGGGAGGAGATCGCCGAAGGCGCCGACCCGAACGTGATGGACCTGCGGGCCGCGTTCGGTCAACTGGGCGCCGCGGTGTTCCAGGGCGCCCACGCCGCCACGGCCGAGCAGCAGAAGCGCATCATCGAAATCGTCAACGCTGCTCGCCGCGACATCTACGGCGTGCTGGGCGAAACCGACTAGCGGCCAACGCGACAGCGCTGCACGGCTCTAGTGTGGAGCCGTGCAGCGCTTCCCACTCGGTTCCTACAATGTCAGCCGCATCGGCTTCGGCGCGATGCAACTACCCGGCCCCGGCGTATTCGGACCGCCCCGCGACCGCGAGCAGGCGCTCGCAGTGTTGCGCCGGGCCGTCGAGCTGGGCGTCGACCACATCGACACCGCGCAGTTCTACGGCCCGAATGTGGCCAATGAATTGATCCGCGAAGCCCTCTACCCGTACCCGGACAACCTGGCGCTGGTCAGCAAGGTCGGCGGCCGGCGCGACGAGCACGGCAACTGGCTACCTGCCCAGCAACCGGACGAGCTTCGGGCCGGCATCGAAGAAAACCTGCGCACCCTCGGTGTCGACCGCCTGGCCGCGGTGAATCTGCGTGTCCATGACGAGGATTCGGATCCGAATCAGCCCGGCCGCCTCGACCGCGAGCTGTTCGACCGACAGCTGACCACGATGATCCAGGCGCGCGACGAGGGGCTGATCGGCGGAATCGGGCTCAGCAGCGTCACCGTCGACCACCTGCGCATCGCATTGGACCGCACCGAGATCGTCTGCGTGCAGAACGCCTACAACCTCGTCGACCGCACGTCACAACCGGTGCTCGACGAATGTGCCGAGCGAGGAATCGCATTCGTGCCGTTCTTCCCGCTCGGCTCGAGCTTCGCCGCGAACAACCCGGTGCTGGGCCATCCCGTCGTTCAGCGCATCGCCGGTGAACTGGGTCGCACCCCGGCACAGGTTGCGCTGGCCTGGACGCTGGCGGTGTCGCCGAATGTGCTTCTGATTCCAGGCACTTCGTCGATCCAGCACCTCGAGGAGAACATGGCGGTAGCCGAAATCGACCTCGAACCCAGCGATTTCGGTGCGCTTACCGGCGCTGGGCGCACGTAAACGCACCGAAATCGCTAGACCTCGACCCAGTCGAGAGTGCGCTCGACGGCCTTGCGCCACCCCGCGTAGGCTGCTTCCCTCTGGTCCTCGCTCCACTGCGGCGTCCATCGCTTGTCCTCGCGCCAATTCGCTTTCAGCTCAGCAGGATTCGACCAGAAGCCAACGGCCAGCCCCGCGGCATACGCGGCGCCCAACGCGGTGGTCTCGGCGACCACCGGCCGCACCACGTCGACACCCAGCACGTCGGCTTGGATCTGCATGCACAGTTCGTTGGCCGTGATGCCGCCGTCCACCTTCAGCTCTTCGAGATGCACGCCGGAATCGGCCTCCATCGCGTCCGCGACATCGCGGCTCTGATAGCAGATCGCTTCCAGCGTGGCGCGAGCCAGATGTGCGTTCGAGTTGTACCGCGACAGCCCGACGATCGCGCCGCGCGCGTCCGAACGCCAGTACGGCGCGAACAACCCGGAGAACGCGGGCACGAAGTACACCCCGCCGTTGTCCTCGACCTGTCGCGCCAACGACTCGCTCTGCGCGGCTCCGCTGATGATGCCGAGCTGGTCGCGCAGCCACTGCACGGCAGAGCCGGTGACGGCGATCGAACCCTCAAGGGCGTAAACGGGTTTCGCGTCACCGAACTGGTAGCACACTGTGGTCAGCAACCCGTTGTTCGAGCGCACGATCGACTCGCCGGTGTTGAGCAGAAGGAAATTGCCGGTGCCGTAGGTGTTTTTCGCGTCACCCTGCTCCAGGCAGACCTGTCCGACCATCGCGGCCTGCTGATCGCCCAGGATGCCGCTGATCGGCACCTCGTTGTCCAGCGGCCCGGACGGATGCGTCATGCCATAGGGGTCGGGCGACGACGACGGGCGGATCTCGGGCAGCATCTCCCGGGAAATTCCGAAGATCGCCAGCAGTTCGTCGTCCCAGTCCAGCGTCTCCAGGTTCATCAGCATCGTGCGGCTGGCGTTGGTGACGTCGGTGACGTGCACGCCGCCGCGCGGACCGCCGGTCAGGTTCCACACCACCCAGCTGTCGGTAGTGCCGAATGCCGCGTCGCCGTTTTCGGCCGCTTCGCGCACTCCATCGACGTTCTCCAGGATCCACTGCAGCTTGCCGCCGGAGAAGTACGTCGCCGGCGGCAAGCCCGCCTTGCGGCGGATGACGTCACCGCGGCCGTCGCGATCCAGCGCCGAGGCGATCTTGTCGGTGCGGGTGTCCTGCCAGACGATCGCGTTGTAGTACGGCCGCCCGGTCCTGCGATTCCACACCACGGTCGTCTCACGCTGGTTGGTCACCCCCAGCGCCGCGAGGTCCGCGTCGGACAGGTTCGTCTTGTTCAGCGCCGACATTAGCACCGACTGCGTGCGCTCCCAGATCTCGACAGGGTTGTGCTCCACCCAGCCGGCCTTCGGCAGAATCTGCTCGTGCTCGAGCTGGTGTCGGCCCACCTCCGAGCCGGACTGGTCGAAGATCATGCAGCGCGTGCTGGTGGTGCCCTGGTCGATCGAGGCGACGAAGTCGGCCAATTCGGATGCTCCTGTCGGGTCGAAGCGAACGCGTCCAATGGTCAATGATGGCAACTATGGGAAGCGTTGAGATCACCGAAGCCGACATCGAAGCGATGCCTCGCGGTGGACCCGACGCGTCGTGGCTGGATCGCCGGTTGGAGACCGGATGCGCCGAGTACCTCGACCGCGACGACGTCGACGAGCGCATCAAGCGCAGCATCGTTCGGTCGTTGGAGTGGGTGGGCGACGTGTTCAAGAACCACGAACGATTCGCCTACCTTGCGCTCGATGAAGTCGCTGATGTGGCTGACCCGAAGATTCTGGAACTCGGCGCAGGGCACGGCGGGTTGTCACGCAAGCTGCTCGAGCAGCATCCCACCGCCCGGGTGACCGTCACCGACCTCGACGCGACGTCGGTTCTCGACATCGCATCGGGCGAACTCGGCAGCCATCCCCGCGCGGTCGTCCGGGTGGAGGACGCCACCGAAATCGACGCCCCCGACGGGTATTTCGACCTTGCGGTGATGGCGTTGACGTTCCATCACCTGCCGCCTGCGCTGGCCGCTCGGGTGATCGCCGAAGGCACGCGGGTCGCCGGCAAGCTGTTGATCATCGACCTGCCACGCCCACCGTCGCTTCTGCACATCGGGAAGCTGGCGACGATGGTGCCGTTCCTCGCGATCCCATTCGCCCACGACGGATTCATCAGCTCGATGCGCGCCTACAGCCCGTCGGCCTTGCGGACGCTGGCACAGTACGCCGACCCGGGGATCACCGTGGAATTGCGCAAGCAGCCGTTCGGCCCGCAAGTGCTGGTCGCCAGCCGCGCCTGACCTCAGCGCCTAATTGGCTTGGGTCAGGTCTTCGACGGTCGCGTAGCGCGCAGTCGTCTTCACCGCCTGAATAGCCCGACCGACCCCTGCCTTGGTTTCATACCCGCGGCTGTCGACGATGACCTCGCCGTCGGGCGCCTTGAGCTGAAACCGGAACCTGCCCGCGTCGTCCCTGCTGATTTCGAACTTGCTCGTGAGGCCGTCGGTGAACGCTGCCACCTGGCGGTGCCGCCCCGCCTCAGCCGGTTGCTCCTCGGCCCGCTTCTTCTGGTCCGTGTACAACTCCATCACGATGACGGCCACCGCCGCGAGCACCAGCACCAGCAGGAACAGCAACGGGTAGGCGACCACGGCGCTGATACCGCCGATCGTCAGCGGCACCGCGATGGCTACCGCGGCCCACGGATGCCGATCACTCCAGTCGATGACCTTCGCGGGCAGCGCGAACGCCGCCGCAGCGCGCGGATGCCGGTCCGGCCAATCGGCGACTCGCGGAGACCACATATCCAACTTCCTTGCGGAGATCTGAGAAGTTCAAGCCTAAGGCACCGCGTTCGCCGCAGTGCGGAAGTGACGCACGTCGACCTTCGGCCGGGTGAGGCGGTGCAGCAGCCAGGCCGGCGGAATCGTCAACGCCAGCGTGACCGCGAACAGCCCCCACACCGAGCCGGTGTAGATGTGCCAGCGCAGTACCGACACCATCGCGATCTCCATCACGATCACATGGAGCAGGAAGATCTCGTAGGAGACTTCGCCGAGCCACACCATCGGCCTGCTGCCGAGCACACGCGCGTACCAGCCCCGTTCCCCGAGCGCCAACGGCGCCACCACAAGCGTGGCGACGATTCCGTACAACACCGTCTTGGCCACGGATTCCGACATGTCCGGCTCAGCCGTCGCGGCCCCCGCAATGGGCGTGGACATGATCAGATAGCTGATTGCCGCCAGTGGCAGCGTGACGGCTGCGTAGCTGCGAATTCCCATGGCACTCAACGCTGTTAGCACCATGCCGCCGACGAACCAGACGAGGTAATGCGGCAACCACAGGCCGGCCGACTTCGGCAACACGTCGGTGGTGCCCATCACCACCAGCCAGGCCGGGCTCAGCGCCGCCAGAACCGCCAGCGCGGCAAGAAGCACGCCGGGCCGCCAGCGCCGCCGGCACAGCACCGTGAACACCACAAAGGCCAGCATCGGTAGCGCGATGTAGAACGCGACCTCCACGGCCAAGCTCCACATCTGCGTCAGCCCCTGGTGCAGATAGCGGGTCAGGTAGTCGTCGCTGTAGATCTGTGTGAGCGTCAGGTGCCGCAATAGGCCCGTCCAGGTGTGCCCGGGATTCGGGCCCGCCGTGCGGAAGTGGTAGACGACGTACGCGACGACGACCGTCACCAGGTAGGGCGGCATGATCCGCCGCACCCGGTTGCGGGCATAGCGGTGCAGCGCCGGGCCGGCCCCTCCTGTCCTAGCGGCTTGCACCCACGGCCCGAACAGCAGATAACCAGACAGCACGAAGAAGATCGCGACGCCGATCTCCAGGCGCGCGGCTACCAGCCCCACGTAGCCGTGGCTGTACTTGCCGGTGGCATAGGCCGCGTGCGTGCCCATGACCAGCAATGCGGCAACCGCGCGCACACCGGTCAGCGAGGCGACCCGGTCGACGGTCGAAACCTGCTCCAGGCCGCCTTGGTCGACTTCGATCGTCGGCGGCATCGCGGCTTCACCCTAGCCGCGCATCTGAACCGTCAAATAGTGATCGACGCACCGCGCTCGAGTTCGACGATCCGCTCGGCCATGCCCCGCTGCCTCATCGCTTCCTTGAAGTCGTCGAGTCCGGACGCGAAGACGCCGTAGTCGTCGAAATGCACCGGGATCACCTTGGGCAGCCCGACGGCCTCGACCGCACCGGCGCCCTGGCGGCCATCCATCGTCACGGTGAGCCCGAACGGCAGCTTGCGCCCGGCGGGCAGACGGGTGCCGCCCAGATGCAGGACACCGGCGTCGATCGCCGAGAACCGCAGCGGAATCTCGCTGAGCTCGTCGATCAGCAGCGTGTCACCCGAGATGTACAGCCGCCGCGTCGCGCCGTCGTTGTCGACGAACTCCAGCATCGACCCCATGACCGGCGGCAGCATCCGGTTCAGCGGCACCGGCGCGTGCCGGCCTGGCAGCGCGGTGACGGTGACGCTCGCATCTCCTTTGGTAAGCGTGTGCGTGTTCCAGGTGGACAGCCCGGTCGCCGCGCGAAACCCCCGGTGCTGCAGCCGTTTTGCGGCGTGGTGGGTGGTCACGACCGGCAGCTGTTTATCCAGACTTCGTTCGGCGACACGGTCCCAGTGGTCGCCGTGCATGTGGGACAGCACCACGGCGTCGAGTGGCGGCAGTTCGTCGACCTTGCGCGCCGGGTCGTGAAGGCGTTTGGACACCAGCCCGTAACCCAGGTAAGCGTGCTGGCCGCGGTGCAGGAAGTTGGGGTCGGTCAACAACGTGATACCACCGAACGTGATCAGCGTGGTGGCGTTGCCGACGAAGGTGACGCTGACGTCCATGACATGCGGGCTACCCGCGCCGCCGCCGATCAACCCTGCGGTCCGGCGGCCGATCGGTCGTTGACACGGCTCGCAGCGTCGCGTTGCATCGGCGATGTGGGCGAGGAAGTCAAGGCCACCACGTTCAGCGGTGCCCAACGCCGGGACTACCGGCGCAAGGTCCAGCTGTCGCTCGACGTGTTCGAGACCATGCTCGCGCAGTCGAGCTTCGAATGCGAACGGCCACTGACCGGCATGGAAATCGAGTGCAATCTCGTCGACGAGCAGTACCGCCCCGCGATGGCGAACCGCGAGGTGTTGCAAGCCATCGCCGATCCGGCGTTCCAGACCGAATTAGGCGCCTACAACATCGAATTCAACGTTCCGCCGCGGCCGCTGCCCGGCACGTCGGCGCTGGAGCTCGAGTCCGACGTGCGCGCCAGCCTCAATGCCGCCGAGACCAAGGCCAATCAGCACGGTGCGCACATCGTGATGATCGGCATCCTGCCCACGCTGATGCCCGAGCATCTGACCGGACAGTGGATGAGCGAGTCGAGGCGGTATCGGGCGCTGCAGGAATCGGTGTTCATGGCCCGCGGTGAAGACATCGTCATCGACATCTCCGGTCCCGAACGCCTGAGCCTCCAAATGACTTCCATCGCACCGGAATCCGCGTGTACCAGCATGCAACTGCATCTGCAGGTGTCACCCGCCGACTTCGCCAACAACTGGAATGCCGCACAGGTGCTGGCGGCGCCGCAGCTGGCGCTCGGAGCCAACTCCCCGTATTTCCTGGGCCATCAACTTTGGGCCGAGACCCGCATCGAGTTGTTCCTGCAAGCCATCGACACCCGGCCCGACGAACTCAAGGCGCAGGGCGTCCGGCCGCGAGTCTGGTTCGGAGAGCGGTGGATAACCTCGATCTTCGACTTGTTCGAGGAGAACGTTCGCTACTTCCCGTCGCTGCTGCCTGAAATCTCCGACGAGGACCCGGTCGCCGAGCTGGCGGCCGGGCGAGCACCGCAGCTGCACGAGCTGACACTGCACAACGGCACGATCTACCGGTGGAATCGGCCGGTGTACGCCGTCGTCGACGGGCGCCCGCATCTGCGGGTGGAGAACCGTGTGCTGCCGGCGGGTCCAACGGTCATCGACATGATGGCCAACGCGGCGTTCTACTACGGCGCGCTGCGAGCTTTGTCGGAGGACGACCGGCCGTTGTGGACGCAGATGAGTTTCGCTGCCGCACAAGAGAATTTCGGCAACGCGGCCCGGTTCGGTATGGCCACGCGACTGTACTGGCCCGGCATGGGCACCGTCAGCGCCGACGAACTCGTGCTGCGGCGGCTGCTGCCGTTGGCCGACGAGGGCCTGCGCCGGTGGGGCGTGGCGGCGACGGTCCGCGATCGCTATCTTGGCGTCATCGAGGGCCGCGCCAAAGCCGGCGTCAACGGCGCCGCGTGGCAGGTGCAGACGGTCAACGCGTTGCAGGAAGAACACGGGCTGACCCGTCCGCGAGCGCTCTGCGAGATGCTGCGGCGCTACACCGAGCGCATGCACAGCAACGAGCCGGTACACACGTGGGAGCTGTAGGTTGAACCTCATGCCGGATCAGCTGATGAATTGGGACGAGATCTATCGGGAGCAGGGCTTCTTCGAAGGACCGCCGCCCTGGAACATCGGTGAGCCACAGCCAGAGATCGCCACACTCATCCGCGAGGGCAGGTTCCGCAGCCCGGTCCTCGACGCCGGCTGCGGTCTGGCCGAAGCGTCACTCGCGCTGGCGGAGCAAGGCCACACCGTCGTCGGCATCGACTTGACACCCACCGCAGTGGCCGCGGCCACCAAGGCAGCGCAGGAGCGCGGGCTGAGAACCGCGACGTTCGTCCAGGACGACATCACGTCGTTCACCGGCTACGACGGCCGATTCAACACCATCCTCGACAGCACGCTGTTCCACTCACTGCCAGTGGAAAGCCGCGACGATTACCTGCGCGCCGTCCACCGCGCGGCTGCGCCCGGTGCGACGTACTTCGTTTTGGTGTTCGCCACCGGTGCATTTCCCCAGGGCACCGATTTGCCGTTGCCGAATGTGGTCACCGAAGACGAACTGCGCGAAGCAATTTCAAGGTACTGGCAGATCGACGAGATCCGCCCGGCGTTCATTCATGCCAATATGCCGCAGCTTCCCGATGCGGCGCCGCCGCAGTTCGACCTCGACGAGAAGGGCCGGCAGAAGATGCCGGCGTTTCTGCTCACCGCTCACAAAGCGAACTGACCGCGTCCGCGAAGGTCGTCAACTCCCGTTCTGTGACGTCGACGTGCGGCGACAGCCGCAAAACCGGAGTGGCCAATTCCAGCGGTGCCCGCTGCGGTCCGGCGACAGTCGTCACGATCCCGTGGCGCGCGATCAACTCGGCACGCACCTGCCCCACGTCGACTCCGTCGGTCGGCGCCAGGGTCGTGATCGCCGTCGGCGCGTCGACCGGTTCGACCACCTGCCAGCCCGCTAGGTCGCCGAGCACGGTGCGGGTCAGATGCCCCGCCGCCGCCAGTCCTTCACGTACCTGGGCAGGACCGTACTGGACGTGTTCGGACACGGCGACCGAAAAGCCCACGCGTGCAGCAATACTGGCCTCGCCCATCTCGAGGCGGCGCAGCGGTGAGATGTCGGTTGCCCACTGCGGCGGCGGTATTCGGGGGCGCAGCGTCGCCGCCCGGTCAGGGTGCACAGCCACGACGCCGACTCCGCGCGGACCGGCCAACCACTTGCGTGACGTCGCGTAGATGACGTCGGCATCCACCGCGCAGTCGACGTGGCCGAGCCCTTGCGCTGCGTCGATCACCAGCGGCACGCCGAATTCCCGGCACGCCTCGGCGATCTTGTGTGCCGGCTGCACGATGCCGCGGTGGCTGGGCACCACGGTCAAATGCATCAGCGACGGCGCATCGGCCGCCAGTCTGCGGGCCAGCTCGTCGACCGCGACGACGCCCAGCGAGTCGACCGGCGCCAGCGTCACCTCGAAGCCGTTCGCGGCCATCACCGCGAGGTTGGGCCCGAATTCTCCTGGGACGCAGGTGATCACCCGGCGCTCGTCGGGCCAGGCGCTGAGCACAAGGTCCAGCGCATGGGCCGCGCCGGTGGTGAACACCACGTCGGCGGCGGTAAAGCCCGTCAAGGCGCCGACGGCCGCGCGCCCGGCCGTCAACGTGTCTTCGGCTTGCTGCGCGGCGACGTACCCGCCGACCTCGGCCTCGCGACGCGCATGCGCCGCCGCCGCGTCGATCGCCGCGAAGCTCTGCCGCGAGCAGGCCGCACTGTCCACATGCACACCGTTGACCGCCGGCCGGGCCTCGCGCCAGCGCTCTGCCAAGCTCATTTCACCGCGAGCGACAAGCCGAAGTCACCCGCCGGATCGGTCCACCAATGGGCCAATTGAAGTCCAGCGGCAGCAAGTTCGGCGCTCACCCCGTCCCGCCGGAACTTGCACGACACCTCGGTCAGCATCTCCTCTGCCGCCGCGAAGCGAACGGTGAGATCCAACGCCCCGACCTTAACGGTCTGCGTCACCGTCGATCTCAGCCACATTTCGATCCGCTCCTGCGCGGAGTTCCAGCGGGCGGCGTGTTCGAACGCGTCCAGGTCGAAGTGCGCGTCGAGCTCCCGGTTCACCACCGCCAGCACGTTGCGGTTGAACGCCGCGGTGACTCCCGCACTGTCGTCGTAAGCCCGCACCAGCCGGTCAGGGTCTTTCACGAGGTCGGTGCCAAGCAGCAGACTGTCACCTGGGTGCATCACCCCGGCCAACGTCGCCAGAAAGTGCGCGCGCGGACCCGGCGTCAGGTTGCCGATGGTGGACCCGAGGAATGCGATCAATCGCGTTCCGCCACAGGGTATTTCGGTAAGGTGCTGTTCGAAGTCGCCGCATACCGCTGCCACCTCGATGCCCGGATATTCGGCCAGGATCGCGGTGCCTGCCGTCTGCAACACGCCCGCGTCGACGTCGAACGGGATGAACCGACGCAGCGTGCCCTGCCGACGCAGGGCGTCGAGCAACATGCGGGTCTTCTCCGACGTCCCACTGCCGAGTTCGACGAGTGTGTCGGCACCGCTGAGTTCTGCGATCGCTGCCGCCCGCGCCCGCAGGATCGTCGCCTCCGTGCGGGTCGGGTAGTACTCCGGCAGCCGGGTGATCTGGTCGAACAACTGGCTTCCGGTGTGGTCGTAGAACCACTTCGGCGGCAACGTCTTCGGCGTCTGCGTCAACCCCTGCAGGACGTCGCGGCGCAACGCCCGGTTGGCGGAGTCTGCCTCGAGGTGGTTGGCCAGCATGACGCTCATTGCGCCCCTCTCAGCGGAGTCAGCGTGACGGCGCGGCCGTCGACAACCACGAGGTGACGGTCGGGCACGTCGTCCCAGGCGGGGTTGTCGTCGAACGGCTCGCTGGCCACCACGACGCCGTCGTCGCCTGCTAGGACCGACAGAGTGTCGCCCCACGTCGTGGCTAACAGCTGGTTGCCGTCGGCGGCAAGAATGTTCAGGCGCGCGTCGGGATCGGCCGCTGCGATGTCGGTGATGGTGTCTTCGAGTGCATCGAGGCCGCGATCGAAGATCAGGGCCGCCAAAAGCGCACTGTCGACCGTTGATTCGGCATGTGGGGCGGGTGGCAACGCCGCACGGTTCACCACGCCGTTGTGGGACAGCAACCACTGACCGTCGCTGAACGGGGCCGATGCCGAGGCTTCCACCGGCATCCCGACCGTCGCCGAGCGGACCGCCGCGACCGCACAGCTGCTTCGCAGCACCGGTGCGATAGACGCGAACGAGGCGTCGCTCCACAGCGGCGACGCACTGCGCCAGCGCCTGGGCACCCCGGCGCCGTCGAAGAACCCGACACCCCAGCCGTCGGCGTTCAGCAGTCCGTGCTTTTGACGGCGCGGCGAATACGATTGCACCACAAGCCCATACGGCGGATCGAGCATCAATGACGCCAGCGAGCGCGGCTCACCCAGCCAGCCCAGGTGCCGGCACATCAGACGTCCCACGCCAATCGGACGCCCGAAAAGATCTGCCGGCGGATCGGGTGGTCCCAGTTGCGGAAGCTGGGCCGCAGGATCTCCCGGCCAACCGCCCACGACCCGCCGCGCAACACGCGGTAGTCGCCGTCGAAGAACGGCTGCGAGTAGCGCTGGTAGATCATCGGTGTGAAACCCGGCCACGGCCGCAGCGGCGACGACGTCCACTCCCACACGTCGCCCAGCATCTGCTCGGCGCCGTATGCGGACGCACCCGCCGGGTAGGCACCTACGGGTGCAGGCCGCAGCGCCGCACCGCCCAGATTTGCCAATTCCGTTGTCGGCTCGGCATTTCCCCACGGGAAGCGACGGCGGCCCTGCATCTGCGGATCCCACGCGCACGCCTTCTCCCACTCGATCTCGGTAGGCAGGCGGGCGCCGGCCCACGCGGCGTACGCCTGCGCTTCGAAGTACGTCACGTGCTGCACGGGCTCGTCGGGCGGGAGGTCTTCGACGTGGCCGAACCGGGTGCGGGTGCCGTCGCCGTTCCAGAACTGCGGCATCACCAAACCAGCCTGGAGACGATGCTGCCAGCCCCGCGTCGACCACCACTGCGGCGTGCGGTAGCCGCCGTCGTCGACGAATGCCTGCCACTCGGCATTGGTGACCGGCACGCGACCGATGCGAAACGACGGCACGTCGACGACGTGGGCCGGGCGTTCGTTGTCGAGCGAGTCCGGTTCAGTGTTCGCGTCGACGCCGAGCACGAACGGCCCGCCGGGCACCAGCACCGACGTGCCGGCCACACCGGGCCGCCCTTGCGGCAGCGGCGCACCCGGCTGCAGAAGCGGTTCACCGACGCGCAAGTTCAGCGCCTGCAGCATCGTTTCGTCGTGCTGATGCTCGTGGCTCAGGACGAGTGCGAAGGGAAACAGTGGCTGGTCGTCTGGCACCCCGTCGAGCGCATCGAGCGCCTTGTCGCGCACCGTGCGGCAGAACGCACGCGCTTCGCTGGGAGACAGCAGCGGCAGATCCACCCGGCTGGCGCGCGAGTGGACGAACGCGTCGTACAGCGATTCCTTCGGGCCGAGCATGCTCGGGCGGTCGGGGTTGCCGCCGCGCAGCAGCCACAGTTCCTCTTGCTGGCCGATGTGGGCCAGATCCCACACCAGCGGACTCATCAGCGGGTCGAATTGGCGGCGCAGCTCGTCGTCGTCGACGTCGACCAGCGCCAAGGTCCGTTCTCGCGCGGCGATCAGATCACGCGCCAGCCGGTCGCGTGTCGAGATCACCCTTCGCTCCTCGCCAGTTCCGTCACCGCTGCTGCCACCCCGCAACAGATCGCCCGCTCGGCGAATTCCTCACCCGGACAGCCTGCCTGCTCGACGATACGGACCAGCCGCTGCATCGAAGAGTGCAGCGACGGCGGAGCGCGATCCGCGGCCGCGGCGATGCAGCGGTTGGCGCTGGCGTGCAGCCGCCGGTCGGCCAGCCCCACCCGGGCGGCGACATCCCACGCCGTGGCAACCGGCTCGGTGGCCTCTGCCGCCAGGTCGGCCGCGGCAGGGTCGTCCAGCAGAGTGACCAGGGTGAAAACCACAGCCGGCCAGAGGGCGTCGGGCACGCTGTCGAGGTAGCGCACCTCCAGCCAGCGCCGCGGCCGCACCGGCGGGAACAACGTGGTCAGGTGGTAGTCCAGGTCGGCTGTGGTGGGGCGGCGTCCGGCCAGACTCGCCCGTCCGTCGACCCAGTCCGCGAAGGCGACATAGCGGGTGACCGGTACCGCGTCTGGGCCGTGCACGAGCATCACCGGCGCGCGCAGGGCGTAGCGGGCCCAATCGCTGGCCGGATCGTCGCCGGTGGCGCCGAGCACCGGACCGCAACGCGCGACGTCGAGTTGGCCCCACACACGCTGCCGGGTGCTGCGCCAGCCAGTGAACGACCCGGCCAGCAGCGGGGAATTGGCCGAGATCGCGATCATCGTCGGGCCGAGGGCGTGCGTCAGGCGAACTCTGTCGGCCCAGCCGTGCGCCGGGCCGGCATCCACGTTGACTTGCACCGACGCCGTCGACGTCATCATCGCTGCGCCCGCCTCGCCGGTGTTCGCGGCGGCGAAGTGCTTCTCCATGGCCTGATAGCGGGCACCGGGATTCACTCGCTGCGGCGGCCGCAGCGGATCCGTGCCGAGCAGCACCAGCCCGAGACCGGCTTGAGCGAATGCCGTCCGCAGCACCGCTCTGTCGGCCGTCAGCGCGTCGATGGCGGCGACGGCACCCCACATCGGCGGGGTGGACAACTCCACAGCGCCGCCCGGCTCGACGGTGACGCGACTGCCCCCGGGAAGTTCGGGCAAGCCGGCGATGACGTCGCACAGTTGGTTCCAGCCCGGTCGACGCTGGGGCGCGGCGATGTCGAAGCAGTGTGCCTCCAACTCCAAGCCGACCAGACCCACCGGTGTCTCGGTGAGGCAGGTGGCGGCGATGTGATCGGCCGCGGCGCTGACCGAGTGGAGGGTCTGATCCTGCACCTCTGACGCAACCGCGATGTCGGCCTGGGCCATTCCTCCATCTTGTTGCAGAGGACCGACAAGTTCTCGCCGATTGGCGTGACGGCTCGGTGACAGGTGAGCGTCGCGCTACTGGCCCAGCGAGTTCTGCATCGCGCCGGCCAACGCGTTCACTGCCGGGCCGCCGTTGCCCGACTGGCACACTTTGGCTTGCAGCAGCACGTTCTCGCGGCGACGGGTTTGCGTGAAGCAACGCCGATCGGTGCCGGCCTCCTGCTTCACCCACTCCTGGTCGGTGGCGTTTTGCAGTCCGCTCGAAAACGACCACACCTGGTTGGTCCCGTCGGCAAAATGCATGGCTGTGGTCTGGCCGGCGCAGCCGACGGTGCGGTCAACCACCCGATGAAAAGCGCGATCGGCGGCGTCGTTGGTGGCGAAGACACCGACCGCCTGTTTCACGAAATGCGTCTCGTCCGTCGGCGATTCCTTGGTTTCGGCACCGTTGAACGAGGCGAGGTCGGGATCGAGGTACACCTCGGGCAGCCCGATGTCGGCCCAGTTGTTGCACGCCGGCACGTCCACCCAGTAGCCCTGGAACGGCTCGGTGAAGAAGTTCTCCCACCGCATCGTCGCACCGACGATGTTGCCGACCGACCCCTTGCCCATCACCGCGTAGTTCACGACGCCGGGCTCGGAGGGCCTGGCGTGCGCGGGCGCCGCGAGGCCGGCTGCAACGCCGACACCGAGCGCTGCAGCGGCCCAGCGAGCTGCGCTAAACCTTCGCCGAGAGCTCAACGTCGACGTTGCCGCGGGTGGCTTTGGAGTACGGGCACACCTGGTGGGCCTTTTCCATCAGCTCATCGGCCTGCGTCTGCTCGAGCCCGGGCAGGTAACCGATGAGCTGCCCCGTCAGGCCGAAGCCGCCCTCCGAGTCCTTGCCGAAGCCGATGCGCGCGGTGATTGCCGTGGCGTCGTCCAGGTCGATCTTCTCGTTGCGAGCGACGAGCCGCAGCGCACCCAGGAAGCACGCCGCATAGCCGGCCGAGAACAGCAGTTCGGGGTTGACGCCCTCTCCGCTGCCACCCATCTCCTTCGGTGGGCGGGTGTCGAGGTCGATCTTGCCGTCGGTCGACTTCACATGGCCGTCGCGGCCTCCGCCGGATGCCGTGGACTCTGCGGTGTAAACGACTTCGATGCTCATGGGCTCGATCATGCCAGCCTCGGTCGAGACGGCAAGACGCCCGTCGCGATTCGCCGAACTACCCGCCGTTGCCGTTCAGCTTCGCCCGCACGCCTTCCTCGACCTTCTTGCCCAGGTCGGCGTCGACGTTGCGCCAATACTCGAACACCCGTGACAGCACCGGCTCCTTCACGCCATCGGACACGTGCCCGATGATGTTGTGCGCCAGGCGTTCTCGGGCCGCGTCGTCGAGCACTTCACGCACCAACGTGCCGGCCTGCCCCCAGTCGTCGTCGTCCGGCCGCAACGTGTACGCCGCACGCACCATGTCGCCGTCCGAAGCCCAGTGCACTTCAGCTGCGCGCCGGGGATCGGCCTCGGGGCCGCCCATCGAGTTCGGTGTGTACACCGGATCGGTGACGTTGCGGATGCGCATCGCCCCGTCCTTGTTGTAGCTGTGCACCTCGACTTTGGGAGTGTTCACCGGAATCTGCTTGTAGTTCACGCCAAGTCGGGCACGGTGGGCGTCAGCGTATGAGAAGCCGCGCGCCAGCAGCATCTTGTCCGGTGACAGCCCGGTGCCCGGCACCATGTTGTTCGGCTCGAACGCCGCCTGCTCCATTTCGGCGTGGTAGTCGGTGACGTTGCGGTTCAGCGTGAGCCGACCGACTTCGTGCAGCGGGTAGTCACCGTGCGGCCACACCTTGGTCAGGTCGAACGGGTTGAATCGATACGTCTTGGCTTCCTCGAACGGCATGATCTGCACGTTGAGCGTCCAGCTCGGATAGTTGCCGTCCTCGATCGCCTCGTAGAGGTCGCGCTGGTGGTAGTCGCCGTCCTCGCCGGCCAGCCGGTCACCTTCCTCCTGGGTGAGGAATTCGATGCCCTGGTCGGTCTTGAAGTGGTACTTGACCCAGAACAATTCGCCGTCGGCGTTGATCCAGCTGTACGTGTGGCTGGAGTAGCCGTTCATGTGCCGCCAGGTCTTGGGGATGCCGCGGTCACCCATCAGCCAGGTCACCTGATGCGCCGATTCCGGCGACAGGGTCCAAAAGTCCCACTGCATGTGGTGGTCGCGCAGATTGCTTGCCTGCAGGCGCTTCTGGCTGCGGATGAAGTTCTGGAATTTCATCGGGTCGCGCACGAAGAACACCGGGGTGTTGTTGCCGACCATGTCGAAGTTGCCTTCGCTGGTGTAGAACTTCACCGCGAAGCCGCGCGGGTCGCGCCATGTGTCTGGGCTGCCGCGCTCGCCGGCGACCGTGGAGAAGCGGACCAGCGTGTCGGTCTTGGTGCCCGGCTGAAACACCGCGGCCTTGGTGAACTTGCTGACGTCCTGGGTGACTTCGAAGTGGCCGAACGCCCCGCCCCCCTTGGCGTGCGGCTGGCGCTCCGGGATGCGCTCCCGGTTGAAGTTCGCCATCTGCTCGATGAGGTAGTGATCATGGAGCAGGATCGGGCCGTCCGGACCGACCGTCAGCGAGTGCTCGAAGCTGGGTACCGGTGCTCCGCCGTCAGTTGTCGCGTACTTCTCCGCCATTTCGTCTCATCTCTCTCGGTGCTGGCTGTCGCACCCCTACAGGTACCCACTACACGTACCCCAATAGACCGACCAGACGGCGCCGAACGTGCGCCAGTGGCGAAAAGTTCGCCGGCGACGCACGTTCGGCGCACGTCGGCTACGGACGCGGTGGCGCGGGAACGCTCGTCGGCGACGGCGGATTACCGGGACCACCCGGCGCACCCGGCGCACCCGGGCCCATCTGACCCGGGCCCATCTGACCCGGGCCCTGCCAGGGTCCCGGGCCCATCGGGGGCGGTCCGCCGCGGTGGAACATGTGCACGCCGCTGTGGCCCCGGAAATGGCCTAATCCGGAGCCGGAATGCTTGCCGATGATGAACCCGGAGAAGAACACCACGGCGACGATGAACACCACGCCGGCCACGATGCCGACCCAGGCCAGCACTTGGTTGAGCCGGCTCGGCCTCGGGCGGGCCGGCTCCTCGGTCCGGACGGGAGTAGTTGGTTGTTCAGCTGTTTCGGTCATGCTTCGATGATGCCGAGCACATTGCAGTGGATGGCCAGATCGGTGCTGTGCATTCGCTATGAAAGACGGCCGGTGGGCACAGGATCATGGCCACGCCGCCCGGCTACGGCTTGACCGGGTTCACCGCGAACTGGATCACCCGATACGGCGCCCGCGAGCGCGGATCGACGTTGTGCCACTGGCTGACGAAGATGCGCAACTCGTCGAGCGTCGATCCTGGCGAAATGTAGCCGCCGTAGGCTTGCGACAGCCGATTGTCGTCTGGCGGCGGCAGCGTCTCCGGCGGGTCGGGCCAGGGCGCCGCCCTAACCACCGTGGTGACCGGCGCGGCGCCCAGACCGGTCGGGTGCTCGGCCACCCGGACCTCGATGTCGCCGGTCGTCAGGTTCAGATATGACAGCACCACCTTGCCGTCGATCTGCTTGATGCTCATTTCGCCGACCTTGTCACCCCACAGCGGTGTCGGCGCCTTGTTCCACCCCCCGTCGGGGCCAGATGACCCCGACCAGCCCTGCCAGCTCGACCGGTCGGTGAACGCCTCCGGTTTGGCCCGATACAACGTGACGGGCTGGGTGCGGTCGAAGTTGTTGGCGACGATGTACACCCATCCGGTCGGCGACTCGCCGGTGGGCACGGGGTCGTAGTACCCGCTGATCTGGGACTGCCGGCCACCCTGGAAGCTCGCGTCACGTGCCGAACCCGGCACTGTGCGCCAACCTGGTTGCGCCGCTTGGGCTTTCACCAGCCGCGAACTCTGCGGCACCAAGTTCCGCACCGTGGTGACCAGGAGGTAATTGTCGCGGTTGATCTGCACCACACCGGCCGGCAACTGCGAATCGCCCGCGGGCGTGGGATCGGCCAGCAGCGGTGTGTCGATGCCCATGACGCGGTCGTAGCGCACGCCGGCCGGGTCGTCGATCGAGTCGGTGTCGACGTGCAGTGCGATCGGCGCGTACCAGCCACCGAAGCCGACGCCCTGGCCGGCGAAGCTGTCGCCGCACACCTGCAGGATTCCGCTCGGAAATTCCATGAACTCGCACAGGTCGGTCGCACCGACGCCATAGTCGCGGGTCGGCGTTCCAGTACCGGCCACCGGACCGATGCGCACCACCTGACCCTCGGCCAGCGGCCCGAGGACAGGTTGCGGCTGCGGCGCCGGCGGATCCGCGAGCGCGGGTGCCGCGGTGAGGACGGCGACCGCGGCCAGCGCCGAAACGGTATTTCGCGTGGCCCTCACTCGCACTTTTCCGCGTGGAATACCGTTTCGGCGGCTAGAGCTGAGCCGTCAGCAGCTCGGCGATCTGGATGGTGTTCAGCGCGGCCCCCTTGCGCAGGTTGTCGCCGGAGACGAACAGCGCGAGCCCGCGGCCGTCGGGAACACCGGGATCCTGGCGAATGCGCCCCACCAGCGACTCGTCGATTCCGGCAGCGGCCAGCGGTGTCGGCACGTCGACCAGTTTCACGCCCGGCGCATCTGACAGCAGCTCTGTCGCGCGCTCGACCGACAGCGGGCGGGCGAACTCCGCGTTGATCGACAGCGAGTGGCCGGTGAAGACCGGCACCCTTACACATGTCCCGCTGACCGCCAGGTCGGGGATGCCGAGGATCTTGCGGCTCTCATGACGCAGCTTCTGGTCTTCGTCGGTCTCGCCGGAGCCGTCGTCCACCAGTGAGCCGGCCAGCGCCACCACGTTGAATGCTATTGGCGCCACGTACTTTTCGGGCTTCGGGAAAGCCAGTGCGCTGCCGTCCTGCACCAGCTGCTCGGCGTCATCGATCACGGCGCGGGCTTGCGCAGCCAGCTCGGACACCCCGGCGACGCCGCTACCCGACACCGCCTGGTACGTCGACGCCACGATCCGCACCAGCTCGGCCTCGTCGTGCAGCACCTTGAGCACCGGCATCGCCACCATCGTGGTGCAGTTCGGGTTGGCGATGATCCCCTTCGGCCGGTGCGCGGCCGCCGCGAAATTCACCTCGGACACCACCAGCGGCACGTCAGGGTCTTTTCGCCATGCCGACGAGTTGTCGATCACCGTGACGCCGGCGTCGGCGAATCGCGGCGCCTGCACCCGCGACGTCGACGCGCCCGCTGAGAACAGCGCGATGTCCAAACCTTTCGGATCGGCGGTCGCGGCGTCTTCGACCTCGATCTCCTGTCCCCGGAACGCCAGCTTGCGTCCGGCCGAGCGCGCCGACGCGAAGAACCGCACCGAGGTGGCGGGAAAGTCGCGTTCGTCGAGCAGCTTGCGCATCACCTCGCCGACTTGGCCGGTGGCGCCGACGATTCCGATCGCGACCATCTAGCGGCCCGTCCCTGCGTACACCGTCGCGACCTCATCGCCGCCGAGTCCGAAAGCCTCGTGCAGCGCGGCCACCGCCTTGTCGAGCTCAGTGTCCTTGACCAGCACCGAGATTCGGATCTCCGAGGTGGATATCAGGTCGATGTTGACGCCCACCTCGGCCAGAGTCTCGCAGAAGGTCGCCGTGACACCGGGATGGCTGCGCATGCCGGCGCCGACGAGTGAGACCTTGCCGACGTGGTCGTCGTAAAGCACTCGGGTGAAACCGATTTCGACCTGCTGCGCCTTCAGCTGCTCGACGGCACGCGGGCCGCTCTCGCGCGAACAGGTGAACGTGATGTCGGTCTTGCCGTCTTCCACCTTCGACGCGTTCTGCAGCACCATGTCGATGTTGATGTCCGCATCGGCGAGGACGCGAAAAACCTTGGCGGCGTAGCCCGGAACGTCGGGGATCCCTACCACGGTGACCCGCGCCTCGCTGCGGTCGTGCGCGACTCCGGTGAGAATGGCGTCTTCCATGGGGATGTCCTCCATCGATCCGGCCACCCAGGTGCCGGGCTTGTCCGAGTATGACGACCGGACGTGTATCGGAACGTTGTAGCGGCGGGCGTACTCCACACAGCGCAGCATCAGCACCTTGGCACCCGACGCAGCCATCTCCAGCATCTCCTCGAAGCTGACCTTGTCGAGCCGTCGCGCGTTGGACACGATGCGCGGGTCGGCGGTGAAAACTCCGTCGACGTCGGTGTAGATCTCGCACACGTCGGCGTTCAGCGCCGCAGCGAGCGCGACGGCGGTGGTGTCGGAGCCGCCACGGCCCAGCGTGGTGACGTCCTTGCTGTCCTGGCTGACGCCCTGAAAACCGGCAACGAGCACGATCAGCCCTTCGTCCAGAGCGTCGCGCAGTCGGCCCGGCGTGACGTCGATGATCTTCGCGTTGCCGTGGGTGCTCGTGGTGATCACACCGGCCTGCGAGCCGGTGAACGAGCGGGCCTTCGCGCCGAGCGAGTCGATCGCCATGGCGACCAGCGCGTTGCTGATCCGCTCACCCGCGGTGAGCAGCATGTCCATCTCGCGGGGTGGCGGCGCCGGGCAGACCTGCCTGGCCAGGTCGAGCAGTTCGTCGGTCGTGTCGCCCATCGCCGAGACCACGACGACGACCTCGTTGCCTTGTTTCTTCGTCTCGACGATGCGCTCGGCGACGCGGCGGATACGGTCGGCGTCGGCGACCGACGATCCGCCGTATTTCTGCACCACGAGCGCCACGGTTGAGACCTTTCAGGAAAGCGGTTTCACCAAGAATAAGGGTTTGGCGCATGTCATTTTGGCTGGCGTAGCGTGATCGAGGTGACTGACCGGAGCGCCGACACGAGCGTTCCGATCCATCCGGTGCTGGCCGCGCGCTGGAGCCCTCGGGCGTTCGACGCGACGGCGGTACTGACCGCCGAGCAGATCACGGCCCTGCTCGAGGCCGCGCGGTGGGCGGCAACGTGGGGCGATCGGCAGCCGGTGCGGTTCATCGTCGGCCTGCGCGGCGACGAGACGTTCACGAAGATCGGCGAGCTGCTCAAACGCGGCAACAGCTACGCAAAGCTTGCCAGCGCGCTGATCATGGTGTGCGTCGACGAGGGTCCGGACGAGAAGACCGCGCGCTACGCCGGGGTCGACGCCGGCGCGGCGATCGCACAGCTGACGGTCGAAGCTGTGTCACGGGGACTGGTCGCACACCCGATGGCCGGCTTCGACGCTGTCAGCGCACACGAAGTGTTCGCGTTGCCCGACGACGTGCGCGCGCTGGCGGTCGTGGCCGTCGGCACGCTGGGCGACTACACGTCCGTCGACCCCACGGTCGTCGAACGCGACGCACGGGGACGGCGGCGTCTGCCGCTGGACAAGATCGCGTTCGCGGGCCGCTGGGGCCAGCCGTTTCGCCCGTAACGCCCGGCTGGATGGCGCGGCGGCCGGTGGAGTACAGTGGCCGTACTGTGTTTTCTGTGCGGGTGCTCCTTCTCGGCAGCCGCGACGGGGTCTGATCCAGACCGGCTTCCCGTCGCGGGTGTTCGCGATGCGCCGGTCGTAGTTCGCAACTCCCGGAAAGCAAAGCAAAATGACCCCCACCGATCCTCGCGTTGAAGTAATCGACAACGCCGACGCGTTCGTGTCAGCCCGCACCATCAAGACACCGTCCGGACCGCCACGCCCCGGCCAACCGGTGTGGAACACGCAGCGCGGTTCCTCGATGCCGGTGCATCGGTATCGCTCGTTCGCCGACGAGGTCGAGCCCATTGCGCTGCCCGACCGCACCTGGCCCGACCGCGTCATCACCCACGCGCCGATGTGGTGTGCGGTGGACCTGCGTGACGGCAATCAGGCGCTGATCGACCCGATGAGCCCGGCCCGCAAGCGGCGGATGTTCGACCTGTTGATTCGCATGGGCTACAAGGAAATCGAGGTCGGGTTCCCGTCTGCCAGCCAGACCGACTTCGACTTCGTGCGCGAAATCATCGAGCAGGGCGTGATTCCCGACGATGTCACCATCCAGGTGCTGACGCAGTGCCGCCCGGAGTTGATCGAGCGGACCTTCGAAGCGTGCGCAGGTGCGCCGCGAGCGATCGTGCATTTCTACAACTCGACGTCGATTCTCCAGCGCCGGGTGGTGTTCCGTGCCGACCGCGAGGCGGTGAAGCAGATCGCCACCGACGGCGCGCACAAGTGCGTCGAGGAAGCCGCGAAATACCCTGGCACACAATGGCGTTTCGAGTACTCACCCGAGTCGTACACCGGGACCGAGTTGGAGTACGCCCTCGACGTGTGCAATGCCGTCGGCGACGTGGTCGAGCCCACGCCGGAGCACCCGATCATCTTCAATCTGCCGGCGACCGTCGAGATGGCCACCCCGAACGTATACGCCGACTCGATCGAATGGATGCACCGCAACCTGGCCCGTCGCGACAGCGTGATCCTGAGTCTGCATCCGCACAACGACCGCGGAACCGCTGTTGCCGCAGCAGAATTGGGCTTCCAGGCCGGCGCTGACCGCATCGAGGGGTGCCTTTTCGGCAACGGCGAGCGCACCGGCAACGTCTGCCTGGTGACGCTGGGCCTGAACCTGTTCAGCCGCGGCATCGACCCGCAGATCGACTTCTCCAACATCGACGAGATCCGTCGCACCGTGGAGTACTGCAATCAGTTGCCGGTCAACGAACGTCATCCCTACGGCGGCGATTTGGTGTATACCGCGTTTTCGGGCAGCCACCAGGACGCGATCAACAAGGGTCTGGACGCGATGAAGTACGCCGCGGACGAAGCCGGCGCCGACGTCGACGACATCTTGTGGCAGGTGCCGTACCTGCCGATCGACCCGAAGGACGTGGGGCGCACCTACGAGGCCGTGATCCGGGTGAACTCGCAGTCCGGCAAGGGCGGCGTCGCCTACATCATGAAGGCCGACCACGGCCTGGTGCTGCCGCGCCGCTTGCAGATCGAGTTCTCGCAGGTGATCCAGAAGATCACCGACGGCGAGGGCGGCGAGGTGTCGTCGAAGGAGATGTGGGACGTCTTCGCCGACGAGTACCTGCGGCCCGTGCGTCCGCTGGAGCGGGTACGCCAGCGGGTGATCGCTGCGGAGACGGACGGCGGCACCGATGCGATCGAGGCGACCGTCCTGGTCGACGGCGTGGAAACCGAGATCCGCGGCGAAGGCAACGGCCCGCTGGCGGCTTTCGTCCATGCGCTGTCGACGGTCGGCATCGACGTGCAGGTGCTCGACTACGCCGAGCATGCGATGTCGTCGGGTGAACAGGCCCAGGCCGCTGCCTATGTGGAGGCGTCGGTGAACGGTCGGACCGTGTGGGGCGTGGGCATCGCGACATCGATCACCACCGCGTCGCTGCGCGCGGTGGTGTCGGCGGTGAACCGGGCCTCGCGCTAGCTGCGTGATTTCGGCGCGCAAAACGACGCTGCGCGTCGTTTTGCGCGCCGAGATCACCTTTACAGCGGGATCCAGATGGAGCCGAGCCAGATGCCCCAGCCCTGGTGATCGATGTCCCAGACCACCGGCGCGTTCGGCGCGTAGCCCGGAGGGGCAGGACGCGGCGGCGCCCAGGCGGGCGGTTCCCCGACGTGCGGCCCGCGGTCGGGACCTTCCGGCCCGCGGTCGGGGCCCTGCGGGCCGGGTCCGGCATCACCCGGCCACGGCTGAGCGGGTCCGGGCTGCCCCGGTCCCGGCGGTGGCTCAGCGCTGGCCAGACCGGCGCCGACACCCAGCGCCGCCGCGCCCAACCCGGCGGCAAGGGTCGCGCCGGCAATCAACTTGGTGATCTTCATCTCATGAACTCCGTTCTGCGGTCCGGCCCAAAACCGCTCTGTCTCAGTGCAATTGGATGCATGCAATCTCTCGAAAGGGCCATGACGGCAGTCTTCACAGACCGGCTAGGTGCCGCGTGGGTCGAGGCTGTGCGCCAGCTTTGACCTTGCCGCGGATCAGAACAGCGCGAACTGGTCGCCGGCGACCGTCGGATCGGTGAACTCCTCGATCGACGTACCGCCGACGACCGAGTCGAGCGCGGCCATGAACTCCGCGTCAGACATCGTGGCCACACCCAGTTCGCGGGCATGAAATCCCTTGCCCTGCTGGGCATGTGGGTCGTTGCAGATGACCAGTGACGTTTCGGCATCGACGACGTCGGCGTAGGCGAGTCCGACGTGCAGGATCCGCTCGATCAGTTCCTCATGGGTGCGCTGCACATCCGCCGACAACGCCACCCGCATGCCTTGCACCAATGGCCGGCCGGCGACGTGACGCCCCGGGTTCAGCCATGGGCACGGAACCCGGGCCGCCACGGCCTTGAGCGGCCGCAGCTCGTCGTGCGTGACACGGCCGTTCGGCCAGCGCCGTCGCGTAGTCGGCCGCAGCGGCAGCCACACGTCGCGCTCGCGGGCGCGGTGCACCGCAGGCGTCAACACCCGTGACAACACGAGCGCGTCGTCAAGGGCGTCGTGCGGGCGAAGCTGTGGGACGCCCCAGTGCGCCGCCAGCGTCTCCAGCCGCAGGTTCTCGGTGCCCAGCGCCAGCCGCCGGGTCAGTTCCACCGTGCACATCACGGTGTCGACCGGCAGTTCGACCCCGGCCAACTCCGCTTCGGCGGCCAAGAACATGTAGTCGAACGCGGCGTTGTGGGCGACCAAGGTGCGGTCCTGCAGTAGATCGGTCAGCTCGGCGGCGATCTGCGCGAACGACGGCTGATCCGCCAGCATCTGGGCCGTGAGGCCGTGCACGTGCGTCGGACCAGGATCGACGCCGGGGTTCAGCAGGCTGACCACCGAGCGCTCGACGCTGCCGTCGGCGTCCAGCGCCAGCGCGGCGATGCTGATGATGCGTGCCTGCCCCGGGCGGAAGCCCGACGTCTCGACGTCCACGACCACCCAGCCGGCCTCGTGCTCGGCCACCGGCCGACCCCACGGCGTCGTGCACGTCGTTGGCGCTGTCACGCCCCCAGAATGGCACGCCGCACCGACAAAACCGCTGATCGCAGCGCTCGTGTCGCAGGTCAGTGGGCCCGTCGTCATAAACTGCCCCGGTGATCACCACCCGCGGACGTCTCGCGCTCGCCGCCGGAGCAGCGGCACGATGGGCGTCGCGAGCGACCGGCCGCGGCGCGGGCGCGATGATCGGCGGCCTCGTCGCGATGACGCTGGATCGTTCGCTGCTGCGGCAGCTCGGCGAGGGACGCCGCACGGTGCTGGTGACCGGCACCAACGGCAAGTCCACGACGACGCGGATGGCGGCGGCGGCCCTGGAGTCGCTGGGACCGGTGGCGACGAATTCCGAGGGCGCGAACATGGACGCCGGGCTGATCGCGGCGCTGGCCGTCGCCCGCGACGCGCCGCTGGCCGCGCTGGAGGTAGACGAGATGCATCTGCCGCACGTCGCCGACGCCGTGGATCCGCGGGTGATCGTGCTGCTCAATTTGTCGCGCGACCAGCTGGACCGGGTCGGCGAGATCAACACGATCGAACGCACATTACGGGCCGGGCTGGCGCGTCATCCCGACGCGGTAGTGGTGGCCAATTGTGACGACGTGCTGATGACGTCGGCAGCCTACGACTGTCCGTACGTGGTGTGGGTGTCCGCCGGCGGGGCGTGGGCCAACGACTCGGTGAGTTGCCCGCGGTCCGGCGAGGTGATCGTCCGCGACCACTCTCACTGGTACAGCACGGGCACCGACTTCAAACGCCCTACTCCGCAGTGGTGGTTCGACGACGAAACTCTCTACGGACCAGACGGGTTGGCGCTGCCGATGACCCTGTCGCTGCCCGGTGCGGTGAACCGGGGTAATGCCGCGCAGGCGGTCGCGGCGGCAGTGTCGCTGGGTGTGGACCCGGTTTCCGCAGTGGCGGCGGTCTCGAGGGTGTCCGAAGTCGCCGGCCGGTACCGGACGGTGACGCTCGGCCGTCACACCGCCCGCATTCTGCTGGCCAAGAACCCTGCGGGCTGGCAGGAGGCGCTGTCGATGATCGACAAGCAGGGCGCGGGTGTCGTCATTGCGGTGAACGGTCAAGTGCCCGACGGCGAGGATTTGTCGTGGCTGTGGGACGTCCGGTTCGAGCACTTCGAAGGGACGTCCGTGGTGGCCGCCGGTGAGCGTGGTACCGATCTGGCGGTGCGGCTGACCTACGCAGGCGTGGAGCACACGCTGGTGCACGACACGATCGCGGCGATCGAGTCGTGTCCGCCCGGGCACGTCGAAGTGATCGCCAACTACACCGCATTCCTGCAGCTGCAACGCGCGCTGGGCAGGCGCCGTGCCTGAGGCGGTTCGGATCGGGCTGGTGCTGCCCGACGTGATGGGTACGTACGGCGACAGCGGCAACGCGGTGGTGCTGCGGCAGCGACTGCTCCTGCGCGGGATACCCGCCGAGATCGTCGAGATCACCCTGGCCGACCCGGTGCCGTCGTCGTTGGATCTTTACACCTTGGGCGGGGCCGAGGATTACGCACAGCGCTTGGCCACCAAGCACCTGCAGCGGTATCCCGGCCTGCAGCAAGCGGTTTCGCGCGGTGCGCCGGTGCTGGCCATCTGCGCGGCGATCCAGGTGCTCGGCCACTGGTATGAAACCTCAGCGGGTGAGCGCGTCGACGGTGTGGGTCTGCTCGATCTCGTGACCGCCCCACAGCCGGTGCGCACGATCGGCGAGGTGGTGAGCCACCCTCTGCTCGACGGGCTCAGCCAGCCGTTGACCGGTTTCGAAAACCACAGGGGCGGAACAACTTTGGGTTCGTCCGCTCAACCGCTGGCGGCGGTGACCCGCGGTGCGGGCAATCGCGCCGGTGACGGCTTCGACGGCGCGGTGCAGGGCAGCGTCGTCGCCACCTACATGCACGGTCCCTGTCTGGCGCGCAACCCCGAGCTGGCGGACCTACTGCTGGCGCGGGTTGTCGGTTCGTTGCCGCCGCTGGAGCTCGACGAGGTGGCGCTGCTGCGCCGCGAGCGGTTATCGGCCCGGTAACCGGGCTGCCTGCAGCCAGGCTATGGCCTCAGCGCACGCGAAGTCCGGCTTCCAACCGCGCGAGACCATCGCTTCATACGACCGGGTGATGATCTCCGCCTCGCAATGCTCCTTGATGACGCGGTTCACGATCCAGCCCAAGCGGTGCAATGTCGGGAAGACCTTCATGTCCTTGACGTATTGGGCGCGACTCGTGAGGTGCTGTTGCCCGTCGTATTCAGCGGCAACCATGAACTCCTTCCAGCCCATGTCGAGCCAGCGCACGAGCCGCCCCCTCTCGTCGACGACAGGAATTTGCGTGGTGGGCTTCGGGAAGCCGGCGTCGATGAACAGCAGCCGCAGCCACGTCTCCCTTGGCGACGCCGCTCCGCCGTCGACAAGCGGCAGCAGCGTGCGGAGTTGACGCGTGCCGCGTGCGCCTTGATAGCGCTTGCTCAGCAGTTGGACGTCCTCGATGGAAAACGGGGTGGCTCGCATCAAGGCGTCGAGTCGCTCGAGCGCCTCACCTCGACGCAGATGACGACCGAGGTCGAAGGCGGTCCGCGCCGGCGTGGTCACAGGTATCCGCGCAACGCGGGTGATCTCGTCGTCGGCAATGGCTTCTTGCCTGACTACAAGCCCGGGTTGGGGACGAGAACGCCGCCAGATCAACTCGATTGGCGTCGCGTCGTCGACCCAATTCGCGCCATGGAGAGCGGATGCTGCAACTCCAGCGATGACCCCGCGCCGGCGCGACCACAGCCACGCTCCCACGGTTCGGTCCCGCAGGGTGGGTACATGCCCCTTTGGCATACATACATCGCGGAACACCGGCCGATGCCAGCGCCGTAGGTCGTGTCTGGAAAGCTCGCCGCGCAATACCGATTCACTGCCGATCAGTACCTCCCCCATGCGCGCATCGTGGCACCGGCACCCGACAGCTCACCGAATTCAACGCGAAGCAGCGAAAGTTCGAGTAGCCGGCGCCATAGCGTTGAATTCGGCGCGGGGGCGCGGCACGGGGGACGCGGGCGCTAGGGACGCAGAAGCGGCTAGGCCATTGCGCGGCGGCCCGACAGCGCCCGGCCCAGCGTGAGCTCGTCAGCGAACTCGAGGTCACCACCCATCGGCAAGCCCGACGCGATACGCGTGACCGTCAGACCCGGGATGTCGCGCAGCATCCGCACTAGGTACGTCGCGGTGGCCTCGCCCTCGGTGTTCGGGTCGGTCGCGATGATCACCTCGGCGATGTCCGACTCGCCGAGTCGATGCAGCAGCTCGCGGATTCGCAATTGGTCCGGCCCGATGCCCGACAGCGGGTCCAGGGCACCGCCGAGCACGTGGTACAGCCCGCGGAACTCCCGCGTGCGCTCGACGGCCTGGATGTCCTTGGGCTCCTCGACGACGCACACCACCGAGGCGTCGCGGCGTGGATCGCTGCAAATTCGGCAGCGCTCGCCCTCCGACACGTTGCCGCACACCGCGCAGTGCCGCACGCCGTCGCGCACCCTCGTCAACACCGCGGTCAGCCGGTCGATGTCAGGTGGCTCGACGGACAACAGGTAGAACGCGATCCGCTGAGCGCTCTTGGGCCCGATTCCCGGCAGCTTGCCCAGCTCGTCGATCAGGTCCTGAACCGGGCCCTCGAACAAATCAGAGCCCCAACCCGCCGGCCAGCGGGCCGAGCCTGCTCTGCGCCATCTCCGCCACCTGCTGCGAGGCGTCCGCGAACGCGCCGACGATCAGATCCTGAAGCGTCTCCACGTCGGACGGATCGACCACCTTGGGGTCGATCGACACCCCGACCACTTCGCCGCTGCCCTTCATGGTGATCTGCACCAGCCCGCCGCCGGCCTCTCCGCGCACCTCGCTGGCCGCGAGCTGTTCTTGGGCTTCCATCAGTTGCTGTTGCACCTGCTGCGCCTGCGCCAGCAGCGCAGACATGTCCGGCGTGCCTCCGGGTTGCATCACAGTCCTCTTGCCTATTGGTCTCGAGTTCGTTTCGGCTCGGGATCGACCCTCCCAAGGGTAGCCGCGGGCGGGCTACTTTGACGCAGTGCCAGACCTGCTCTGCCTGCGTGTCGGTGCCGTCACGGCGGCCGCGGCGCTCGCTGTTTCGCTGGTCGCGGCCCCGCCGGCGAGCGCTCAGCCGACGAGTATCGCCGGGATGATCGTGTTCCTGGACCCGGGGCACAACGGCGCCAACGACGGGTCGATCAACCGCCAGGTGAGCAACGGGCGCGGCGGCACCAAGGAATGCCAGACGTCGGGCACCAACGCCGACAACGGTTACCCCGAGCATTCGTTCACGTGGGAGGTGGTGCTGCGGATCCGCTCGATGCTCAACCAGCTGGGTGTGCGGTCGGCGATGTCGCGGGGCAACGACAACGCGCTGGGGCCGTGCGTCGACGAGCGCGCCGCAATGGCCAATGCAGTACACCCGAACGCGATCGTGTCGATCCACGCCGACGGCGGGCCGCCGTCCGGGCGCGGCTTCCACGTCAACTACTCGTCGCCGCCGCTGAACCAGGCCCAGGCCGGACCGTCAGTGCAGTTGGCCAGGATCATGCGTGACCAGCTGCAGGCGTCCGGGATACCGCCGGCCAACTACATCGGCCAGGACGGCCTCTACGGCCGCGCCGACCTCGCGGGACTGAACCTCGCGCAGTATCCGGCCGTGCTCGTCGAGCTGGGCAACATGAAGAACCCGGCCGACGAGGCGCTGATCACCACCGTCGAAGGCCGGCAGAAATACGCGGCCGCGGTGGTCAACGGCATCGCCGGCTTCCTGGCGCAGAGCCGCCCGACCGCCTAGCTGGAGGCGGACCCGGCGGACGCCTCGAGCTCCTTCTTGAGGTTGCCCAGCACCTCGTCCTGGATCCTGCGCAGACCCAGCGGCGCGAACGTCTTCTCGAAAAACCCCTTGACGCCGCCCGCTCCCTGCCACGAGGTCTTCACGGTGACGGTTGATCCGGCACCGGCGGGGGCGACGGTCCAGTTGGTCACCATCGATGAGTTCGCGTCCTTCTCGATGACCGTGTGACCGGCGACGTCGACGGTGGCCTGCACGTCACGCACCCGCGACTTGGTCGCCTGCAGCTTCCATTTGACGACGGTGCCCTGGCCGTGGCCGCCCTGCAGCACCTGGTAGTCGCTGTATTGCGGTGACAGGATCTTCGGGCGGACGGTCTGGTAGTCGGCAACCGCGGCGAGCACCTTATCCGGCGCTGCGTTGATCGAAACGCTGCTGACTGCACTGACCTGTCCCATCAGGCGAAACTCCTCTAGTGGTCGGTGGTTCGGTCGCATCGGTGGTAGCCGCGGATTAGCGTATACGTGTGTCAACTCATGACGAGGGCGTGCGCCGGTTGATCGCAAGCTATCGCGCGATCCCGCCGACAGCCACCGTCCGGCTCGCCAAACCCACGTCGAACTTATTTCGCGCGCGCGCCAAGAGTGACGCTCCCGGCCTGGATACCTCTGGACTCACTGGCGTTCTGGCGGTCGACCCGCAGGCCCGCACCGCCGATGTCGCCGGGATGTGCACGTACGAGGATCTGGTGGCCGCCACGCTGCCCTACGGCCTGTCGCCGCTGGTGGTGCCGCAGCTCAAGACCATCACGCTGGGTGGGGCTGTCACCGGGCTCGGGATCGAGTCCGCGTCGTTCCGCAACGGGCTGCCGCACGAGTCGGTGCTGGAGATGGACATCTTCACCGGCACCGGTGAGGTGATCACCGCGTCGCCCGACGAGCACTCCGACTTGTACCGCGGATTCCCGAATTCCTATGGCACGCTTGGCTATTCGGTGCGCCTGAGAATCGAGCTAGAGCCCGTCAAACCGTTCGTTGCGTTGCGGCACTTGCGCTTTCACTCGCTGGCCGATTTGGTCGCCGAGATGGACCGGATAGTCGACACCGGAGGCTACGACGGCGAGCGCGTCGACTACCTGGACGGCGTCGTCTTCAGCGGCGACGAGTCTTACCTATGCATCGGCACCCAGACCGGCACACCGGGACCGGTCAGCGACTACACCGGCCAGCAGATCTACTACCGCTCCATTCAGCACGATGACGGCGAGAAGCACGACCGGCTCACCATCCACGACTACCTGTGGCGCTGGGACACCGACTGGTTCTGGTGCTCGCGGGCTTTCGGAGCGCAGAACCCACGCATCCGGCGGTTCTGGCCGCGGCGACTGCGGCGCAGCAGCTTCTACTGGAAACTCATCTCCTACGACCGGCGCTTCAACATCGCCGACCGGATCGAGAAGCGGCACGGCCGGCCGCCGCGCGAGCGCGTGGTGCAGGACGTCGAGGTACCGATCGAGCGCTGCGTAGAATTCCTCGACTGGTTCTTGGCCAACGTGCCCATCGAGCCGATCTGGCTGTGCCCCTTGCGCCTTCGCGATCCGGCCGGATGGCCGCTGTACCCGATCCGGCCCGGGCACACCTACGTCAACATCGGGTTCTGGTCCTCGGTGCCGGCCGGGGCGATGGAAGGAGAGACCAATCGGCGTATCGAGGCGAAGGTCAGCGAGCTCGAGGGACACAAGTCGCTGTACTCGGACGCCTATTACTCCCCCGAGGAGTTCGATGAACTCTACGGTGGCGAGACATACAAGACGCTGAAGAAGACCTACGACCCGGACTCGCGTTTCCTCGACCTCTATGCGAAGGCGGTGCAAAGACGATGACGACGTTTCGTGAACGCACGACGAACACTTCCACCACCGGCAAGATGACACTGGCGCAAATCCTCGAAGTGCTCGCCGAAGGCCAACTGCCGCTTCGGTTCACCGCTTACGACGGCAGTAGCGCCGGCCCCGAGGACGCCCCGCTGGGACTTCATCTGCGCACGCCGCGCGGCACCACCTATCTGGCGACCGCGCCCGGCGAGCTCGGCATGGCACGGGCGTACGTCTCCGGAGATCTCGAACCGCGCGGCGTCCATCCCGGCGACCCGTACGAGCTGCTGAAGGCCTTGGCTGTCAAGCTTGAATTCAAACGGCCGCCGGCCCGACTGCTCGCGAACATCGTCCGCTCCATCGGGGTGGAACATCTCAAGCCGATCGCGCCGCCGCCGCAGGAGGCGCTTCCGCGGTGGCGTCGAATCGCAGAAGGCTTGCGGCACAGCAAAACTCGTGATGCAGAAGCGATCCACCACCACTACGACGTGTCGAACGCCTTCTACGAGTGGGTGCTTGGCCCGTCGATGACATACACCTGCGCGTGCTACCCGCACCCCGACGCGAGTCTGGAAGAGGCGCAAGAGAACAAGTACCGGCTGGTGTTCGACAAGCTTCGCCTGCAACCCGGCGACCGGCTGCTCGATGTGGGCTGTGGATGGGGCGGCATGGTGCGATATGCCGCGCGCAACGGGGTCAAGGCGATTGGTGTGACCCTGTCGGCGAAGCAGGCCGAGTGGGCGCAGAAGGCAATCGCGGACGAGGGGTTGACGGAGCTCGCCGAGGTGCGCCACGGCGACTACCGCGACATCGCCGAGACACAGTTCGACGCGGTGTCGTCGATCGGGCTCACCGAACACATCGGGGTGGCGAACTATCCGTCGTATTTCCGCTTCCTGCAGTCGAAGTTGCGCACCGGTGGTCTACTGCTCAACCACTGCATCACCCGCCACGACAACCGGCACCCGGCAACGGCTGGCGGCTTCATAGACCGCTACGTGTTCCCTGACGGCGAGCTCACCGGATCGGGTCGGATCATCACCGAGATCCAGGACATCGGACTGGAGGTCTTGCACGAGGAGAACCTGCGCCACCACTACGCGCTGACGCTGCGCGACTGGTGCCGCAACCTCGTCGAGCATTGGGACGAGGCCGTCGACGAAGTCGGCTTGGGTACCGCGAAAGTGTGGGGCCTGTACATGGCTGGTTCACGAGTTGGCTTCGAGCACAACGCTATTCAGCTGCACCAGGTACTGGCGGTGAAGCTCGACGAACACGGCGGCGACGGCGGACTGCCGTTGCGGCCGTGGTGGACGCCCTAAGGTCCGTCGATCGGACGGGCACCCAGCTCGTTCTGCAGAAGTTCCAGCGCCACTTCCTCCGGGTCACGGCGCGGGACATCTGCGGCGGTGTCTTGCCCCGCCTCGGCGAGCATGTCCTCCTCCGCGCGGCGCAGGTCCTCGGCGGGCGGAGGAGTCGGCGCGGCCGTGGCGACTTCGCACCGGACCTTCCAGTCGACGCCGAGCGCGTCTTTCAACGCCTCCCGGATGACGTCGGCATTGCGTTGCTCGCCAAGGCGTTTCGCCAGGTTGCCCGACTGGTGTGACAGCACCAGTGTGTCGCCGTCGACTGCAGATACCACGGCGTCGGCCAGCATCGCACCCAGCGTTCGGCTGCGGCTGCGGACCTTGTCCATCACAGTGGACCACTGCCGTCTGACGGCGGCGGCGTCGAGCGCGCCGACCGGGGGCGGGGGGCCCGCCTCAGGCGCTGGTTCGGGTGTCGGATCCGGCTCGGCCGGCTTGGGCGCGGGCGGCTTCGGCGCGGGCGGCTTCGGCGAGGGCGGCTTCGGCGGGGGCTTCGGTGCGGCAATGCGCGCAGGCGCCGCTGCGGGCGCCGGCTTGGGCGCGGCCGCTGACGCGGGCTGCGAGACAGCTTCCGGCACCGACATGTCCAGCCGCTTCTCGATGCGCTCGACCCGTTGCAGCAGTGCCGATTCCGTGTCGCCGGCCGAGGGCAGCAGCAGCCGCGCGCACACCACTTCCAGCAGCAGCCGCGGCGCTGTGGCCCCGCGCATCTCCCCCAACCCGGCGTGCACCACCTCGGCGTAGCGGGTGAGCGTCGCAGTACCGATGCGCGCCGCCTGCACACGCATGCGATCCAACACATCGCCGGGCGCATCGACGACGCCCCGGGCGGCAGCATCCGGCACGGCCTGCAGCACGATCAAGTCGCGGAACCGCTCGAGTAGGTCGGTGGCGAACCGCCGCGGATCGTGGCCCGCGTCGACGACGGACTCGACCGCGCCGAACAGCGCCGCCGCGTCGCCTGCCGCGAGTGCGTCGACCGCGTCGTCGATCAGTGCGACGTCGGTGGCACCCAGCAGCGCCAGCGCTCGCGGGTAGGCGATTCGGTTCTCTTCGGCACCCGCCAGCAGCTGGTCCAGCACCGAAAGTGTGTCGCGCGGTGAGCCGCCTCCCGCGCGGATCACCAACGGATAGACGGTGTCGTCGACCTGGACGCCCTCCTGGGCGATGATCCGCTCGATCAGCGCGCGCATGGTCTTCGGCGCCAACAGCCGGAACGGGTAGTGGTGCGTCCGCGAGCGGATGGTGGGCAGCACCTTGTCCGGTTCGGTGGTGGCGAACACGAAGATCAAATGCTCGGGCGGTTCCTCGACGATCTTGAGCAGGGCATTGAAGCCCGCGGTGGTGACCATGTGCGCTTCGTCGACGATGAAAATCCGGTAACGCGACTGCGCCGGCGCGTAGAACGCGCGGTCGCGCAGTTCGCGGGTGTCGTCCACGCCGCCGTGGCTGGCGGCGTCGAGCTCGACGACGTCGATGCTGCCGGGACCGTTGGGCGCCAGCGCCACACACGATTCGCAGACCCCGCACGGGGTGGCCGTCGGCCCTTCGGCGCAGTTGAGCGAGCGGGCGAGGATACGCGCCGACGACGTCTTGCCGCAGCCGCGCGGCCCGGAAAACAAATAGGCGTGGTTGATCCGGCCGGCTGTCAGCGCGGTCGACAGCGGCTCGGTGACGTGCTCTTGCCCCACCACTTCGGCGAAGCTCGCCGGACGGTATTTGCGGTACAGAGCCACGGTCAGCAGGCTACCGAGGCGGTCCGACGCGTGCGATTTCGGTGCGTTAACCGGCGCTCAGCGCACGGAAACACACCGAAATCGCTAGCCACGCAAGAGCAGCGACTCGGTGGCGGCCAGCAATGCGCAGGTGGCCAGCCCGTCGACGGCCTGCGACAGGTCCTGCATCGACGGGAAGGTCGGCGCGAGCCGAATGTTCTTGTCCTCCGGGTCTTTTCGGTACGGGAATGCAGCGCCGGCCTCAGTGACCGCGATCCCGGCATCCTTGGCCAGCCCGATGGTGCGCCGCGCCGTGCCGGGCAGCACGTCGAGGCTGATGAAGTAGCCGCCCTTGGGCTCGGTCCACGACGCGATCTTCGACGCACCGAGCCGGTCTTCGAGGATGTGCAGCGCCAGCGCGAATTTGGGCGCCAACAGCTGCTGGTGGCGCTGCATGTGCAGCCGGACTCCGTCGGCATCGCCGAGGAACCGCAGATGCCGCAGCTGATTCACCTTGTCAGGGCCGATGGTTTTCTTGCCCGCGTACTGCAGATACCACGCGATGTTGGCCAGAGACCCACCGAAGAAGCTGACGCCGGCACCGGCGAACGTGATCTTGGAAGTCGACGCGAACACATAGGGCCGGTTCGGGTTTCCCGCGGCCGCAGCCAGCCCCAGCACGTCGACCTGACGGACGAAGTCGTGGGTGAGCGTGTGCACGCAGTAGGCGTTGTCCCAGAACAACCGGAAGTCCGGCGCCGCGGTGCGCATCTGCACCAGCCGGCGCACCACCTCCCACGAGTACGTCACGCCGGTGGGGTTGGAGTACACCGGCACCGCCCACATGCCCTTGATGGCGGGATCGGCGGCGACGAGTTCCTCGATGAGGTCGACGTCGGGTCCGTCCTCGCGGATGGGGATCGTGATCATCTCCACGCCCAGCGTTTCGGTGATCGCGAAATGGCGGTCGTAGCCGGGCGACGGGCACAGGAACTTCACTTTCGGTTCCCGAATCCACGGCCGCGGTGAGTCGACGCCGCCGTGCAGCATCGAGAACGTCGCGATGTCGTGCATCATTTCGAGGCTGGAGTTGTTGCCGGCGATCAGGTTAGGCACCGGGATGCCGAGCAGCTCACCGAAGATCGCTCGAAGTTCCGGGATGCCGTGCAGGCCGCCGTAGTTGCGAGTGTCGGTGCCTTCGCCGTCGCGGAAATCGTCGCCCGGGAGGCTCAGCAACGCGTTGGACAGGCTCAGCTGGTCCGGCGACGGCTTGCCGCGAGTCAGATCCAGCGTCAGCTTCTTGGCCCGCAGCGCGGCGTAGTTCTCCAGCTGTAGCTCGTGCTGGGCCATCAACTCGTCACGGCCGAGGGAAGCGAACGAGGCCACGCGCGTTGGCACCTCCAGACATGGCCGCGGGAATTGAGCAAAAGTGAGTGGGGGACCCCGCGCACCCGCCAGAGCCCGTTGACCCTTGCTGCCTTCCGGCCCTGGGGGAGTTCACAGGATGGACGCCGCGCGGGGTCCACGCAGAGTCTAGTACCTGCGTCGGCGGTGACGGCCGGCCCGTCCAGACAGGTCGGTTACCATGTCCGACGGAGGATTCGCCTAGTGGCCTATGGCGCTCGCCTGGAACGCGGGTTGGGTTAATAGCCCTCGCGGGTTCAAATCCCGCATCCTCCGCCGTCGGGATGCGGGGCGCATCGGGATCCGGTCGCCCCGCCCCAGACAAGCATCGATCGACGCCAGCAGACGTGGCGTTTGAGGAGGGGCATGAGCCGCATTGTCGCGGTGGTCTGGCACGCGTTGTTTTCGATCGCTGCCGGGGTCCTGTACTTCTTGTTCGTCCTTCCTCGCTGGTGGGAGTTGTCGGGCGACACGTCGCACACACTCGGGACGGTGCTGCGCATCGTCGCCGGTGCGTTGATCGCGCTGGCTGCCCTGCCGGTGGTGTTCACATGGCTGCGCACCCGGCGCCCTGAGTACGCGACCCCCTACCTCGCCCTGCGGTTACGGGTGCTGTCCATCGTGTTGCACGTCCTGGGTGGGGCCTTGATCATCGGCGCGGCGATCAGCGAGATCTGGCTGAGCCTCGACGACGTCGGGCGCTGGCTGTTCGGCATCTACGGCGCCGCCGCCGCGATCAGCTTGCTGGGTATTTTCTCCTTCTACCTGTCGTTCATCGCCGAGCTTCCGCCCCCTCCGCCGAGACCGGTCAAGAAGAAACCGCCGAAGCAACGCAAGAGCCGCTGGCGGCGCCGCAAGGGTGAGCAGGCCGACGAGGCAGGAACCGAAACTGAGGCGCCGACGGAAGACGCCGCCGAAGGCGACGCCGGCAAAACCGCCGACGAAGCAGACGACGCGGACGACGCGGACAAAGCGGACAAAGAGGGCCAGAAGGTCTCTCTGTCCCAGGAGCCGACGACGGAGTCCGAGACCGCTGAGCTTTCCGAGGCGGACGCTGAGGCTGGGAAGGCCAAGGACGGTGGCGTCGGGGACGACGAGCCGCCGTCGGCCGAAGACACGGTGGCCGTGGAGGCCCCGCGGGGCGGCGTCCGCAACCAGCGTCCGTCGGGCAAGCTGCGCAGGCCGCGCCTGCGGCGCAAGTCCAGCGGGGTAGCCGTCGAGGACTGAGCCCTTACCTGCGGTTTTCCGCCCGTGTCAGTGTGTGCGGGCAAAATGGAGTCAACGCTGTGTTCCGCCCGCGCGAAAGGCAACAGATGGCCGAACGACCTTCTCATCCACCCGCCAGGGTGTGGTGGCTTTCGATCGTCGCCGCTTTGGCGACGATTCTCGCGCTGGTGACTCCGGCGCACTTGTCCTCGCTGCCGACCGCAGCGGCGGTCCCCGCCGATCCGGTGCAGGCCGCGCCGGCCATCGCGGAGCAAAGCATGGTGCAGATCAACACGATCGTGAACTACCAGGGCGTCGTGGGCTTCGGTGCCGGCATCGTGATCAGCCCCGACGGCGTCGTCTTGACCAACAACCACGTCGTCGCCGGAGCCGACAGCATCAACGTGCTCAGCGTCGGCACCGGCCAGAACTTCAGGGCCAAACTGCTGGGCTACGACCGCACCCAGGACATCGCGCTGATCCAACTGCTCGGCGCCAACGGTCTGCCGACGGCGCCGATCGGCGACTCGAACCAGGTCAGGATCGGCGAGCCGATCGTCAGCCTCGGCAACGCCAACGGCAGCGGCAAGCCGATCAGCCGCGAGGAAGGCCGCGTCATCACCGTCGGTGCGGACATCGAGGCCGAGGACGATTTGACCGGCAGCTCCGAAGAGCTGAACGATCTCATCGGCATCGCGGCGCCGGTGCGGCCCGGTGACTCGGGCGGTCCGCTGGTCAACGCCTCCGGGCAGGTGATCGGCGTCAACGTGGCGGCGTCGGTGAACTACCGGCTGGGCAGCCCGGGCGGCAAAGGGTTCGCCATTCCGATCAACCGGGCGATGGCGATCGCAGGACAGATTCAATCGCGCACGCCGGCTGGCACCGTTCACATCGGGCCGCCGGCCATGCTGGGCATCGGAGTCGGTACTACTCAGCAACGCGGATCGGGCGGCGTCGCCGTGCGCGACGTGCTCCCCGGCACCCCGGCAGAGCAGGCCGGGTTGCAGCGCGGCGACGTGCTCGTCTCGCTGGACGGCGCACCGCTGAACAACGCGACCTCGTTGACCGGCGTTTTGGACCGGCACTATCCCGGTGACGTGGTGGACCTGGTGTGGCAGGACCGCACGGGCCAGCAACGTGCCGCCAAGGTGACGCTGGCGCCCGGGCCTGACGGCTAGCGACGGCTAGCCTCGACAGGTCCTGCGGCCTCGCGGATTCTGTGCGGCCGTTCATCGTGGCGCGTTCGCCTGACCAGCTGACGAAAAGCCGGTACAGAGTCCGAGGATCGGGTTCACACTTGATTCGTTAAGTCGATAGTTGGTGTCCCGAGTGGCGGTCGTTGAGGCGGCGGGGCGCTCCTGACGAGGCGACACGGGCACCGTCGCCTCAGGAGAACGCCATGATCATTTCCCGACGCAAGCCTTTCCGATTCGCAACTCTGCTCGCCGGTGGTGCGGCAGCAGCGGCCGCCGTGAGCCTGGCGGGTGCGCCGCCCGCGCTGGCCGACGACACGTACGTCGCGATCTCGTATTCACCGGAGAGCCACGTCTACGGGTGGGGCAACAACTACAACAACCTCGACTCGGCGCGGATCCGATCACTGAGTGAATGCCAAAACCACGGCGGCAACCACTGCGTGTTCATCGCCTGGGCGAAGAATGGCTGTGCCGCACTCGCCGTGAATGGCGACAACTACTACGGCTGGTACGGCCCGACAATTGCCGATGCCGAGCGAGAAGCGTTGGCGCGCAACGGCGGTGGTCACATTGCCATCTCGCAATGCTCGACCTGAGCTCAGCTGGCCGCCAACACGACGTTTTGCCGCAGTGGGACAGAGATGTTGATCGCGGTCCCCGGCGAACCTGGGCGGATTTCGAACTGACCGCCTGAGGCGAGAACCTTGGTACGGATGGACGCGAGACCGATGTGCCCGTCACGAAGGCTCTGTGCGAGCGCGGCGTCGGAAATGCCGACACCGTCGTCGGCGATCTGCAACACAGCATGGTCGCCGTCACGGCGCAGGCTGATGTTGATCGTGTCCGCATGAGCGTGCTTGACGGCGTTGGTCAGGATTTCACGGGCTGCGTTGTAGATGACGTAATCCGTGTCGGTGGTCGGTTGGTCGTCCGGCCAGGCCGTCGTGTCGAGTTTCACCGTGAGATCGGCACGGCTGCCCACACTCGCGGCCAGATCGGAGATCGCCGCCTTCAGCCCCCGCCGCGCGAGCACCTGCGGATGCAAATCCCTGGCCACATGTCGAAGGAGCTGGGAGGCCTCGAGGAGCGCGGTCTCCACCCGGTCGACAGCAATTCCGGAACCCGTCCGGACCTCTTCGAGGTCTTGCCGGGCCACGAGAACGTACTGCAGAGCCCCGTCGTGCACTCGCTCTGCGAGCGTCTCACGCTCGCGCTTCTCCAGACCGACCAACTCGTCGAGCAACCGGGTGCGCTGCTCCGCCAATTGACGGATGGTCGACACTTTGGACTGCTGAATACGGGACAGTGCAACAGAACCGGCGGCTAACGCCGACATCACCGTGGTGCTCAACAGGATCGACGACCACGGCTCCTCGTTGGCTTCCTGAGTAATCCACGAGGTGGCGAACAAACCGAGCACCGTCGGAACGGCGATCGCGGCGCTGATGTCCGGGTTCAGCTGTGCCGCCGCAATCAACGGGACGAGGAACAGCCCGTTGCGCAAAACGTCGGACGTCCAGTCCTCCGCGGACGTGAAACCAGTGAGTACCGCCAGTGCAGAGATGGCAAGGATGTCGGCGCCCAGAACAAGCAGCGTCACAAGCTTTTCGACGTCGGGCCTGGTGCGAGCGTGCGGCCGCAGCGTCCAGACCGCCCAGCCTGCGACGGTCACGACGTAAGCAGCCCAAATGACGACGCACGACACCTGATGGTTGTGTGGCGGCTCCAAAAGCAAAGTCGCCGTGAGGAAGACGATCAACAGCGCACGCAGACCGGCCTGTAGCACAGCGCCGAGGAAGGCGTGGTTCTCGGAGCCGTCAGCACGCCGGAGGCTCATGTCTCGGTCCTTTTTCGGTCAGTATCGCGGCTCGGCTGAACGCGTTTCGGCTCGCCCGGCATCTTCGGGTAATTAGGCGGGTACGGCAGGTCGCCAAGACCGCGTTCCTCGTCGGCCTTGACCATCTCCAGTAGAGGTTCCAGCGACTGGCTGTTCGCGTCGATGTCGGCCCACGGGTCATCCCGTGCCGCAACAAAATCGGCGACGGTGGCCATGGTGTAGTCGTCGGGGTCGGCATCGGCCAACTCGTCCCAGGTCAACGGCGTCGACACGGTGGCGATCTGAGTACGCCGCACAGAGTAGGCGGACGCGAAGGTGCGGTCGCGAGCGTTCTGGTTGAAGTCCACGAAGACCCGCTTGCCCCGCTCTTCCTTCCACCACGACGTCGTCACCAAATCAGGTGCGCGCCTTTCGATTTCACGCGCCAGCGCAATGCCGGCCCGGCGTACCTCGATGAAGTCCCAGTCGGTCTTGATCCGCAGGAACACATGCACCCCGCGACCGCCGGAGGTCTTCGGATAGCCGACCAGGCCCAGTTCGTCGAGCAACGGCTTCAACACGTCCACCGCGATGGTGCGGGCTTCGGTGAACCCGGTCCCCGGCTGAGGGTCCAGGTCCACGCGCAGTTCGTCGGGGTGCTCGGTGTCGGGGCAGCGCACCTGCCACGGATGCAGCGTGATGGTGCCCATCTGCGCGGCCCACACGATCGACGACGGGTGCGTGACCTTCAGCGCGTCGGCCGTTCTTCCGGACGGGAACGTCACTCGGCAGGTCTGCAGGTAGTCGGGATGGTGCTGCGGCACTCGCTTCTGATAGATCTCCTCGCCGTCGATGCCGTCGGGAAACCGCTGCAGATGCGTGGGCCGGTCCCGTAGCGCCGTGAACATCGGGCCCTTCGACACCGCGAGGTAGTACTCGACCAGCGCGCGCTTGGTTCCGTTCGATCCCAGCTTGGGAAAGTACACTTTGTCCGGATTGGTCAGCCGCACCTTGATGCCGTCGACGTCGAGTTCTTCTGCGCGCGTTGCCATCACGATTCCAGGACTTCGTAGAGGTCGTAGTTCAGCGGCACCTCGAGCTGCTCGAACGTGCAGCTTCGCGGGTCACGGTCAGGGCGCCATCGCACGAAACGCACTGCGTGGCGGAATCTTTCGCCTTCCATTTGGTCGTAGGCCACCTCGGCGACCTTCTCGGGCCGCACCGGAATCCACCGTTTGTCGGCAGCGGAGTTCCAGCGGCTGGGATCACCTTCACGGACCTCGTCCCCTATTCGCAGCGGCTCGAGTTCGGCCAGCAGCTTGCGCCGGTCCGTGGTCGTGAAAGATGCTGCACCGCCGACCATTTGGAGCTCGCCGTCGTCACGGTAGAGTCCGAGCAGGATGGAGCCGATTCCTTCTCCGCTCTTGTGAATGCGGTAGCCGATCGCCACGCAGTCCGCATCGCGGGCGTGCTTGACCTTCACCATCTCCCGCTTGCCCGGCACATACGGGCCGTCGAGTCGTTTGGCGATCACACCGTCCAGCCCGGCGCCCTCGAAGGTGTCGAGCCACTGCGCGCCTTGTTCGGGGTCTTCTGTCGTGCGGGTGACGTGACACCACTGCTTTTCGGTGATCAGGTCGGTCAACGCTTGACGACGGACGCGAAACGGTTCGCCCATCAGCGACCGATCAGCCGTGGCCAAGGCGTCGAAACCGATGAAGTGCGCGGGTGTCTGCTCGGCGAGCATCGTGATGCGACTCTGCGCGGGGTGGATGCGCTGGCTCAGCGACTCCCAATCCAGCCGGATCCGCCCACCGATGTCCCGCGGCACGACGACTTCGCCGTCGAGTACGCATTTCGGCGCGGTTTCGTCACGCAGTGCGTCGACCAGTTCGGGAAAGTACCGGCCCAACTCCTTACCGTTACGCGACTGCAGCACCACCTCGTCGCCGTCGCGGAACACCAGCGCCCGGAACCCGTCCCACTTCGGCTCGTAGGACCAGACACCGCGGTCGTCGGGAACCCTTGCCTGCGCCTTGGCCAGCATCGGCTCCAGCGGCGGCTGCACAGGTAAGTCCACAGCGTCCATCCTCATCCATCGGGTCGACGTTGATCTAGACCGCCGCGCCGCCGGAGAGTCGTACCCGGCTGGTACCTCGATTGATTGTGCGACGATGGCGACAAAGTGCGAGTAGGCCGCGCCGCTAGTGCACACTCAACTGGGTCGTGCGTCCCACGCCGTTGCTGGCCACCGAGGAGCGGAGATCAGCCGCCGCGCGAACCGCTCAGCCGTGGGTGGTGAAGAACCGCGGTCGCAGCGCGGCGGTGGCGGCGACGCTGATGACCGCGGTGAGCATCAGATAGCCGCACGCCAGCCACGGGGTGTTCCCGGCCGCCGCGATCAGTGCGGTCAGGATCAGCGGGGTCAGCCCCGAGGAGTAGACACCCGAGAGTTGGTACACCGTCGACAGTCCGGTGTAGCGGATGCGGGTGGGAAAGAGCGAGGCGTACAGCGTGCCCTGCGCGCCGTAGAACCATGCGTGGATGACGCCGAACACCACGACCATGCCCAGCGTGAAAGCGGTCAGGCTCTTGGCTGAGAACAGCGCGAAGACTGGAAACACCGCAAGCCCGTACGCGGCGATGCCGGTCGAATACACCGCCTTGGGGCCGAATCGGTCGGTGAGCACACCCGAGATCGGCAGCAGCGCAGCCATCACCAACGCGGCCACGGTCACCGCGGTCAGTACAGAGACCTTCGGCAAGTGCAGGGTTGCGGTGGCATAGGAGATCGCGAACACTCCCCACGTGTTGAACGCCGCACCCTCGCCCCAGCGTGAAAGCATGCCCAGCACAGTCGCGCGGAGCGCCGGAGGCCTGAAGACTTCGCGGACTGGAACGGCGGCGCGGGATTCCTCGTCGCGGATCTTCTCGAAAGCCGGTGTCTCAGCAGCTTTGAGCCGCACCACAATGCCGAAGGCAACCAGCACCACGCTGAACAAGAACGCGATGCGCCAGCCGTAGGAGATGAAGGCATCGTCAGGAAGGGCGACCTGCAGAAGCGCGAAAGCCCCTGTGCCGAGCGCTAGTCCAAGCGCCAAGCCCACTTGCGGCACACTTCCGAACAGGCCGCGCCGCCGTACCGGACTGTGTTCGACGGCCAGCAGGATGGCCCCGGCCCACTCTCCACCGAGTGCGAAACCCTGTACCACCCGCAGCAACAGCAGCAATATCGGAGCAGCCGCGCCGATCTGCGCCGCAGTCGGCAGCAGCCCCATCAACGCCGTGGCGGCACCCATCAAGAACATCGTCAGCGCCAATGTCTTCTTGCGTCCGATGCGGTCTCCGATGTGACCGAACACCACGCCGCCGATCGGGCGCACGACGAAGCCGACCGCGAACGTCGCGAACGACAGCAGCGTTCCGATGAGCGAGCTCTGGTCGGGGAAGAACGCGTGGTTGAACACCAGGCTGGCCGCGGTGGCGTACAGGAAGAAGTCGTACCACTCGATGGTGGTGCCCACCAGGCTGGACACCAGCACCGTACGCAGCGCGGCCGGTGAGACGGCGCCGTGCCGGTCGGGCACCGCGGCAGCGGTGACGGTCATCAGAGATTCACTCCCATGCTTCACAGCGGCGGACAGTGTGCCGCCCCGCTGATTGCACATCGACGCCGCGCGGATTGGCTCGCATTTCGATCCGGCTGAATGCAACACCTGACCGGCGGAACTGCCGCGGGCATCATTCTGGGGTGACTTTGGTGCCCGGAATTTCGTTGAGGCGATGCGAATGTCGTTGACGCTGCACTGGTTTCTGCCCACATACGGCGACAGCCGGTTGATCATCGGCGGGGGCCACGGGTCACCGGTGGGTTTTGCGCACGGTGACCGCGACGCGTCGATCGACTATCTGGCGTCGATCGTCCGCGCCGCCGAGACCTTCGGATTCACCGGGGCGCTGATACCCACCGGCGCATGGTGCGAGGACGCATTCGTCACTGCCGCCCTTCTGGCACGCGAGACCACGTCGCTGGCGTTTCTGGTGGCGTTCCGGCCAGGGCTGGTCAGCCCGACCCTGTCAGCGCAGATGGCCGCGACGTTCGCGCGCCACGCGCCGGGGCGGATCCTGCTCAACGTGGTGGTGGGCGGTGAAGCGCACGAACAGCGCGCCTTCGGCGACCATATCGACAAGGACGGCCGCTACCGGCGCGCCGACGAATTCCTCGAGGTGGTCCGCCGGTTGTGGACCGGCGACACGGTCTCCTTCGACGGCGACTACATCCGTGTCGAGGATGCCACGTTGCCGACACTGCCGGATCCCGTGCCGCGCTTGTACTTTGGGGGAAGTTCGCCGGCTGCCGGCACGGTCGCCGCACGGCACGCCGACGTGTATCTGACATGGGGCGAACCGCCCGCCGCAGTACGGGACAAGATCAATTGGATCCGCCGGCTTGCGGGCCAGCAGGGACGCCGGGTGCGATTCGGCATTCGGCTGCATACGATTTCGCGCGACACCGCGCAGGAGGCCTGGTCGCAGGCCGACAAGCTGCTGGCGGCGCTGGACGAAGGCACCGTGCGCGCAGCCCAGGAAGGCCTGGCGCGCAGCGAATCCGAGGGGCAGCGACGGATGCTGGCACTGCACGAAGCAAGCCGGGCCAACGGCAGCTGGCACGACGCCCGGACGCTGGAGGTCGCGCCGAATCTGTGGGCGGGGGTGGGACTGGTGCGCGGCGGGGCGGGCACCGCGCTCGTGGGCAGCCACGCCGACGTCGCCGATCGGATCGCCGAGTACGCCGAGATCGGTATCGACGAGTTCATCTTCTCCGGTTATCCGCATCTGGAGGAACTGTTCTGGTTCGGTGAAGGGGTTGTTCCGATTCTGCGCCAGCGCGGACTGTTCGACGCCGGCGCGAACGCCGCACCGTCGGCCCCGGTTCCGTTCCTGGGCGCGGCGCGGTAGCGCGGTCATCGCGTCGCCGACAATAGGGCGGTGCAGCTGCCCGTCATGCCGCCGATCTCGCCGATGCTGGCCAAACCGGTGCCGTCGATCCCCGCAGGCGCTTCGTATGAGCCGAAATGGGATGGTTTCCGGTCGATCTGTTTCCGCGACGGCGACGAGGTGGAATTGGGCAGCCGCAACGAGCGGCCGATGACGCGGTACTTCCCCGAGCTTGTCGCAGCGGCTCGGACCGAGCTGCCGCAGCGCTGCGTGATCGACGGCGAGATCGTGATCGCGGCAGCCCACGGGCTGGATTTCGAGGCGCTGCAGCTGCGGTTGCATCCCGCCGCGTCGCGGGTCCGCGTGCTCGCCGAGCGCACTCCGGCTGCCTTCATCGCGTTCGACCTGCTGGCCCTCGGCGATCAGGACTACACCGAGCGACCGTTCAGCGAGCGCCGGGCGGCACTGGTCGCCGCACTTGCGACAGCCGGCTCGTCGTTTCACGTCACCCCGGCAACCACCGACCTACCCACCGCCCAGCGATGGTTCGCCGAGTTCGAGGGCGCCGGCCTCGACGGCATCATCGCCAAGCCGCTGACGATCACCTACCAACCCGACAAGCGGGTGATGTTCAAGGTGAAGCACCAGCGGACCGCGGACTGTGTGGTCGCCGGGTACCGGCCGCACAAGTCCAGTGCCGACGCTATCGGTTCACTGCTGCTGGGGCTGTACAAAGACGACGGCACATTGGCGTCCGTCGGCGTGATCGGCGCGTTCCCGATGGCCGAACGCCGACGGCTGTTCGCCGAATTGCAGTCACTGGTCACGGATTTCGACGATCACCCGTGGAACTGGGCCGCGCATATGGCCGGGGACCGAACCCCGCGCCGCAACGAGGGCTCCCGCTGGAATGCCGGCAAAGACTTGTCCTTCGTGCCGCTGCGCCCCGAACGCGTCGTCGAGGTGCGCTATGACTACATGGAAGGTGAGAGATTCAGGCACACGGCACAATTCAGCCGGTGGCGGCCCGACCGGGACCCCCGCTCGTGCACCTATGCACAGCTGGAGCGGCCGGTCACATACAGACTCGGTGACATCGTTCCCGGGCTCCACAGAGCGTCGGACTAATCCGGCGGACCTGCTCAGCGCATGCGGGCCTCGGGCTCAGCCCGGTACGAGTAAACCGTCGACCAGAGTCTGTGTGAGCCACCGCTCGTACCGCTCCCGGGACCACCCCCGGTCGACGACGATCAGCCGGTACACCTCGGGAGACACGAGGGCATAGACGATGTCGACGGCGTCGCGCTCCCGCATGCCTGGCCGCAACGCGCCGGTTTGAGCGAGCGACCGGGCGATGCGCCCTTGGCCGGCGCGCCGCTGCCGATTGAGCTGCTCGAGCAGGGCCGCGGCTTCCGGATCCGCGCTCGCGGCGCCCACGAGGATGCGGTAGATCGGCGCGATCCTCGAGTTGATGTCGGAAGTGACCTGAACCAAGCCCGCTAGCCGGCTCTTCGGATCCGGATCGGAAAGCAGTGCTCGCACCGAGGGGCGTTCGGGCAATGACACCGGCTCGTCGTCGCCGGCGATCGACACGTCGAGAAGCTCCTTGAGTATTCCGAGCTTGGAGGAGAACAGCCGGTACACGGTGGCCTGCGGCACATCCGAGAGAGCGCTGATGGCCTCGACCGTCGTTGCACCGTAGCCACGTTCCGCGAACAAGGTTCGCGCAGCCTCGATCACGGCGGCTCGCGCCAACCTGGTCCTCGCCTGTCCGCGCTGACCACGCGATGGTTCTCGTCGCTCCGAGCGTGCCACAACTTGAGACTACCGCTCTCGAATTGAGAGTTATACTCTCAATATCAACAACGTGGACAGCGAATACGACGTTACGGAGAGGAGCCCGGGATGACCGGCATCGAATTCGTCACTCTCGAGACGCCCGACCCCGCCGCCGCCGAGACCTTCGTGAAGGCCGCATTCGGACCAGAACTGCCGGTGCGTGCCCGCGAATCGCAGGCGCCCACAAGCGGTTTCCGTGGGTTCACCCTGTCGCTCGTCGTGCCTCAACCATCGACCGTCGACGCGCTGATCGATGCCGCCGTCAAAGCCGGCGCGTCCGAGGTGAAGCCGCCCAAGAGAAGTCTGTGGGGCTACGGCGGCGCGGTGTGCGGACCGGACGGCACGATCTGGACCGTGGCGTCGTCGTCGAAGAAGGACCGCGGTGCCGAAACCGGGCAGATCGACGATTTCGTCCTGCAGTTGGGCGTCGACGACGTCGCCGCGAGCAAGCGGTTCTACGTCGAGCACGGGCTCGACGTAGCGAAGAGCTTCGGCCGCAAGTACGTCCAGTTCGCGACCGGACCCATCACGCTGGCGCTCTACAGCCGCCGCAATCTGGCCAAGACCGCCGGTGTGCCGGCCGACGGCGCGGGATCGCACCGCATCGCCATCGCCAGCGGCGTGGGCCCGTTCACCGACCCGGACGGGTTCACGTGGGAAGCACCCTGAGTAGTCGCTAGATTCGCAATGTGAGCGGTGCAGGTCGGTTCGCGCCCAGCCCGTCGGCCGACCTGCACATCGGCAATCTGCGCACCGCCGTGCTGGCGTGGCTGTTCGCGCGGTCGACGGGCCGGCGGTTTCTGATCCGAATCGACGACCTCGACGACCGCACCCGCGCCGACATCGGCCGGCGCCACGTTGCCGACCTCGCCGCGATCGGGCTGACGTGGGACGAGCCGCCGCAGTGGCAGACCCAGCACCCGCAGCGCTACGACGATGCGATCGCCTGGCTGGCCCAGCGTGGCTTGCTCTACGAATGCTATTGCAGCAGAAGGGACATCCAGCAAGCTCCCCGCGCACCGCATGCACCGCAGGGCGCCTACCCGGGAACATGCCGTGAGTTGACCGAGGCCCAACGCGCCTTAAGGCGCGACGCCACCGGCCGGCCACCGGCGTTGCGGTTGCGTGCCGGGGTCGGCCAGTACACCGTGGTGGACCTGCTGCACGGCGAATATCGCGGTGTGGTCGACGATTTCGTGGTGCGGCGCGGCGACGGGGTGCCGGCTTACAACCTCGCGGTGGTCGTGGACGACGCTGCACAAGAGGTCGATCAGGTGGTGCGCGGCGACGACCTGCTCCCGTCGTCGCCGCGGCAGGCCTACCTCGCGTCGGTGCTGAACTACCCGAAACCCGCCTATGCGCATGTACCGCTGGTGCTCAACCATGAGGGCAAGCGGCTGGCCAAGCGTGACGGTGCTGTCACGCTCGCCGAAATCGGCGTCGATCGCGCGATCGCCCAGATGTCCGCATCGCTCGGCTGGCCGTCGAAAACCCTGGAACAGCTTCTGGCGCAGTTCAATCCGGCGCAACTGCCTCGCGAGCCGTGGATCTACCCGCCGGAATCAGATCTGGACGAGTAGTAGCGGCCGAGGACGTGCTCGCGCAGGTCGTCGAACCGGCCGTCATAGATCGCATTGCGCATCTGGTCGACGAGCCGGATCACGAACCGCTCGTTGTGGATGGTGCTGAGCGTCGCGGCGAGGATCTCCTTGCTCTTGTGCAGATGGTGCAGATATGCCCGCGTGTAGTGCGCGCAGGTGTAGCAATCGCATTCGGGGTCGATCGGTGTGAAATCCCGGCGGTAGCGCGCGTTGGTGATGTTGAATCGCCCGGTAACCGAGTACACCGCCGCGTTGCGGGCCACCCGGGACGGCGACACACAGTCGAAGGTGTCCGCGCCGGCGGCCACGGCCGCGAACAAGTCGTCGGGCTCGCTGATGCCCAGCAGATGCCGCGGCTTGTGCTCGGGCAGTTCGTCGATCACCCACCCGATGATCGTCGCCAAGTTCTGCTTCTCCAGCGCCCCGCCGATCCCGTAGCCGTCGAAACCGATTTCGCTGAGCCCGCGTGCGGCGGCTCGTCGCAGATCTTCGTACTGCGCGCCCTGCACCACCCCGAACAACGCCTGGCGGCCACCGAGCCGCCGATGCTCGGCCAGGCACCGCACCGCCCAATCGTGGGTGCGACGCACCGACCGCTCCTGGTAGCCGCGGGTGTTGACCAGCGTGGTGAGCTCGTCGAACGCGAAGATGATGTCGGCGCCGAGCTGGTGCTGGATCCGCATCGACAGCTCGGGGGTGAACCGGTGCGTCGACCCGTCGAGGTGCGAGCGGAACGTCACGCCGTCGTCGTCGACGACCGCGAGCCGCTCCTTGCCCTCGGCGATCACGTCGTCGGCCTGCACGCGCTCGGCGTCCATCGCCAACACCTTGCGAAAACCCGCTCCCAACGAAAGCACCTGGAATCCACCGCTATCGGTGAACGTGGGCCCCGGCCAGTTCATGAATGCGCCCAGGCCGCCGGCCTCTTCGACCACGTCCGCGCCGGGCTGCAGGTACAGGTGATAGGCATTCGCCAGAATGGCTTGTGCGCCAAGCTCTTTCATCGTTTCCGGCAGCACACCCTTGACCGTCGCCTGCGTGCCGACCGCGATGAACGCCGGGGTGTGGATGTCGCCGTGCGGGGTGTGGATCACCCCGCAGCGGCCCCGACGGCCGGGCAGCGACGCGGTGACCGTGAAAAGGCCACTTCCCTGCTCGGTCACGCTGGTATTGAATCAATCCCGGGGTTTTGCCCGCTGCCGGGCATGGCCGCCGGATACATTTGCCCGAGTCCGACGTTCGTAAGTCCACCGGAATTGAGGTGAGCGGTGAAGAACCGAATCGTCGTCGCAGCCGGAGCCGCGTTCTGCGCTGTCGCCGGCGTCGCTGGCTGTTCGTCGGCCCCGGCCAACTCCCCTCAGCCGCCCGGTTCGCTGCCGCCGTCGACCGCCCAGATCACCATCAACGGCAAATCCGCCGGCACCACCCATGCGGTGAAGTGCACGCAGGACGGCTGGACGCACACCATCCAGACGGGCGACGAGAAATCAGGCGTGCGCGTGGTGATCGACACCGGTGACGACGTCAGCGCACGGTCCGTCACGATCAACAACGTCGGCGACTTCAACGGCAGCGTGTGGGAGAACAACATCGGCAAGGCGCAGGCCTCGGTGATCGGCACCACGTTCCGGGTCAACGGCACCGCTCAGGGCGCCACCGTCGCCGACCCGAACAAACGCGCCACCGCCGCCTTCGACTTCAAAGCCAACTGCTGAACGCGCGGTCAGGCGCACGTCGTTTTGATGACGGCGTGCGGCTTATTTTCCCAATCTCATGACCGGCGGAAGGTCGAACACCATACTGCTTGACTGATGGTCCGCCGCCCTTGACGGGCCACGACGACAAAAGGAGAACGAGCGTGAAGCGTGGGTTCGTGGTCGCAGTCGGCGGTGCGGCCGTCGTGGTGGCAGGGCTGGCAGGCTGTTCGGACAACAAGTCGAGCAACGCGACCCAGACGGCATCGTCCGGCACGGGTAAGGCGAAGATCACCATCGACGGCAAGGACCAGAACGTCGAAGGCTCGATCGTGTGCGCCGACGTCCCCGGCAGCAACAACTATTCGATCAGCGTCGGCAACACGGCTCAAGGCGGCTCCAGCGCAATCGTCTCCAAGGGTGACAAGCCCGACGTGCAGCAGGTCGGGCTCGTCCTCAACGGTCAGCCACTCGCATACAACAAGGGCACGCCGGGTGGCGGCGAAGCCAGCGCGTCCAAGGACGGCAAGACCTACAAGATCTCCGGCAAGCTCGTCGGCATGCCTGACATGTCCAATCCGATGGCCGGCCCGTCCAACCACGACTTCTCCATGGAAGTGACCTGCCCGTAGCGGACCAACATTGCAGCGGCGGCGCTCCGGTCAGGGGCGCCGCCGTTTTTCGTCGGCGTTTGCGTCGACGTCTTCGACGGCCCGTCGCCTCACGCCTCTCGACAACCGGCGAGGTCCGGCTGCGCAATCAACCGATCGAGGATCGGGCGGTGGCCCTTCAGCAGCTTGGCTCGCGCCTGGGCTACCGAAAACCATTGCACCCGATCGATTTCCGGGAACTCACGCATCCGGCCGGACCCCTTCGGCCATTCGATTTCGAAGGTATTGCTGCGCGCGTCGGTGACATCGACATCACCCTCGATTGCGAACGCGGTCAACACTTTTCCGCTGGGTTGACGGATCGGCTCGAAGTCGATGCGCGGGCCCGTCGGGGGTGCCAGACCGGTCTCCTCGGTGAACTCGCGCTGCGCCACTTCCCACGGGTCTTCGCCGTCGACGTACTCACCCTTGAGGATCGACCACGCCCCGTCGTCCTTGTTGGCCCAGAACGGCCCGCCGGGATGGCCGATCAGTACCTCGACGACGCCGTCACGGATCCGGTACGGCAGCAATCCGGCACTGGTCTTGGGCATCTGATGCCGGGGCCTAGACGCCGGCGGCGACTTCGAGGTCCTTCAACGCGGCCTCCAGATGGCCGAGTAGACGCTGCAGGTGCGGCACGCTGCGGCGGCAGCCCACCAAACCGAAGTCCAAGTTGTCGGCGTTGTTGGTGAGCGTGATGTTGAGCGCCTGCCCGTCCAACGCGATCGACAGCGGGTAATTGCCGTCAAGCCGCGCGCCCCTCCAGTACAACGGCTCTCGCGGGCCCGGCACGTTGGAGATCACGATGTTGAACGGCGGCGGTGCCGTGCTGACGAAGCCCGGCAGAATCGCCAGCGCCACACCACCGCTCATGAACGCCGACAGCGCCAGCTGCTCGAGCTTGGGCAGCTGGGTGAACACCTTCTTGTTCTCGGCCATCGACGAGTGGATGGCTTCCAAGCGCTTCGCCGGATCGTCGAGGTGCGTGGCGAGGTTGCACAAGATCGTGCCGACCATGTTGCCGCCGCCGCTGTCGTCGTTCTCGCTGCGCAGGCTGACCGGAACCATCGCGACAAGCGGCGTCTCCGGCAGCGCGTTCTGGTCGAGGAGGTAGGCACGCAGCGCCCCTGCGCACATGGCCAGCACCACGTCGTTGACGGTCACCCCGCCGGCGGCAGCCTTGACGCGCTTGAAGCGATCCAGTGACCACGACTGCGCGGCGACGCGGCGCGCACCGCCGATCCGCACGTTGAACATGGTCTTGGGCGCTTGGAACGGCAGCGTGAGCTGCTGCTCCAGCAACGCTGCACGAGCCAGCTTCAACGTCGAAGGAGCAAGGGCCGCAACAGATCCCACAGTCTTGGCGAGCGTCTGCAACGGGTTCGCAGGACCGCCGGAGTCCTTGCGGCGACGCGGCTTGAGCTCCCACGACACCCGCAGCTCGTCGTCGTTGGGGTCCGGAGTCATCGTGCGCTGCATCAGCCGCTGCGCGGACACCCCGTCGATGAGCGAGTGATGGACTTTGACGTAGAGCGCGTAGCGGCCGTCGTTGAGGCCCTCGACAAGGTGCGCCTCCCACAGCGGCCGGTGCCGGTCCAGCAAGGTGCCATGCAGCCGCGACGTCAGCTCCAGAAGATCACGGACGCGACCGGGCGGGGGCAGCGCCGAGCGGCGCAGGTGGTAGTCCAGCTCGACGTCGTCGTCGAAGGACCATGCGACGTTGGTGATGCCGCCCAGAAAGGCCGGATGCTTACGGAAGGTCGGCTGCACGTCGGTGCACGTCAGCATCGCCTCGTAGGCCTTGCGCACGAAGTCCGGCCCGGCGTCGGGCGGCGGCTCGAACAGCTGCAAACCGCCCACATGCATGGGATGCTCGCGCGACTCGCCCAGCAGGAAGATGTTGTCGGTTGGTGAAATCAGCTGCATCACACTCTCCACGGTCGGTCTCTCCACCCTTTGTAGCCGGGTCAAGCCTGGCGATGTGACGTTTGACTCGTCAATGTTTCGGCGCGCTGACTCGCGGGCAGCTTTGTCGGGTGGGACTGACCGTGGCCGTCACCGGCCCTACCGGCGAGATCGGCATCTCCGCTGTCACCGCGCTGGAACGCGAACCTGCGGTCGAAAAGATCGTCGGCATGGCGCGGCGGCCGTTCGACCCCGGCGCTCAGGGCTGGACCAAGACCGCCTACCAGCAGGGCGACATTCTGGATCGCGACGCCGTCGATCGGTTGGTGGCCGACGCCGACGTGGTGATCCATCTGGCGTTCATCATCATGGGTTCGCGCGAAGAGAGTGCCCGCATTAATCTGACGGGCACCCGCAACGTCTTCGAGGCCACCGTGGCCGCGCAGAGGCCGCGGCGGCTGGTCTACACGTCGTCGGTTGCGGCCTACGGCTATCACGTCGACAATCCCGTGCCGCTCACCGAGGATGTGCCGCCGCGCGGATCCCCGGAGCACTACTACTCGCAACAGAAGGCCGCGTGTGAAGCGGCGCTGGCCGAGATCACCGCCGGCTCGTCGCTGGAGGTGTTCATCCTGCGGCCGTGCATCGTCGCCGGCCCGAAGGCGCCCGCGCTGGCCGACGCGATGCCGTTGCGGCGCCTGCCCGGACCGTTGCGTGCGCTGGCGAAAGCGGTGCCGGTGCTCAAGCCGGTGATCCCCGACCCCGGATATCCGCTGCAACTCGTCCACCACGACGACGTGGCCGCCGCTATTGCGCTGGCCGCTACAGTTCCCGCGCCACCGGGGGCCTACAACATCGCCGGGGACGGGCTGATCACCGTGTCAGATGTCGCAAAAGCCTTGGGCGGCAGGCCAGTTCGCGTTCCCGCAGCCGCGGCTTCAGCTGCGTCGGCCGCGATCTCGCGGTTGCCGTTCATTCCGTCGGCGCTCGAGTGGCTGCACGTCGCCCGCACATCGGTGGTGATGGACACCACGAAAGCGAAGAAAGACCTCGGTTGGCAGCCGACGTACACCTCCGCGGAGACACTCGCCGCGCTGGCCGCCGCGGTCTGAGCCCTAATGGGCGCGTGTCAGCCAGCCTTCGACGGTGGCGCGGTCGCGGGTGTGCGTCAGCATGTGCAGGTCTTCGTACAGTGAGGCGCCGTTGAGGTTGTCTTCGGTGAACAAGATCTCCACCTCGCGGACGCCGCGCCGGTAGAAGTCGGTGCGTTCCACGGTCCTGCGCTGCCATCCCGACTGCTCGGCGATCTCCGCCAGCGCCTGACGGTCGTTCGTCGCGCTCATGGGTGTGTGTTCCTCCTCCAATGTGCCAGTGCGCAGGGTACTTGGTGCGGCGTCAAGAATTCGTTGAGGATCCGCCAAGGGCCGGTGCCGATTCTGAAGTTGCCCGCAAGAGCAACCCACATCAGCACAAAGGAGTCCCTGCAATGTTTTCTCGCCTGATCACCAAGTCGGTCACTGCCGCCACTATGGGCGCCGCCGCCCTGGGCATGACCGCGCTTGTCGCCGCCGGCACCGCCAACGCCGGGTCGGTGGACACCCAGTTCGTCAACGCCGTCGATCAGGCCGGTATCGCCGTCGACAATCCGGCGCAGGTCATCAAGGTTGCGCACAACGTCTGCGCCGCGCTCGACGAGGGCAGCTCACCGGAGCAGATCGCCAAGTCCCTGGCGGCCAACAGCGACCTCACGGCCAAGCAGATCAAGACGTTCATGGTCTACTCGGCGCAGGCATACTGCCCCGAGTACCTCGAAGAGAGCTGACCAGCCGCTGCCCTGCGATTTCGGCGCGCAACGTTCGCTCAAGCGAAGGTTTGCGCGCCGAAATCAGCTGTTGGACAGGGCCAGCAGCGCCAAGATCACCGTCACCACGGCAAGGACGCCGTGGCCCACGACGACGGGAACCGGGAACGACCGCTCGGCCGGCCCCGCGTCGGCCGAACGGTCGCCGGCGCCCACGGCTGTGCGCTGGCCGCGGTAAACGGGCACCCACCGCGCGAGCATCACGAACCCGAGCAGCGCGGCCACCGCGACGACCACCACCGCCGCCCAGCCGATCCGATCGTTGTCCACCGCGAGATAGATGATCCAGAGCACTAGGCCCGCTGCGGCCAGCAGGAAATGCCCGAAGATCAGCGCGGGCGGAAAACGAGAATTGCCTTGCTGACGATGGCCCCCGCCGCCGATCCATTTGTCCAGCATGAAGAAGCCGCCCCCGGCGGTCAGGATCCAGGCAATCAGTGCAGCGATGCCCATCGTGGTCGTCCTTCCTGTGACTCCTCCTGTGGCGAGTTCATGACGCGAACCCCTCGGCTTGGTCGGCCTCGCGCACCACTCGCACGCCGTAGTGGTAGGCGAGCTTGCCGCCGAGGAAGCCGGATACACCCAGGACCGCGAAGGTGACCGCCGACAACGCCACCAACCCGACCGCAACCCGCCCGCCGGCCTCATGGCCGTAGCGCCACGCGAAGTTCACGACGTAGGCCGCGACGACCAGCAGGTTCAGCGTCATGTGCAGCAGTGCGGTGCGAAACGCGCGCGTGCCGGACGGGATCGCAAACAGATCGAGGAAGCCGACGGCCGCCGCGGCAAGGGCACCGATCACGCCGATCCCGATCAGCCATTCGGAGCCCTGCGCCAAAAACCCCGGCTCGTCGACGATCCGCGACGCGACGTCGAACACCAGGCTGCACAGCCATGCGCCGATCGGGACGGTGACGAGGATGGGGTGGAAGGGATGTCCGTACGGTCCGGCCAGAGCCGCGCTGACGGGCCGTTTGGCGTCTTCCACGTGACTGCCCATGGCCGCCTCCACGTCTGGTCCAGACAGTGGTCATCGAATCTTTTCCCAAGATATCGAGCTTGCACTGGGTTGGGAAGGCGTTTGACTAATGATTCTTAGCGATATTGTTGGCCGGGTGACCGGCACGTCGGGCACCCCGGACCAGGCGGCGATCCGCGCCGTCGCCGCGTTGGACGACGGTCAACGCCGGCGGCTCTACGAGTTCATCCGCGCCGCCCGTAGGCCGGTCACGCGGGAAGAGGCGGCCGCGGCCGTCGGGATTTCCCGCAAGCTCGCCGCATTCCACTTGGACAAGTTGGTACACGCAGGGCTGCTCACCTCCCGGTTCCTAGCCGACGGCTCCCGGGTCGGACGGCGGCCGAAAGCGTATGAGCCCACCGGCGAAGCCTTACAAGTCAGCCTTCCCGCCCGACGCCACGAGGTGCTGGCCGAGATCTTGGTCCAGGCGGTGCTGACCGAGGGATCACACGGATCAGCGCGGGACGCCGCTTACATCGCCGCGCACACGCGCGGCAAGGAGGCCGGCGCCGCGATACGTGAGCAGCTGCGGCCCGGCCGGCTCGGGGTCGAGCGGGCACTGAGCATCGCCGAAAAAGCTATGGCGGCTTACGGATTCGAGCCCGGACGAGACGACGCGCGCCGTGTCCGGTTGCGCAACTGCCCGTTCCATCCGCTGGCTGCGGACGCGCCCGACTTGGTGTGTGGGCTCAACCACGCGTTCGTCGGCGGCTTGCTCGACGGGCTGCTGGCGGACACCGTCGAGGCCGTGCTGGCGCCCAGTGCCGGGGAATGCTGCGTGGAACTGCGGGCCAGGTAGGTCACAACGCGCGCAACAGCGCCGAGCGCCCTTTCACGCGCAACTTCTCGATGCGCGACTCGCGCAATTGGCCGATGCGCGCGGCCATCTGGTCACCGAGCCGGTCCAAGAAAGCCTGTTCCAGCTCCACGGGCGGCGGGCAGAGGTCACGCTCCTCTTCGTTGGCGTGGGCGTCGAGCACCGTGACGAATGCCTGCCATTCGTCTTCGTATTCCGGCGCCGAGGGAGCGGTACGCAACAGCACCACGAGCTGGTCCCAGACTTGGCGATGCTCGGCGTGCGCGATCGCGACGAGCTTGCTGGCCGCCGACACTGCCGGATAGAACAGGTCGTCTTCGATGCGCATGTGGATGTCGAGTTCCATGAGCAGTTCATCCAGGGCGGCCTCCCGGTCAGCGGAGCCCGGCGACGCCGCGGAGATCGTCTTGCACAGTGCGCGCAACACGTCGTGGTGTTCGAAGAGCACGTCGTAGGCGTTCACGGTGTCTCCTGGCGACCCGTGCCGCGCACTTCCACCAGGCCGTCACGGACGCGGGTCGGGTAACGGGGCAGCGCCGCCGTCGCCGGTCCTCGCAACACCTCCCCGGACTGGCATGCGAATCGCGAGCCGTGCCAGGGGCACACGATCTCGCCGCGGTCGATCCAGCCGTCGGCCATCGGCGCCCCGAGGTGCGGACAGCTTTCGCCGACGGCCAGGACCCGGTCGTCGTCGCGGTACAGCACCACCCCGATCCCGTCCACCAGTACGCGGCGCGGCTGCCCGTCGAGCGCCGCCAACGGCAACGCGGGCCGCCATTCGTCCACGGTCAATCGGGCGCCGGAGCGGTCCACTCCCATACCCTCGCCGTACACCAGCGCGGCGCCGAGGTAAGCGCTGGCAATCGTGAGCCCGTAGCCCACCCCCGTGCCGAGGATGCCCCTGACATGCCGGCCGCGTCGGCGGTCGCGCCACGACTGCACGTACAGGCCGGTGGCTACAACGTTCACGGCGCCGTGCGCCAGGCCGACGCGGCGTAACTGCTCGTGGGTGTGCTGCCAGTCGGTCAGCCCGGTTGCCGCCGCGCCGACGCTGCCGAGAATTCCGACGCCCATCGCAAACTTCGACGCGTCACGCAAAGCGGCCCTGCGGGCGGGCAACACACCGGCCGCGTCCATTGCGACCGTGGTAGCGATCGCACCCGTGGGCAGCGACGTCAGGGCCGGATGCAGCGGATGCCCGAGCCAGGTTCCGTGCAACGCATTGCTGACCCGCTCGCGGTATCTGCCCAACGCCGCAAACGCAAAAGTCAGCACATGTTCGAGCCGGTAGCTCGGCCGGTCCAGCCACTCCTGGCGGCCGACCCGGTCGACTAAGTACGTGCCGGCGTCTCGGCAGCGGTTCTCTGGATCACTCGACGCGGTGTTCATGACCGTCCCCTCCCGACCCCGACTCCCTACCGGTGCCACGAAGCGGAGAACGGTTTGGTTCAGGGTCGCGACGGTTCAGGCCCCCACCGGGCCGTTTCGCGAAGGGTGACGACGCCGCCGACTTGTTAGTCTCCTTGCGGGTCCATGTGGATCTTCCGCGTGAGAACAGGCCCTCGTCACGACGTAGGAGCAGCATGAGCGAGCGCGAACGGGGCGCGCCGGGTCATGGCGGCACCGACGCGCTCAAACAGGCGCTGACCGAACACGCCGCACCCGAGCGGCTGGTGGTGGCCCGCGGCCTGTTCGCCGGCCCGAGCCCAAAGGTGCCCGACGAACTGTACGCGCAGGTGGTGAAGGGTAAGGCCCGTCGCGAACGTCACGCGCTGCACCTCGAGCACGGCGCGACCGTCGACACCAACACCTACTTCGGGCGGCTGCCCGCCGCCTACTTCCAGCGCTGGACCACCGTCACCGAGGTCCAGCTGAAGCTGCTGTTCGACACGTCCAGCCCGGCGCGGCTGCTGCTGCGTGCCTCGGATGCGCACGGCAACCCTCGGACGGTCGCGAGCACCGAGGTGGCCGGCACCGGCACTGCGGTGCTGTCGGCTCGCCTCAACGAGTACCTCGACGGCGGTGCGCTGTGGATGGAATGCACGGCCGTCGGTGGGCCGCTGACGATCACCGACCTGGAGTGGACCGTGCCCGCTCCGCCGTCGATCCGACCGACCGCGATCGCGATCTGCACGTTCAACCGGGCCGACGAATGCGCGGCCACGGTCGCGGCGATCGCCGGGGACAAGACGCTGCTGGCCGAGATCGACGCGGTGTATGTGACCGACCAGGGCACCGACGCCGTCGCGAGCCGGCCGCTGTTCAACGACGCCGCCGCGCAGCTCGGCGACAAGCTGGTGTATCTTCGTCAGCCGAATCTTGGTGGGGCAGGCGGATTTACCCGCGGCCTCTACGAGGTGTCCAGCATCGCCGACCACGCCAACGTCATCCTGATGGACGACGACATCCTGTGTGAACCCGAATCGGTGTTGCGGCTCAACGCTTTTGCGAACCTGACCCCGACGCCCACCTGCGTGGGTGCGCAGATGCTGTTGCTGAAGGATCCGCGAAAGCTGCTCACCAGTGCCGAAGAGACGGACCTGGTGAAGATCCGCTCGGGCCGCTGGGTGCCGAACTCGCTGCACTTTTCCGACATGGTCAAACATCAGCAGGAAAAGCGGGTGGACGCCGAGTACAACGCCTGGTGGTCGTGTCTGATCCCGTCGGAGGTGATCACGGCGATCGGCCTTCCGATCCCGTCCTTCTTCCAATGGGACGACATCGAATACGGCTTGCGCGCTCTGGCTAACGGCTTCCCCACCGTGACACTGCCCAACGCCGGCGTGTGGCACGCGGACTTCCACTGGAAGGACCGCGACGACTTCACCCGCTACTTCCAGGTGCGCAACGCGTTGATCACTTATGCGCTGCACAGCAACATCGACGCGCCGACCACCGCGCGATGGCTGGCGCGGGAGATCACCGAACATCTGGTCTCCATGCAATATGGGTTGGCGCACACGGTGATTCGAGGGATCGAAGACTTCCTCGCCGGACCGGAGATCCTGCGCGACGGTGGGGCGGCCGCGTTGGCGCGAATCCGTCAGGAGCGTTCGGCGTACCCCGAGACCGTGATGCATCCGGCGGCCGAGATCACCGAACTCACCGGCGCTGTGCCTCGGGTGCGCCCGCGCGGCTACCTGCCACGCAAGGACAGGCTGAACCTGGTGCTGGCCAAGCGTGCGGTGTACCAGTGGCTGGGGCGCACCATCCCCGGGCCCGTCGCTGTCACGTCCGACGACAACACGTGGTGGCACACATCGCTGTTCGACCACGTCGTGGTCACCGACGCCTCCCAGGCCGGGGTGCGAATTCGTCGGCGCGACAAGCGAAAACTGGTGAAGCTCACCCGGCGGGCAGCCAAGGCGCTGCGGCGATTCCGCACACAAGCACCGACGGTGCAGGAGCAGTACCGGGCAGCGCTGCCGGAGTTGATCAGTCGCGAGAACTGGTCGCGTCTGTTCAACAGCTGACCGCTCGCTAATGCAGGCGGACGACCACCTGCTCGTTGTTGCCGGTGTAGGCGAGGTATTCGAAAGTGCGCCCGGTGCGGGCGATGAACTCGTCGAATGCCCGGTATTCGTGGTGTTGCCAGCCCGGGTAGTTGAAGTACTCGTCGAACAGCAGCACTGCGTCGGGGGCAAGCCGATCACCGACGAGGTCGAGCACGGTCTTGGTCGACGAGTACAGGTCGGCGTCCAGATGCAGGAATGCGACGGGTTCGTCGTGCTCGGCGAGAAACGGCGGCAGCGACTCTTCGAACAGCCCGGTCACCAGCGTGGCGCCCCGGATCTGTTTAGGCGGCTCTTGCGCGAATTCGCCTGCGGTGAAACCGGTTCGCCACGTCTCGGGCAGCCCTTCGAAGCTGTCGAAGCCGAACACCGCACGGTCCCGGCTCACCGTGTCGGCGATGATGGTGAGCGTGGTGCCGGTAGCCACGCCGAACTCGAGCGCCAAGCCGGGGCCCTTGATCTCGTTGAGCGCGAACCGCAGTGTGTCGTGGGGATGCCAGAACACCGCGGCCTTAGGCATGTGCTCGAACACGAACGCGGCGGTCTCGTCGGTCACCCGTAGATCCTCGGCGTACCAGATGTCGCGCCGGGCACGGAATTCCAGTTCGTTCTGGCGGCGGATCACCTCGTCGATGCGGTCCGCGACGGCACCGAGGCGGGCATCGACGTCGTCGAGATGACGGTCGACGCGCTCGATCGCGGCGAGGACGTCGGCAGTCAGATCTTGTGCAGACCGCTGCGTGTGCGCACGTTCGTCGCCGAGCTTCTCGCTGACGACCTCGGCCACCGCTCGTTGCAGCTTCTCCCGAGCCGCGGTCTTGAGCCGGTCGAGCATGCCCATGCCTTTGACCTTAACGGTGCGACTACGGTCTTCTGTCAATGGAAGGTGCCGCCGAACTCGTTCCTGTGCTGCCGGCTCACCGTTTCGACGAGGCCGCGCTGTCACGCTACCTGCGTTCCCGGTTGCCGGGTTTCGACGGTGAGGTGCAAGTTCGGCAGTTCCAGGGCGGCCAGAGCAACCCCACGTATCACCTGCACACCTCTGCGGGCGATTTCGTGCTGCGCAAGAAGCCGCCGGGCAAGCTGCTGCCACGGGCCCATGAGGTGGAGCGCGAATACCGCGTCATGTCGGCGCTGGCCGACACCGAGGTGCCGGTGCCGCGCATGCGGTTGCTGTGCGAGGACGAAAGCGTCATTGGCACAACGTTTTTCGTGATGGACTACGTCGCAGGGCGGATCTTCCCCGATCGGGTGTTGCGTGAAGGCACACCCGAACATCGCGCGGCGGTGTACGACGATCTGGCGCGGGTGCTCGCGGCACTGCACCGGGTCGACTGGCGCGCCGTCGGATTGGACGGTTTCGGCAAGCCGCAGGGCTACATGCAACGCCAAGTGGCGCTGTGGACCAGACAGTGGGAGGCCGCCCGGGTCGAAGAGATGCCGGCGATGGACAACTTGGCGCGATGGCTGCCGCAGCATCTGCCTTCCGACGACGGACCCGCGTGCATTGCCCACGGCGACTACCGGCTGGGCAACGTGCTGCTTCATCCGACGCAGCCGCGGGTGGTCGCGGTGCTGGACTGGGAGCTCGCCACGATCGGCCATCCGCTGGCGGACCTCGGTTACACATGCCTGACCTATCACCTGCCCGCCGAACAGGGCGGCCGCAACGGCGTGGCCGGTGAGGATCTGTCCGGCACCGGCATTCCGACTCAGCAGGAGTTTGTCGAAAGCTACTGCCGGTATGCCGGCCGCGAGGTGCCGCCCTCGCTCGACGTGTTCATCGTGTTCTCGCTGTTCCGGCTCGCGTCGATCGTGGCGGGCGTGTGGCGGCGCGGTTTGGACGGCAACGCCGCCGACGCGCGCGCCGGCACGTCGGAGTTTCGTGACCGCTACCGCGCGCTCGCGCAGAAGGGTTGGGAGCTGGCCCGGCAGCTGCCGTCGTCGGGCTAGCCGCTGGCTCGTGGCCACGCCAAACGCGGCGTGCATCGAATCCTGTCCTACGGCGCGGATAATGTCTGGGTATGGGGGAGCGCCCGACGATCTCCGCGACGGTCGTCAAGTTGATGTGGTGCTGTCTGCTGGCCGGCGTGCTGGCAGCAGGCGTGATGTTTCCGTTGGCCGGCAGTATCGGGCTGCTGTCCAACCGGGCGTCCGACGTGGTGGCCGGCGGGTCGGCGCAGCTGATCGAGGGCGAGATTCCGCAGGTGTCGACGATGGTCGACACGTCCGGCAACACGATCGCGTGGATCTACAGCCAGCGCCGCTTCGAGGTGCCGACCGAGCAGATCGCCGACACGATGAAGCTGGCCATCGTCTCGATCGAAGACAAGCGGTTCCCCGAGCACAGCGGCGTGGACTGGCAGGGCACGCTGACCGGTCTGCACGGGTACCTGTCGGGCGACATCGACGCCCGCGGCGGATCGACAATCGAGCAGCAGTTGGTGAAGAACTATCAGCTGCTGGTGACTGCCCAGACCGACGCCGAGCGCCGAGCGGCAGTGGAGATCACCCCGGCCCGGAAGCTGCGCGAGATCAGGATGGCGCTGACGCTCGACAAGACGCTGTCCAAGCCTGAGATCCTCACCCGCTACCTAAATTTGGTGTCGTTCGGCAACGGCGCGTACGGCGTGCAGGACGCGGCGCAGACGTACTTCGGGGTCAACGCTTCGCAGCTGAACTGGCAGCAAGCCGCGCTGCTGGCCGGCATGGTGAAGTCGACGAGCACGCTTGATCCCTACCTCAACCCCGACGGGGCGCTGCAACGCCGAAACCTGGTGCTGGACACCATGATTCAGAACTTCCCGGCCCACGCGGACGCGTTGCGCGCGGCGAAGGCCCAGCCACTGGGTGTGCTGCCACGGCCGAAGCAGCTGCCGGGTGGCTGCATCGCGGCCGGCGACCGCGCGTTCTTCTGTGACTATGTCTTGGAGTACCTGGCCAGGGCCGGTATCAGCCGCGAGCAGGTGGCGCGCGGCGGTTATCTGATCCGCACCTCGCTCGATCCCAAAGTGCAGGCGTCGGTGAAACAGGCGGTCGACAACGTCGCACGCCCGACGCTCGACGGGGTGGCGAACGTGATGAGCGTGATCCGGCCCGGCAAGAATTCGCATCAGGTCATGGCGATGGCCAGCAACCGGACGTACGGGCTGAACGTCGACGCGGACGAGACCATGCAGCCGCAGCCGTTCTCGCTCGTCGGCGACGGCGCTGGGTCGATCTACAAGATCTTCACCACTGCGGCCGCGATGGAAATGGGCATGGGGATCAACACCCAGCTGGACGTGCCGAGCTTCTTCCAGGCCAAGGGGCTCGGCAGCAGCGATACGCCGGGATGTCCGCGGGAGACCTGGTGTGTCCGCAACGCCGGGCGCTACCGCGGTTCGATGAACGTGACCGAGGCGTTGGCCACCTCACCGAACACCGCGTTCGCCAAGTTGATCCAGCAGGTGGGAGTGCCGCGGGCCGTCGACATGGCGGTCCGGCTCGGGATGCGGTCATACGCCACTCCGGGAACAGCGCGGGCCTATGACCCGCAGAGCAACCAGAGCCTGGCCGACTTCATCAAGGAACGCAACATGGGCTCGTTCACACTGGGTCCGTTCCAGCTCAACGCGCTGGAGCTGTCCAATGTGGCGGCGACGCTGGCGTCGGGTGGGGTGTGGTGTCCGCCCAGCCCGATCGACAAGATCGTCGACCGCCACGGCAAAGAGGTGCCGTTGACCGCTCAGCCGTGCGAGCAGGTGGTGCCCGAGGGATTGGCCAACACGCTCGCCAATGCGCTGAGCCGCGACGACCAGCCCGGCGGCACCGCGGCGGGGTCGGCCGGGTCCGTCGGCTGGACGCTGCCGATGTCGGGCAAGACCGGCACCACCGAGTCGCACCGGTCGTCGGGATTCGTCGGCTTCACCAACCACTACGCGGCGGCCGTGTACATCTTCGACGACTCCAACGTGCCGTCGGGCATCTGTTCCTTTCCGCTGCGCAAGTGCTATGGCGGCGACCTGTACGGGGGCAGCGAGCCGGCGCGGACATGGTTCGAGGCGATGAAGCCGATCGCCAACGATTTCGGCGAGGTGAAGCTGCCGCCGACCGACCCCCGCTACGTCGACGGCGCGCCGGGCGGCCGAGTGCCGCCGGTGTCGGGATTGAATCTGGATGCGGCACGCCAGCGGCTGAAGGATGCGGGTTTCCAGGTGGCCGACCAGCCGACGCAGGTGAACAGCTATGCCGCGTACGGTGCGGTCGTCGGCACCACACCGAGCGGTCAGACGATCCCGGGGTCCGTCGTCACGATCAACATCAGCAACGGGGTCGCGCCGGCTCCGCCGCCTGTGGAGCGGGCGCCCGAACGCCCACCGGTGGAGGCGCCGGAAGGGCCGCCGCCTCCATCGCCGGATCAGGCGGTCGTCGAGATCCCGGGCCTGCCGCCGATCAATCTTCCCGTGCTCGAGCCGCCCGCCCCGCCGCCTGCCGAGCCGCCACCGCAATAAGTTCTCCTCCGCAATAAAGTTCTGGGGCTACGCGCATGCCGCCGTTCGCTATTGCCGCTGTGTCACAACACGGACTCAACTTGTCGACGCCTCAGAGTGCGGTCGTGGCGATGCTACGATCGGCACCATTGTGAGCCATGCCGATGCCTGTGCCGCCAGGCTGCGTTCGGCGGTTGCGTTGGTGGCGACTGTCGCGCTGCTTGCCATCGCCACATTCCTTGCGCTGCCTCGATCTGAAGTGCAGGCACACCATTCACACGACGGCACGGCGGCCATCCTTCTCGACCATCCCCATCTCGGCACAGAGAGTGCACCGGCACCGCCTCAGACACTCTCCGCTGCGCTGGCGCCTCGCTCGGCCCCGACCCTGATCGCGTTGGGCACCGTGGCCGGGCTCGGCGCAGCGGCCCTCCTCGTTGTTCACGCGGTCGGGCTCGCAACGCGCGGGCCACCACGCGGCCGCGCCGCTTTGCCGTCGGGTCGAGAAGTCTTGACCCGGCTCTGCATCGCTCGTCGCTGACAAGTCATCCTCAGACCGTCGTGCACTCAGCATGACGGTCGGTGACTGTTATCCACGTCAGCAGCTGTGAGTCATGCAGCTCCGATGCAGAGGCAACCATCACATGAAGAACCTGTTGTCCAATGACGTCATCGACCAATGCGCTTGTCAGCCAAAAGCGTTGGGCCGCTACCACCGCCCGGCCACCATGGTCGGTCACACACCAGTGCTTCGGATCTCGGAGCCCTTTGCACCACCGGGCCAGGGCTTCTGGGCCAAACTCGAAGGATTCAGTCCGGGTGGAATGAAAGACCGTCCCGCCATGCACATGGTCGAGCGCGGTCGAAGCCGCGGTGATCTGCGTCCGGGGGCACGCATCATCGAGTCAACCAGCGGCACACTGGGATTGGGACTAGCCCTCGCCGGCACCGTGTATCGGCACCCCGTCACGCTGGTCACCGACCCCGGGATGGAACCGATCATTCAGCGCATGTTGACTGCATACGGCGCCGAAGTCGAACTGGTGTCCGAGCCGCACCCCACCGGCGGGTGGCAGCAGGCGCGAAGGGATCGGGTAGCAGAACTGCTCAGCGAAGACCCATATGCCTGGTATCCCGACCAATACAACAACCCAGACAACGTCGACGCCTATCGGTCGCTGGGCCTGGAACTCATAGCACAACTGGAGCACATCGACGTGCTGGTCTGCTCGGTCGGAACCGGCGGACATTCCGCTGGAGTGGCTCGGGTGCTGCGACAGTTCAACACTGAGCTGCAGTTGATCGGCGTGGACACGGTGGGTTCGACGATCTTCGGACAGCCAGCCGCCGCCCGGCTGATGCGCGGCCTCGGTTCGAGCATCTACCCCGGGAATGTCGACTATGACGCGTTCACCGAGGTGCACTGGGTCGCTCCCGCAGAGGCGGTGTGGGCCTGCCGCACGCTGGCGGCGACTCACTACGCGAGCGGGGGTTGGAGCGTCGGTGCGGTCGCACTCGTCGCCGGGTGGGCGGCACGGAAGTACCCGCGAGACACCACAATCGCCGCGGTATTTCCTGACGGGCCACAACGCTATTTCGACACCGTCTACAACGACGACTACTGCCGTCACCATGGCCTATTCGACCAGATACCGCCCGACGAGCCCGACGTCATCTCAACTCCGTTCGACAAGGTTGTGCGGTCGTGGACCAGGTGCACCACGGTGGTCGATCCGGTGAAGGCGGCGCGATGATCGGATTCCTGTCTATGTTCCGCACCTTCGACAGGCCCAGCCAGGTCCTGATGATCAACCAGTTCGGCATCAACCTCGGCTTCTACATGCTGATGCCGTATCTGGCCAACTACCTGGCCGGGCCTCTGGGATTAGCGGCGTGGGCTGTCGGGCTGGTGCTCGGCGTGCGCAACTTCTCACAGCAGGGAATGTTCATCGTCGGTGGCACACTTGCCGATCGGCTCGGCTTCAAGCCGCTCATTGTCGCCGGCTGCCTGCTGCGCACAGCAGGATTCGGCATGCTGGTGTTCGCTCACTCACTCCCGATGGTGCTCATCGCCTCCGCCGCAACGGGTTTCGCGGGCGCGTTGTTCAATCCGGCAGTACGCGCCTACCTGGCCGCTGACGCCCGGGAGCGTCGGGTGGACGCGTTCGCCATGTTCAACATCTTCTACCAGGCTGGGATCCTGATCGGCCCATTGGTGGGATTGGCGTTGGTGGCGTTCGATTTCCGGATGACGGCCCTGGCCGCGGCAGCCGTCTTCGCGGTGCTCACAGTGGCACAACTATGCGCCCTGCCCCAACACAGTGCCGATGCACCCGCTGAGAAAGGCTCCGTCCTCGATGACTGGCGCACGGTGGTGGCCAACCGATCATTCCTGTGGTTCGCGGCGGCGATGATCGGTTCCTATGTGCTGTCGTTTCAGGTCTATCTCGCTTTGCCGCTGCAGGCCGCGAATCTATCCCGGGGATCCGAATCGGTGCTGGTGGCTTCAGTCTTCGTGGTATCGGGTGTGATTGCCGTAGCCGGGCAGTTGCGCATCACCCGCTGGTTCGCTGGACGGTGGGGGCCCGGCCGCAGCTTGATGATCGGGATCGTGATCTTGGCGGTAGCCTATGTTCCGCTCATTATGGTTCCGAATACGGCCCGCTTCGGGTTCGTGATTGCGGTCGCCGCGCTTCTGCTCTGCGCCGCGTTGCTCGCCGTCGGTTCGGCAGCGATCTTTCCGTTCGAGATGGACACCGTCGTCACATTGTCCGCCGAGCGGCTCGTGGCTACCCACTATGGCTTCTACAACACGATTGTGGGCGTCGGAATCCTCGTCGGCAATCTGGCGACCGGTTCCATGATGGGCGCCGCCCGCCGCGCTGACGTCGAGTACCTCTTCTGGGCTGGGCTGGCCCTGGTGGGAGTGTTGGCCGCGTTGGCACTGCGTCGCCTGGACCGTCGCGGCCAACTGCAAGGCGCCGGAGCGAAACAGAGCGCGATCTAACCGCTGGCTCAACATTTTTGGCGTCGAATCGATCGACGACATCCCCGCAGGGGATTGATGTCCGTGCTGGTGGAATCGGTGCTTGTCCGATCCGCCTACACCCAGTGTAGGTGCAGCGCCGTCCCCGCAGACGAGGTTTCGCAGCGACTACGGCTGCTGCGGGCGATTCGTAGGGAGCATGACAGCGCACGTGCGAATCGCAGGAACCGGCGGCCGAATCAGCCACTGCGATCGCAGAACATCCGTGTCTTCGACGGACATGGCCGGCCGGACCGGCTGAACCAGGGCTGTAGCTGAGTGCAGCTAGGTAATTCGTTGAGCCAGAAGCGTTTTGCCCGGCCCGCTGACTTGATCCAACGCGTCAGCGCGCGCAGCCATGCACATCAGCAGCGCCTCTCCCGGCCCGTGCACGTCTGGTCCGCTGCCGTGGCTCCAGTCGACGTCGGTGGCGACGAGCCGCACTCCACGCGTGCGCCTCGCCCCGCGAACAGCGGGAACTGTGAGCGCGAAATTGAGCACGGCCGTCAAGCGGTCGGAAGGAATGTCACGCTGAATTCCCAGCGGTCGCCGGACGTCTTGCTGATGGATCATGCCGTCGACCAGAGCGATCATTCCGCCGAACCCAGCCGGGAGCCCCCGCGGCCGAATGCATGCACGCATCAACTCAGTGAGTTCCTCGGGTGAGCGCCTCGCATATTCAATGACACCGAGCTGGTTGACGCGGTCAGGCACGAACCAGCCCTTAGTGAAACGACGGACTAGTTCCCAGCGAGTCAATTCGTCGTAGCTGAGAACATGGGCCACAACATCACGCACCCGCCACCGTTCACACAAGCTGGGTTCTTCCCATTGCTCGGGTGTCAGTTGCCCGAGTAATTCCGCGAAGTCCTTCCGTTCGTCGCAAGCCATCTCCATTGTGGACACCGTCCGATTGTCACCCTCCACGGTGAGTTTCGGCCAGGGCCGCGAAGCGAGTGAGGGTGCCTGTCCACCCGTCGGGGTGATCGAACGCTGCGCGCATCCGCTCTGTGGCATCTCCGTAGCGCTGCAGATTACGGTGGCGCAGGTCCACCCGCGTTCGTCCAGAGTCTTCCGGCGTGAACGTCACCTCCACCTCGGTCTGGAAATCGGCGTCGAATTTCCAGTCGGCGTCAATTTGCCACAGCAACACGACCTTTCGCGGCGGATCCCATACCCCGACGCGGCCCCACTGACACTCACTGCCGTCCGTGCCGCGCTCGAACCAGCGGCCGCCGTCGTGTGGTTCCAGCACAACCTCGGCGATCTCTGACGTCCCGATTGAGTGCTCTTTGGGCCAGTAGTCGGTCATCCGAGCTGTAAACAACTCGAAGGCCTGTTCTGGCGATAGCGGCACACTCACCGATCGGGAAACCTCGACGGCGGCTGCTGATTCAGTACTCATTGACATACTCCTCAGTTCTTAGCGCGACGGCGCGGCGCTTTGTTGATGGTTTTTTCCGCTTCAGCAGCGGCGAGAATGGCGAAGTTGTCCAGCGCGGACTCCCAGAACCGGTCGAAGTAGTCCCGCACGGCACTCAGGCCCGCTTGGTTGATGCGGTACAGCCGCCGAGTCCCTGCTGCTGACTCGGTGACCAGTTCAGCCTCCTTGAGAACCCGCAGATGCTGGGACACCGCCGGGCGTGACACCGGGAGCTGGTCGGCCAAGACACCGACCGGCATGGGACCGTCGGCCAGCTTTTCTAGAATCGCCCGTCGGGTTCGGTCCCCGAGAGCGTCCAACACGGTATGAGGGGAGGCCGCCACATTGGTAAGCATGAACGAACGGTAAGTGTCTGTCAACCGTTCGTTGTTACTTACTATTGGGGGTGAGCGGCCGCACGATGAGTCTATTGGAGCGATCGAACGATTCAGAAGCTTGGGCGCACTGGCACCGGTCTGAGTCCGGCACGGTACTCATGACTGCATCGACGTGGTGGCCACAGCCGGCCCAGCCGGTCTTGCCGCACACCGCACACCGCACGGGGTAGCACATGTGAATCTCCCTCGAGTACAAGTCTTACGCGGCCGCATGGGCCGCGGCCCACTCGTTGTAGCCACCGGCCAGGTCAGAGACATTGCGGAAGCCAAGCGCCCGCAATAGTGAGGCGGCGACGCTCGAGCGCCACCCTCCGGCGCAGTGCACGACGATCGGCTTGTCGGTAGGCACCTCGTCGATCCGAGCGCGTAACTGGGCCAGCGGGATGTGGATTGCGCCGGGGATGGTGCCGTTCGCCAACTCTCCGGCATTGCGAATGTCGATGACCGTGACCTCGTCGTCGGACAGCCTGCGGTCCAGTTCGCTGACCGTGACCCGTGCTGCCTGCTGGATGAGGTCGGACAACTCGGCCGGGAAAACCCTGTCACGATCGACGTTCAGGTACCCGATGACGTTGTCCGAACCGATGCGCGACAGCCGCACGGCGGCGAACTGCTCGTCACCGGGATAGGTGATCAGCGCGATCTTGTCGCCGACCTCGGCAACCATGCCTCCGGTCTCGGCGAACCGCCCGTCGAATCCGACGTTGACCGAGCCTCGCAGATGACCGGCAGCGAAGTCGTCGACCGAACGCGCGTCGACGACGCGGATCCCGCTGTCGAGGGCGGAACGGATCTGCGCCGCTGTCAGTAAAGGAACCCTTCGCGACTGATCCAGCAGCGGATGCACCCGCTTGTTCATCGCGGCGTCGACGGTGAAGTACGACGGCGCGGCGGGCTGGCCCTTGGTGATCATGTCGACGAACTCGTCCTCGCTCATCGGCTGCGCTGACGGGTTGGTGCGACGCTGCTCACCGATCGTCGACGTTAGCTCGGTCGACAGGTTCTTGCCGCACGACGAGCCGGCGCCATGTGCGGGCATGACTGTGACGGAGTCCGGCAATGCGAAAAGCTTGTCGTGGATGCTGTGGTACATCGCGCGAGCCAAGTCGGTCGTCGAGCTGTCGCCGATGTTGACCAGATCGGGGCGCCCGACATCGCCGATGAACAACGAGTCACCGGTGAGCACTGCCGTTGGGTGCGCCTCGCGATGGGCTCGCACCACCACGCTGATCGACTCCCAGGTGTGCCCCGGAGTCCAGAGGATCTCCAAGTCGACCTCGCCGAGTGAGATGTGCTCGCCGTCAGCCAATCGGCGGATCGGATAGTCCGTATCGGCCGCCTCACCGAAGCCGATCCAGGCGCCGGTGGCGTCGACCAGTTCAAGGTGCCCGGACACGAAGTCCGCATGGAAGTGGGTGTTGATCACGCCCTCGATGGTCAAGCCGTATCGCTCGGCATCCGCTAGGTAGTCACCGATGTCGCGGCGTGGATCGACGACGACCGCGCGGCCGGAGGTCTCGTCTCCGACCAGGTACGACGCCTGCGACAGACATTCGATGTAGTACTGCTCGAGGATCATCGCTATCCCTACTCTCTCTGCGGGTCACGCCATCATGCATATACCCCTACGGGTATGTCAAGTACCTCCCGGGGTATCCGTATTCCCCTCTTGCATATACCCCGGCCTGTATGCGTATGATCAGCGTAGATACCCCTATGGGTATATACGAAAATCGAAAGCGGGCCCCATGGATAAGCCGCATGCCGTCCCCACCACCGCTGCCGAGCGTGGACGCTGCGATCTGGCAGGGAATCTCGTCAGAGTGTCCAGTTGCCCGGCTCAGCACTCCGAGGCGCGGTGAGGAACATGCTCGCGTTGACCGTCGTGCTGGCCGTTTTCGTCGGCATCTCGCTGGGCCTCCTGGGCGGCGGCGGCTCGATCCTGATGGTGCCGCTGCTGGTATACGTCGCCGGGATGGAGGCCGAAGCCGCCATCGCGATGTCATTGCTGGTGGTGGGCGTGACCAGTGCATTCGCAACGATGGCCCCCGCCCGAGCTGGACAGGTGCAGTGGCGCGTCGCCGCCTTCTTCGGCGTCGCCGCCATGGCGGGCGCGTACGGCGGTGGCCGGCTCGCGCGGTTCGTGCCCGGCACGGTCCTCATGGTCGTGTTCGCCGTCATCATGGTGGCGGCGGCCGTCGCGATGCTGCGTGGCCGGAAGGAGACGGCGGCCACTTGCGGCCGACCGAGGCTGCCCTTACTCAAGGTCGCCGCGCTGGGCATTGGGGTCGGCGCGATCAGTGGCCTCGTCGGGGCAGGCGGGGGATTTCTGCTGGTTCCTGCGCTCGCGCTGTTAGGCGGCCTGGCCATGCGGGCAGCTATCGGGACCTCGCTGGTGGTGATTGCTATGCAGTCGTTCGCAGGACTGGCCGGTCACCTGGCCACCGAACACGTCGAATGGCGGATAGCTGCGATGGTGACAACCGCAGCGGTGGTGGGCGCCGTCGTCGGCGGCCGGCTGGTGACGCTGATCAATCCGATGGTGTTGCGGCAGGTTTTCGGCTGGTTCGTCCTGGTAATGGCGTCGGTGATTCTGGCTGAAGAAACCAGTCTCGTCATCGGCGGGTTAGCCGCAGGCCTGACCTTCGTCGGCGCAGGCGTCTACCTCAGCTGCAGTCGCACCACTCACTGTCCCGTGCGGTGGGTCGGGGCACACTGGCACCTTGGTGCCGCCTCTAGCTGAGCGACCAATACCCCCGAGGGTACGATGAGCCTCAGGTGACGGAAGGCACGAATGATGATTGGCGACGAAGAGGCCATCGCCGCGGTACTGAACCGGCTGCGCCGCGCCCAGGGGCAATTGGCCGGGGTGATCTCGATGATCGAGCAGGGACGCGACTGCAAAGACGTCGTCACTCAGCTCGCTGCAGTGTCGCGGGCGCTGGACCGCGCCGGCTTCAAGATCGTGGCCACGGGCCTGCGGGAGTGCGTGTCCGGCTCCGACGCCAACGGTGAACGGCCGATGACCGAGGCCGAACTGGAGAAGTTGTTCCTGGCGCTGGCATGAGAGTCAGGTGGCTTGCTGTTGTGATCGCTGCGGCCGCAGTCGGCTCAGTGTCGTGCGGCGCCGAGCACAGTGCGAGCGTGGCCTCCAGCCGACTCGTGGGTGCGAGCGAATTCGCCGATGCGGTGGCCGAACCCGGCCGGGTGACGATCAATGTGCATGTCCCCTACGAAGGCGACATCCCAGGCACCGATCTGTCGGTCCCGTTCGACCGCATCGGCGAGGAGTCCGCTCGATTGCCGGCGGACCGGGGCACTCCGCTAGCGATCTATTGTCGTCGCGGGCCGATGAGCGCGGCGGCGGCCACCGAGCTCGGCAGGCTCGGATATACCGACGTGGTGGAACTCGACGGCGGGATGCTGGCGTGGCAGGCCAGCGGGCGCCCGTTGACGTTCGGACGCTGAGACTCTGCGCCGTTTCACACTGCGTACAGATCGCGATCACAGCGAAGATTGCGATCTGCACCCAGAATCAGGCAGAAAAATTGGCTCTGGCGGAGGTGTGTGAGTTCACGACATAGGTGACAGGTGAGTCGCGTCATGGGTTACACCTGTGTCGATGGCCGATGAGTCGCGTCATAGGTGACAGTCATGGCACATGTCGAAAGCGCGTGTGGTTGTCCTCGAAGTCATCAGTGGTCGGTTATCGGTCAGCGCCGCATCCCGCAGCTATGGTCTGTCTCGCCAGCACATACACCGATTGCTCAAGCGCTATCACCAGGGCGGCCTGCAAGCGGTCGATCCGCGCTCGCGTCGCCCTGCCAGCAACCCCCGCGCGGTGTCAGACGAAGTCATCGCCGCGGTAGTACTCACCCGAGAGAAGCTGACCGGCGAGGGTCTGGACGCCGGCCCGCTGACCTTGCAAGGGCATTTGGCCGATCAGGGCCTGCCGGTGCCGTCCACGTCGACCATCCGGCGCATCCTGCACCACCACGGCAAGATCACCCCTCAACCACGTAAACGGCCCCGCAGCTCCTACCACCGCTTTCAAGCCGAGCAACCCAACGAATGCTGGCAATCGGATTTCACCCACTGGAGCCTGGCCGACGGCACCGACGTCGAGATCCTCAACTGGCTCGACGACCACTCCCGATACCTGCTCGCCTGCACCGCCCACCGCCGCGTAACCGGCACCGACGTCGTGGCCAGCTTCACCGCCACCGCCGAACAATTCGGCCTGCCCGCCTCCACGTTGACCGACAACGGAGCGGTCTACACCTCGCGATTCACCCACGGCCACAACGACTTCGAACGCCTCCTGGCCAGTTTGGGCATCACCCAAAAAAACGGCAAACCCGGACACCCCCAGACCCAAGGCAAAATCGAACGCTTCCACCAAACCCTCAAACGCTGGCTCGCCGCACGACCCCGACCCGCCACACTGACCGAACTGCAAAACCTGCTCGACACCTTCGCCAGCATCGACAACACCCAACGCGCCCACCGCGCCCACCCCAAACACACCACCCCCCAACAGGCCTACAACGCCAGACCCAAAGACCACCCCCGCAGACAACCCAGCGCACACTTTCGCATCCGCCACGACACCGTCGACCAATTCGGCAAACTCACCCTGCGCCACGCCAGCCGCCTGCACCACCTCGGCGTCGGCCGCGCCCACGCCCATACGCCCGTACTGATCCTCGTGGCCGACCACACCGTCACCGTCATCAGCAAAACCGGCTACCACCTCCTCAGCAGCCACACCATCGACCCCCACCGCAACTACTGGCGCAACCAACAAAAAACCCCGGCCGATGGCCAGGGCAACCTGTAACCGATGACCCGACTCAGGTGTAACCCATGACCCGACTCATCACATTGGCGGTGGCGGA